>DASUWS010000170.1:0-26532 GCA_036378295.1 Ktedonobacterales bacterium
ACTGAGGCGGAGACCGCACGGAGCCTCTTTGCCGAGCTGATCGGCGGCGATGTGGATGGCGTTGCGATCATCCCGTCCGCCAGCTATGGCATCGGTATCGCGGCGGCCAATATCCCCGTTCAGCGCGGGCAGATTATCGTGCTGCTGGAAGACCAGTTCCCCTCGAATGTCTACCCCTGGCGCGATCTGGCCGCGCAGACAGGTGCTTCCGTCGTGACGGTGCCGCGCCCGCCTGACTACGATTGGACGACGGCCCTGCTATCGCACATTGATGAGCGTACCGCCGTCGTCGCCGTGCCAAACTGCCACTGGACCGACGGCAGCCTGGTGGATTTGCCGCGCATCGGTGAGCGGGCACGGGCGGTCGGCGCGGCGCTGGTGGTGGATGGCGCGCAGTCGGTGGGGGCCCATCCGCTCTCGGTGAAAGACGCGCAGCCGGACTTTCTCGCTGCCGTCACATATAAATGGCTCCTCGGCCCGTATAGCCTGGGCTTTCTTTACGCTGCTCCTCACAGGCGCGAGGGACGGCCGCTGGAGGCAAACTGGATTACCCGCGAGGCGAGCGAAGATTTCAACGGATTGGTCGCGTATCGCGATACCTTTCAGCCGGGCGCGCGGCGATACGATATGGGCGAGCGGTCCAATTTCGCGCTGCTGCCTGTCGCCATCGCGTCGCTTCGCCAGATTCTTGCGTGGCGCGTGGATGAGATTGCGGCGACGCTGCGCGAGCTGACGAGCCACATCGAGGAGAGGGCGCGCCAGGTCGGACTCGAAGCCGTTCCGGGCGAGCGGTGCGTGGGGCATCTCATCGGCCTGCGCTCCAGTACGCCGATTCCATCGGATCTCGGCAAGCGGCTTGCCGCGGAGGGCGTCTACGTCAGCCAGCGCGGCAACGCCATTCGTGTCTCACCGCACCTGTACAACACCCGCGAGGAGTGTGACCGCTTGTTTGAGTTGCTGGCAAGGGTGCTCTGAAAGGAGATCGTGTGACAACGCTTGAGACAACGCGCCTGATACTCCGCCCATTGGAAATGGGTGACCTGCCCGATTTCGTAGAGATGATGGCGCATCCTGATGTCTTTCCGATGATGGGCTTTGCAACAACGCCAGGACGTGGCAAGCGCGCCCGGACGCTGGAAGAATGGCGTCCTCGCTTCGAGTATCGCATCGCTCAGCATGAATGGGAAGGCTTCGGAGAATGGGCAATCGTGTTGCGGGCCACGGGTGCGTTTGTCGGCGTCGTCGGGCTGCAGTTTTACCTTCTCGATCGGGGAGCCATGGCGACGCCTGAGATCGAGTTGTTCTATGGACTGAAGCGGGAGTGGTGGGATATGGGCATCATGAAGGAGGCGACCACCGAGGTTGTGCGCTATGCCTTCGAGTCGTTCAAGCTGCAGCGCATCACCAGTGTCTGCTTCCGCGAGAACGAGCGCTCGGCGAATGTCATGCGCCGGGTGGGTATGATCGTGGGTCCGCATCCCGGCAACCCGGATGGCGAGATGTTCGGCTATCTCGATAATCCGGCTGCCAGCAAATAGGCGGCTATGCCCACACCAGTGTGGCACACTGCCTGGGTGTCACGCCATCTTGTCACAACAACTCCCTTTGTCTCCGGCCCCCCGTCATGGAGAGATAAGGGGAGAGGTCAGCCGACACCATCCCACGCGGATTTGGTATGGGATCGAGAAGAATCGCCCGCCCTACACATCTCGCGTAGAGCGGGCGTGGCGTCATTGTGAGACGGTCGTCCTACTTGCGGAGCAGCTTCTTGACTGCCGCGACAATTGCGTCGGCGTTGATGCCAGCCTCTTCCAGCTCCTGATCGGGCGTGGCGGAGTCGGGCATATGATGCACGCCCAGCTTGATCACCGTCGTCTGGTGCGTATCGGGCTGCTGCTCGTCGGTTCCGGCGAAAGCGTCCAGCACGGCAGCGCCAACGCCGCCCTCCAGCCAGTGATCTTCCACCGTCACGATGCGCCCGCCAGTCGCGGCGGCTGCCTCGCGCAGTGTGCGCACATCCACCGGCTTGACCGAGTACAGGTCGATCACGCGGATGTTGATGCCCTCGCCTTTGAGCGTCTCACATGCCTTCAGCGCCTCATGCAAGGTGATGCCAGCGCCAACCACGGTCACCTGGTCGTTGCCGGACTGGCGCAGCACCCGGCTGCCACCGATCGGGAACTTCTCTTCGGGGCCGTAGACAATCGGCGTCTTCTCGCGGGTTGTGCGCATGTAGACGATGCCCTGCTGGTTGGCCATCTCAGCCACCAGTTGCGCCGTCTGGTTCGCGTCGCACGGATAAAGCACCGTGCTGCCATGCACAGCGCGCATCATCGCCAGGTCTTCGAGCGCCATCTGCGACGGTCCATCTTCGCCAATGGAGACGCCCGCGTGCGAGCCGCAGAGACGGATGTTCGCGCGCGAGATAGCCGCCATGCGGATGAAGTCGTAGGCGCGGGTAAAGAACGCCGCGAACGTGGAAGCGAATGGCACATAGCCGCGCGCCTGCAGGCCAACCGCCGTCGCGGTCATCTGCTGCTCGGCGATGTACTGCTCGAAGAAGCGCTCGGGAAACGCTTTGGCGAACGTCTCCGAATAGGTCGAGTTGCTGACCTCGCCATCCAGGCCGATGATATCGGAGCGCGCCGCCCCGAGCGCCTTGAGCGCGTCGCCATAGGCGGAGCGGGTGGCGACTGGCGTGCCGCTGGGATAGGATGGCAGTTGTAGCGCTTCGGTCTTTGGGCGTGCCGCTGGTTCGAGCGGCTCAGGCGCTTGCACCTTGATGACGATATTCCGCTCGCCGCCAAGCTCGGCATAAGCCCTCTCAGCCATGTCTTTCGGCAGCGCTTTGCCGTGCCAGCCGTTCTTGTTCTCGATCTCGGAGAATCCCTTCCCCTTCACCGTTCGCGCGATGATGAGCGTCGGCTGGTTGGACTGTTGCAGCGCCTCCTGGTACGCATCGTTGATCTGTCCCAGGTCGTGACCGTCGATCTCGATGGCATGCCAGCCGAACGCTTTGGCGCGGGCGGCGTAAGCGTCGCCGTTCCAGCCGAGCATCGTCTCGCCGCGCTGGCCGAGGCGATTCATATCAAGAATGCCGACCAGATTGTTGAGTTGATAGTAGCCCGCAAGCTCCAGCGCCTCCCAGATTGAGCCTTCGGCCATCTCACTGTCGCCGAGCACCACCCACACATGATAGGGCAGCTTGTCGAGATATTTGCCCGCAATGGCCACGCCGACGCCGATGGGTAAACCCTGGCCGAGTGAGCCGGTCGCTACATCCACCCAGGGCAGCACGGGCGTCGGATGTCCTTCCAGGCGGCTGCCACGCTGGCGTAGCGTCAGAAACTCCTCGTCGGAGATAGCGCCCGCTGCTTTGTATATCGAATAGAGCAGCGGCGAGGCGTGCCCTTTCGAGAGGATGAGGTGATCGTTGTTCGGGTTCTTGGGGTTCGCGAAGTCATAGCGGAGATACCTGCTCATCAGCACGGCCATCAAATCAGCCGCTGACATGGATGATGTTGGATGACCTGATCCCGCTTTGGTCGTGGAACGAATGCTATCCACTCGTAGCTGCTGGGCCAGTTCGTGCCACTGCTGCAGCGTGTCGGGGTCGGTCTGTGCGGTAATGCTCATCTCTTCGGATGCCCTCCTGACATGCGAAATAGTCAGCCGAATCCAGCGGATTCAGCAACACACGCGAATAGTTGCCAAACGATTACGGATCTCTCGCCTCGGGTGATGGAGCCTCCTGCTGGGGGGCATCGTTGCCAGCCGAGACTGTGTTGTCCGATGCGGCATTGGGTCTCTGTGGCGGTTTCCGCAGAGTACGGGCCACGATCTCCGGCAGATCAGCCGCCAGCCGCGAATTGGCGATGACACGGGTAGCCCCCGCCAGACGCGCCTCTTGCTGCGTCTCCAGGTCCACATGCGAGCCGAACGCGATGACGGGGATCTCCGCCGCCCGTGCCGTCGCAATCGCCTCGCGCCAATCCACGCCCGCTATGGCGGTGTTCACCAGTGCCAGCGCGGGAGGATGTTCCGCCAGCCGGCGGGTGAAATCCGTCAGCGTGCGCGCCGTCTGAACCTCATATCCCGCGTGTTGCAGTGTCGTGCGCACCTTGACGACGAAAAAGAGGTCAGTATCGAGCAGTATCAGTGGCGTGCTGTGCTCCTCCATACCCCTGTTCACTTCCTGTCTGCGCCTTTGACTTCCCTCCCGCGCCGGGATACCTCCATACATCAAATCGTCAATCGTCGGTGCGCTCGTGTACCGGGCGGCGGAACTGCTCCGCCAGCTCTTCGTTGATGACGCGTGGGTCCTGCCAGAGATTTGGCGGGTAGCTGTGGTGGCCATTGGCACAGACACTCTTGCCACAGGAGCGCTCGTGGCTCGTCTCAAAGACCAGGTTATCGCCTTCGACGGTAATCCAGATGTGCTTGCGTGAGTAGCCATCGCCCCATTTGAGCAGCAGGCCGCCGTCATACTCGTCGAATCGTCCCTGGCTGTAGAGAAAATCGCGGTTGAACTTGCGCAGGATATCGCGCACATGGCTGGCTGCAACGATGCGCTCGACCTCAGGCGCCATTGTGGTAGTGGCGCTCTCGGCGAGGTCTTCGCGCGGAATCGTTTGCTGGCGGGCGGAGTGCTGGGCTTCCTGGATCATCTGGGCGATGCCCTCTGCCTCTTCGTCGCTCATCTCGTGCGGCTGCCCGAGAATCTTGGGCTTCTCGCCGCCAGCATGGTTGCCATTTGCCATTGCGTTTGCTCCTTCCGTCGCTATCTGGTATCGCGCACAGGCCAGCGACGGCTCTGCGCATGCGGACCTCTCTGTTTACTCTATCATTCATGAGACGGCCGTTGCCAGCGGGCATATATTATGCCTGCCCGCTATCCCCATAGCTCCGTCATGCCGTTGGAGAGGCCGAGCATCAGCACCGGGTGAGCGGCGGGCGCGAAACCCAGCGCGGAGATCGGGACGGGTAGCTGCCAGTTTTGCTGGTGTTGGCCGGTGCGCGTCTCCCAGAGATCGAGGCGCTGGCCATGGGCAACCGCCAGCAGCCCGGCGTCCGGCGTCAGCGCGGCGAAGGCGTCGAGCGGTACGGCGCCAGTGGTAATGCTCCGGCGTATGCGCCCATCGAGCGAGCGTATCTGCATGTGGCCCAGAAAATCCGCGAGGGCGACATAGGCAAGGCTGGGTGTCGTTGCCAGCGGAAAGGTGAGTCTGCCGTCAGGCTCGCTCATCTCCGCGATGCGCCGCGGTTCGACCATTCCCCGGCGTGAGCGTGCTTCGAGGTCCCACAGGCGCAGGATTTGCGCGCGAGGTCTGCCCTCGGGTTTGCCAGTGGAGAAGGTGAGCAGGCGACGCCCATCAGCGGAGAGCACGCGCTCGCGAACCTGCCAGGGCATGGCCACGCTCCGCGCGTTACGGCGAGCGGGCACCTCGTCGCAGCGGAGCGGCGTGGCCCAGGCTGGGTTGATCGGGCCGCTGGCTGGCAGCGGACGCGTATAGATGGCGGTGCCTCGCCGGCCACTATCCGCCCAATAGAAGGGGTCGCTATCAGCCAGGGCCGGAGGAGCGTCGGGCAGCGCCAGACGCAGCAATCCGGCGGGATGTGGCAGAAAGACAGCATCCATCAGACCCGACGGGGCGTTCATGCGGCTCGACCAGCGTACCGCACCCTCCGCTACATGCCAGACGCGGAGTCCGAGGGCGAATCCCCACGCCGTCAGCAGCGTCCCATCGGCGGAGATGCGCACCTCGCCCAGCGTGCCCGCCTGCCCTGGCGTGCCCAATGTCAGTCGGGTTGCGAGGTGATCCTGGGCAACGTGCCAGAGCGAGATCTGGCCGTCAATATGCCCGGTGGCGGCGATTGCGCCATCGCGTGTCATAGCGATGGAAACGATGGCGCTGGCCTGGCTGTCATCCAGCAGCGCAATGCGGCGGAGCGGGCCAGCGCTGGCGCTCGATGTTCCCGCGCGGCGGGCTTCGGGTGTGGGCGGGCGTGGGGACGGACGCTGTGCGCTCGGTCGCGGCTCGGCTGGGGGTGGCACTGGGCGGCTGGCATCATAGAGGCGGCGTCGCTCTGGATCGCTCAACGTCTGGTACGCCAGGTTGAGCATCTGCATCAGCGGCAGGCTCTCTTCTCCCGCGATATCGGGATGGTAGCGTCGTGCCAGCCGCCGGTAGGCCAATCGAATCGTCACATCGTCAGCATCGGGAGGGAGTCCCAGAACGGCATAATAATCAACTTCTTCGGCCATGAACCAGTCTCATCCCTCCGAACGACAGGAACGCGTACCCACTGGCATATTTACGGCTGACTCCCGTCGTATGTTGCCAGTATAGCCGTGCTCCCTGTGCTGCTGAATATGCCATGCAGAAGGGCTATGGCGACACGTAGTGCGTGATGGTGTAGGTGCTGGCAAAATACAGCGTCGGATCGAGCCACATGTTGTTCCACTCGACCATGAAGTGCAGATGCGGGCCAGTCGAGTTGCCAGTGGACCCTTCCAGGCCGATAGGCTGCCCCTGAACAACGTATTGGCCGGTTTTGACGAGCAGCTTATCCATGTGGCCGTAGACGGTGGAGAGATGGTGGCAATGGTCAATTTTCACCGACCATCCCAGGCCGTTCGTCGCGTCGTATCCAGCCCAGATCACCTGTCCTTGCTGCGCGGCATGGATGGGGTTGCCGCGTGGCGCCGCCAGGTCCGCGCCTGTATGGTACACCCAGGTGCCGTAGACGATGAAGCCTCGCACCCAGCGGGCATTCCAGTTCGGCGCGGTAAGCTGGTAGCCCAGCGGATTGTTGCCGCCATCCGGGGCGCACGGTGAATCGCTGGGGATATTGATGCCTGCCATCGAATTCCACCAGTTCGGCCCAAACCGCTTGTTGCCGAAGTTGGCGGCTGAGAGTGACGGGATGGTGCGTGGCGTGTAGCCTTTGCCATAGTTGGGATCTTCTGGAATCTTGTAGGCGATTCCGATGGAGATTTCTTCACCCGCGTACAGATTGTTCAACTTGTAGATGCCGCCAAGCTGCACATGGAATTTCCTGGCGATGCTTTCGGCTGAGTCTCCCTCGACGGTCGTGTAATAGAAGTAGCTCGGCTGGCCATTCCGGCTCAGCGACCCAGCCAGGGTCTGGAAGGCGGTCACCCCACTCGCGGCGCCATCTGCGGCCAGCGGCGAGATGGTAAATATGCCTGTTACCAGAATGCAGATCATCAGCGTCAGGACGGTGACACGCAACGTTAATGGGTGTTCGCGTCGCTTGATGAATGGCCTGCCCATTGAGACACCGCTGCCAGGAACGATGACAGGTGATTGATGGGTATCGGTAATGGCGGGCAACCGGCGTGTTGAGTAGTCTTTCGCGACCACCGCGCGAATATCGGTCTCATCAATGTCGTCGGCGTCTTCGCTCTGGTGATCCGCGAGCGAGTAGTGCCGGCTGGTGGCCGCATCCGATACGGCGCCGTTCTGGAGTTGCTGATGGTCATCGTCAGGGAAGCCATTTGATGTCCGGCCCATGCTCCACCTCGCACAACGCGCACCGAACCGATCACCCGGCGCGCATGCCATGAGTCTCCGCTCATCTGTGCTGTCCGCTCGTTGGAAAGGTTCGCACAGATGCCGGTGAGGCGCATAGCCGCGGGAGAAAAGTACCGCCTGCTGGCTAGGAGTGCGCGGATTACTTGCCCAGCCAGAGACGGTCGTAGGTGGCCCATTCATGCTGGTCGGTGGTTGCCAGGCGATAGACGGCCACGCCGACGAAAGGCGTTGTGTTCCGGTCGCTGTTGAGTCCGGCGGTGACGCCTTCCAGCGCGGATTCCATGTTCTCGGAGGTACCGCGGAACCAGAAGTCATTGCCGTCATACGTGGGCACGCCAATAAGCACTTCGGGGATATGGTGCCCACCGCGCACAGCATCCAGGATGTTGGCCGTTTCCTGCTTCACCGTCAGTTGATAGAGTTCTGTGGTGGGCATCGCGGTGTTATAGGTCAGCACGACGAGTTGATCGACGTATTCCGCCACACGTGAATAGTAGTATGAGGTCCACCAGGCGTTTGCCTTGCCTAGCCCGTATGCCCAGTCGGCGATGTGGGCGTTCGGCGCCCATTTCTGCGCCGAGATGGAGAGTATTGCCCCTGGGGGTAAGGCGGCGCGTGTCTCGGTCAGCAGGTCGAGAAAGTGGCTATTGTTGTTGGTAATCGGCTCGATGTCGTAGTGAATTCCGTCGAAGCCGTCAGCACGCACGAAGTGGACGGCAGTATTGACGATGCCCGCGCGCACTTGTGGTTGCGCGAGGTTCACGGTTGTATCTGCAGGCTGACCGCTGGCCGCCTCCAACTGGCCTATCCAGGCCAGCACTCTGACGTTTGGCAGGCGAGCATGAAGCTGTGCTGAGAGCGTGGCTGCTTCCGGAGCCAGCGAGTCTGGGATGCTGCCGTCGCTCCGCATTGGCCCGACATGCGCGTAGACATAGCGAATCTGCTCGTGTTCCAACTGTGCCGCCAGGGCGTCGAACTCCGCGCCGCTGTGGATGTCTCCCGCCCAGGTATGTTCCAGCCAGACGGCGTTCTTGCCCTGATTGAAGTGTGCGCCCGGAAAATTGGTGACGGTGGTGCTCAGCCGCCATAATGTAAAGCCAGAGAGGCTGACCAACACCACCAGGGCCACCAGAGCGATAACGGCCAATCGCCGCAACCGGCTCTTCGGCGTCGTCGGTCCCGCTGCTTTGGTTCGCGTGGGGAGCCAGGCAAGCGCCGTTTTGCGGGGAGCCTCTGACATATCTTCCTCTCATGCGAGCCGCGGCACATCTATTGATATTCAGCCGCCCTGCTGTCGCGCCTCGCGCTGCTGTGCATCGAGCGCCTGATTAGCCAGCCTGTCGGCCAGCGCATTCTGCGCGCGTCGCACGTGCGTAAAGGTGACGCGGGGCAGCGCCCGGACCAGCGCCATCGCCTCCTGGTAGAGCCCTTGAAGGGCGGCATCACGCACCCGATATACCCCGGTCATCTGGCGCACGACCAGCTCACTATCCATGTAGACATCGACTGCTAAAGGGTGAAATTGGGCAACGAGACGAAGCCCCATGATGAGCGCACGATACTCCGCCTGATTATTCGGCATGGTACCCAGATACTCGCCGAGCTTCGAGAGGATTGCGCCGTCCTCGCGCTCGATCACGATCCCGGCGGCGGCTGGCCCTGGGTTGCCTCGTGAGGCCCCATCAGTGCGCAAGATGAGTCGCCCGCCAACCGGCGTGCCGTTGGTTGTCGCGTCGTGGCTCTCCAGGATGTTAGCGCCTTTCTGTTGCGTCCGACATACACAAGCGTGTGCACCTATGATACCATGGCACCTTGAAGCGAGGCTTCCTCATAGGCACTTGTGGGAATGGCTCACGCGTTGTAGCGTTGAAGAAGCGCGGGCGGATACCGTTCTGTAGCTATACTGGCGCCGGGAAGGGCAGCGGGGAGGATGGATACAGTGGCGATTGATTCGATTGATGAGTATTTACGTGCCATGAAGATGAGCTTTCTACCCGCTGCGGCTGGCGACCGCTCTGTCGTTCTGCAATACGAGTTCTCTGGCCGGGAGCAAGGCATCTGCCACGTAGTGATTGCCGGGGGTGAGATTCAGACGTCGCGCGGCCCTCACCCATCCCCGACGGTGATTGTCAGGGCAGATTTCGATCTCTGGATGCGCGTGATCTCGTATGATCTCGATGGCTTGATGGCGTATCAGGAGGGCCTCTATACGGTTGAAGGCGACTACATCACCCTGATGGACACCGACCTCTGGTTTTCCCGAGCATAAGAATGCCTTGAGATTGCTCGCCTCGTTGCGCTGAACGCAAAAGACGCCCGGTTCGCTGAAACCCCCCGAAATGTGCGAAAGTATGGTATGGAACAACTACGATGCCGATGGCCAGGGTATATCATGCTTCTGGCACATGTCATGTTACGATGCTCAACACGACATCACGGATATTCTGGCAAGTGAACGAACACTATGAGCGAAGAGGCGCGTGAACCTGGGCCTGCGCGTGCCAGACCCACACGTGAGCGATTGGATGTGCTGCTGCTGGCGCGAGGGCTTGCTCAGAGCCGGGAGCGCGCTCGTGCGCTCATCATGGCCGGCGCGGTGAAGGTGGCTGGCCAGCCGGTAACGAAGGCCGGGACGCTGGTTCCTGTGGATGCCGCTATCGAGTTGGCCGGGTCCGCGAGCGAGACGCGCTACGTCAGCCGGGGAGGTCTCAAGCTGGAACGAGCGCTCGACGCGTTTCAACTTGGCCCCGCTGGCTGTACTTGTGTGGATGTTGGGGCATCAACGGGCGGGTTTACCGATGTCCTGCTCCAGCGTGGCGCGGCGCACATCTACGCGGTTGATGTGGGACATGGCCAACTGGCATGGACGTTGCGCAACGATCCTCGGGTCACAGTGCTCGAACGCACGAATATTCGCCATCTAGAGGCGCTTCCGGAGCGCGTGGGCTGCGCTGTCATCGACGTGTCATTCATTTCGTTGCGGCTTGTCTTGCCCCGCGTTATGACGCTCCTGATGCCTGACGGGTGGGTTGTCGCGCTGGTGAAGCCACAGTTCGAGGCTGGGCGGGCTGAAGCCGACCGTGGCGGCGGGGTGATCCGCGAGCCAGCGGTACACCGACGGGTGTTGCGCGAGTTGTTGGCATGGCTGGCGGAAGATGCGCCGGATGTGGCAGGCAGGCGTCTCATCCCCTCTGGGCTGATCGCCTCACCTATCACTGGGCGGGATGGCAACCATGAATATCTGCTGCTGCTCAGGATGTCAACGCCGGAGGGGCGCCCGTCCGCATCCGTGGATGAGCAAGAGATCGAGCGGGCGATACAAGATGCGTTTACCAGCATGCCAGGTGCAGCAGGCGCGGCAGGTGGCAGGTAGAGCCAACGAGTGAGAAGAATCGCTAAGTATCATGGAGGGCGGCATGCGCTATGTCATAGGCGTTGATGGTGGCGGGACAAAAACGAACGCGGTGGTGCTGGGAGAGGATGTCGGAGTCAGCGGTATGGCCACCACTGGGCCTGCCAATCAGCGCTCCGTTGGAATGGAAGCCGCCAGCGCCAACATCGCCCAGGCCGTTCTTGGCGCGATTCAGGCCTCCGGGCTCTCGCTCGCTCAAATTTCGGCGATTACCATGTGCCTTGCCGGGTTCGATACCGACCTGGATTTGCCCGTTCCTCAGCGAGCGATGCGGACGATAGGCTATACCGGCCCGACAATCATCGAGAACGACGTTGTCGGCGCATGGGCAGGGGCAACCGAGGCGAATGCTGGCGTCGTCATGATCGCGGGAACAGGCGCGACGGGTCTGGGGATGAACGCCAGGGGAGAGCTCTGGCGCACCGATGGCTGGGATTATATTCTCGGCGACGCGGGTAGCGGGTACGCCATCGGCCTGGAAGCCATCCGCGCTGCCATGCGGATGCTTGATGGGCGCGAGAAGCCATCGCCGCTGCTGCGCGAGCTGCGGGTTGTCTATGGCGTGGACAGCGCCGAGGACATGCGCCGGCTGGTTGATAGCATGCCCTTTGGCAAATTCGAGATTGCGGCGTTTTCCGCCAAGGTGTGGGAGGTGGCCGAGCAGGGAGACACCGCCGCGCAGGGCATCTTTGCCGAGGCAGGCAGGCGTCTGGGCGAGAGCGCGCGGGCCATCATAGAGATGCTTGCGATGCAGGAGGATACGTTCCCGGTCTCGACGGTAGGCAGCGTCTTCAAGTCTGAGCCGTGGGTGACGGAACCTTTTCGCCAGATCATCCACCAGGCTGCGCCACACGCACTGTTCCGGCCACCAGTGCATCCACCCGAGGTGGGCGCAGCGCTGCTGGCGTTGCGGCGGCTGGACGATGACGATATTGGCTCGTGGACACTTGGGACGGGCAAGCGGCATATTCGTCGCAGTCTGAAGATTAGTGAGCTTTTCCCTGCATGAACGACTTGCCAATGGTGCGCCTGATTCTTGCACGACATGGGGAAGCCGACGGCAGCCGAGAGTATCGCTTCAACGGATCGAGCGATGTGGCGCTGACGCCGTATGGCGAAGCACAGGCGCGCCTGCTGGCGGATGCGCTCTTTCCCCTCGCTCCTGTCGCCATCTACTCCAGCCCGTTGGCGCGTGCCAGCGCAACGGCGGAGACCATTGCCGCCAGAACCCGGCTCCCGGTGCACGTGCTGCCAGATCTGCGCGAGCAATCCTATGGTGTGTGGGAAAGGCTGACCGCCGCAGAGGCACGCCAGCATGACCCGGAGCGTTTCGCCGCGTGGTCGGCTGGCCGCCCAATCGCTCCGCCAGCGGGCGAGCTGCTCAGCGCGGTGCGCCAGCGTGTGGTTGCGAGTGTGGGCGAGTTGGCGGAACGCCACGCGGGCGAGACCGTGGTGCTGGTGGCGCATGTCGGGCCGATCAAGGTGCTGCTCTGTAGCGCGCTTGGTCTGCCGTTGAGCGGCGTTCGCCGGTTCTGGATCGACCCTGCCAGCTATTCAGTAGTAGACTGGCGCGCCGGTCCCGATGGAGAGCAGCTTTCGATGGTGCGCGCTATCAATGTCGTCACACATTTGGCCGGGCTATCCCGTTGATCGCTTGATGAAGCGCACTGAGGTCGAAGCCGCTGGAATCAGCCGGACCAACTGTAGAACAGGTTACAGGTTGACGCATGTTACGTACGGTTGTGGCTACCCGCTATGTTGAGCCGCTGCGCGAAGGTGGATCGGTGCCTGCGATCATCGAGGCGGACGACGACGGAATGTATGTCGTCAAGTTTCGTGGCGCGGGACAGGGTCCCAGGGCGCTGGTCGCGGAACTCATCGGCGGCGAGATCGGGCGGGCGCTTGGCCTGGCCGTGCCAGAGCTGGTCTTTGTCGAGCTGGATGAGGCATTCGGTCGCGCAGAGCGTGACCCTGAAATCCAGGTCCCGCTCAAGGCGAGCGCCGGGCTGAATCTCGCGCTGGACTATCTGCCGGGCGCGTTCATGTTCGATCAGGTCGCGTCCATACGCGCGGTTGACCCGCTGCTGGCATCGCGGATTGTCTGGCTCGATGCCTATATCATGAATCCCGACCGTACTCCCCGCAATCCCAATATTCTGTCCTGGCATGGCAAGCTCTGGCTGATCGATCATGGTGCCGCACTCTACTTTCACTATAGCTGGGACCCAGTGGCGCTCCAGGGCCAGAAACCGTTTCCATCAATCCGTGACCACGTGCTGCTTCCGTGGGCGTCGCGGCTGGAAGAGGTGGACGAGCCGTTGCGGGCGCTGCTGACCGATGAGAAACTGGCCGAGATCGTCGCTGAAGTTCCGACGGAGTGGCTGGCCGATGACCCGGCCATCGGAGGCGCAGCCGAGCAGCGGGCCGCCTATCTCTCGTTTCTGCTCGCGCGCCGTGATGCATCGCGGCTATTCGTCGAGGAGGCGCGGTATGCGCGTGCGCAGCTCGTTTGAATACGCGATCATCCGTGTCGTGCCATACGTCGAGCGGGGCGAATTCATCAACGCGGGCGTAATCCTCTATTGCCGGGCACAGTCGTTCCTCGATGCGCAGGTCGCGCTTGATGAAGAGCGGTTGCTGGCGCTGGCGCCATCCGCCAATGTTGGCGAGATCACGCGCTATCTGGATGCGTTCCTGCGGAATTGCCGTGGCGATCCAGATAGCGGCTCCATTGCGCGATTGACACAGCGCGAGCGGTTTCACTGGCTCATCTCGCCCCGCAGCACGGTCATCCAGACCTCGCCCACCCATGCGGGCCTGTGCGGCGACCCCGCGGCAATGCTGGAGCACCTGATGGCCAGGGTCGTGCGGGCTGCCACGTGACGACGATGACGCGCTGAGTCGCGTCGCGCATATCGCGCGTATCGCGGTTATCGGGTTGCGGGCAGTTCCGTGTTGAGCAAGCCAGGTGGTACAATATGCCGTGCTAACTGAGCGCGAAACTCCCTGCCGGTTACTCATCGGGCATGGGGTTGGTATATCGGTTTCTTCTTGCGCGCCGTGCGGTTGGATTATCCTTCCGCGGGTGGCGACCTCGTAGTAGGGCAGCGGCAGCCTGGGGCCAGGTTGCGTGGGATTAGAGTGGAAAGAAGGGCGGCAGACTCATGTCTGGACACTCCAAGTGGCATCAGATCCGGCGTCAGAAGGGCGTCAACGATGCAAAGCGCGGTCAATTGTTCACGCGTCTTGGCCGCGAAATTGTCGTGGCGGTGCGCGAGGGCGGTGGCGGCGATCCAGATGCCAACTTCCGCCTGCGCATGGCGATCCAGCGGGCGCGGGCTGCCAACATGCCAATGGATAATATCGAGCGCACGATCAAGCGCTCGACGGGAGCCGAGGGCGGCGCCTCATTCGAGGAGATCACCTACGAGGGCTATGCGCCTGGTGGCGCGGCCATTATGGTCCAGGCGATGACCGACAACCGCAATCGCACGGTTGCCGAGGTGCGCAACGCGATGAACAAGAATGGCGGGAACCTTGGCGAGGCAGGCTGTGTTGACTGGATCTTCGAACAGACGGGCATCATCGAGGTTACCCTTGAGGGGCACGACCCAGATGAGCTAACGCTGCAGGCGCTCGACGCGGGCGCGCAGGATGTGGATGACCCATCCGACGGTGACGAGACGCTCGTGATCTATACCGAGCCGTCCGATCTCGACACGGTGCGCAAGGCGCTTGAGGCGCAAAAACTCACGCTGACGCGCGCCGAGACGACGCTCATCCCCAAAACGAAGGTGGAGCTGGGCGAGAAAGAGGCGCTCCAGACGCTGCGATTGATCGATCGGCTCGAAGACCTCGACGATGTGCAGACCGTCTACACCAACGCCGACATCTCTGACGAGATTGCCGAGAAATATGAGGGTTAGCGTCTTGCGCGTGGCGGCGACGGAGGTTGCCTGTGAGCGGTGAGGTGCGCCGGACGATTGGCATCGACCCCGGCACCGCGCGCCTGGGGTACGCCGTCGTCGAGTCTGAGCGCGGGACGCTACGTCTGCTCGTGTGCGGCGTCGTCACCACTCCCAAAGGGCTGGAGATGTCCCGCCGCCTCAGCAGCATCTACGATGATCTGCGCGAGATCGTGCGCGAGCACCAGCCGACAAGTATGGCGGTGGAAGAGCTGTTCTTCTCCAAGAATGTGACGACTGCCGTCAGTGTTGGGCAGGCGCGGGGCATCGCGCTGCTGGTCGCGGCGCAGGCGGGCCTGACGGTGCACGAGTACAAGCCGATGCTGGTCAAGCAGGCGGTGCATGGCTACGGGCTGGCGTCGAAGGAGCAGGTGGGCGAGATGGTTCGCGTGCTCCTGCGGCTCGACGCCGTTCCCCGGCCTGACGACGCCGCCGACGCCGCGGCCATTGCCATCTGTCACCTGAATACCATGCGCTTTGGGTGAAGCCGGGCTGAAGGTGCTTCATGCACGCATGCGCTGCAGCGATGTTACATGATGTGCGGGTTTCCTGGCATCCAGGCAAAGCACGTCGCAGGCTAAAGACCTGCGGCTAATCCTCATTTCCCACGATACATTGCTGTAAGGCTGTATTCGAGAGGAGCATACATGATCGCGGCGGTTCGTGGCATTCTCGCTGGCAAGACGCTCGACAGCGCCCTGGTGAACGTTGGCGGGGTCACTTTGCGGGTCTTTGCGCCGCTGAGTGTGCTCAGCCAGTTGAATACCGGAGAGGAGGTCACGCTCCATACCTGGCTGCTGGTGCGTGAAGATGCCCTCGCGCTCTATGGCTTCACCTCCACGGATGACCGCGACCTGTTCGAGCAGTTGCTCTCCGTCGGCGGGGTTGGCCCGCGTATCGGGCTGGCGCTGCTCTCCAGCATGTCAGCCCAGACCTTCCGTGAGGCGGTGCTGGCGGAGGATGTGACACGGCTGATCGCCGCTCCTGGCGTTGGACGCAAGTTGGCGAGCAGGCTGGTGCTGGAATTGCGGCCTCGCTTCGAGAAGGCGGGCTTCGGCGGCTCGCCAGTCTTGTCTGTGGGTGGCGGCGGAGCCAACGTCCGGGCGCAGGTGCTCGAAGCGCTGACTGGCCTGGGCTATTCCGCAAGCGAGGCCGCCGCCGCCGTGCGTACCCTGCCAGAGGACGCCAGTGGCAGCGTCGAAGACCTGATCTTGCAGGCGCTTCGCTCGCTCGCCCGCGACTGATGCCCTCAGGCTCTGTGGGGCGGGCTGCGATATGCCGAAGCTGGCAGCATCGCAGCTCAATTTTTGGCCTCTGGTGACACTCTCCTCGTGCATACTCCGCTTACGTCTTACTGTTCGGTGCCGATTTCTAGGGGACTACTTTGGGGTGCTCCATCGGGCAGCTCGTAATCTCTGGATGATCGTCTCTGCCAGAGGTTGGCCGGAACATTCTACCGCTACAATCGCGCGCTCAACGTCGTAGGGTACGCGGCGATGAGCTATATTCCAATGAGTGTCTTCCCATGTGGCGAGCGCATAGGCGGCTTGTGGGTTCCCATCGAAGGGAAATCCCACTGAGCCAATGGAGACCACTCGACACGCACCCACGACGCCAGACGACGCATAGTGTAGGTGACCGTGGACGATTATCGGAGCGGTGACCTCTCCAAGCATAGCGAGCGCTTCCGCTTCTGGCGTCAGAGCAGAACATCGCGCATCAAGAGGGTTGGGTTGGAGGATCAAGAAAGCGCCCGCATTCGTCGGAGTCGCGTGAACAATCAGAAGCTCAGTGTCTGTGGCAGTGCTCTGCGAAGGTGTGATCGAGTGGGAAAACGGCAGCGTCTTCAGGTACTCTATTCCTGTCGGCCCAATCTGCTCAGCGGTCCACTGGGCCAGAGGATTGGCATTGTCTGCCTCTACCACCGCACGGTCTGTCTCGCCATAAATCGTTGGGACGCGCAAGTCGCGCATGCGAGCGAGTGTTTCAGCAGGAAATGGCCCGTTCATCACAAGATCGCCGGCAATAACGAGTTGATCATAGTGTCTGGTCGCGAGATCGGCCAGGACCGCCTCAAGGGCAGTGAGATTGCCATGAATATCAGCGATGATCGCGACTGTATACGGGGGCGTATCCTGAGATGGACGAATCATGGGCGCGATATCTCCTTGTGAGCAGTGGCAGGCGCATGCTATGATGCGAGGACCGGACTTCTACCATATCAGAATCAAGAATACCATATGAGAGCAGAGAATCCAAGAGAACATTCTCGTATAGTAGAAATGGCTTCGGCTGAACACCTCGGACATCGCATCCGGCAGTTGCGAGGCGGTCGCGGGTGGACGCTCGACGAACTCGCTGAGCGTTCTGGGGTGAGCCGGGCGATGCTCTCGAAAATCGAGCGCGGCGAAAACAATCCGACACTCGTGGTTGCGGTGAAAATCGCCCTCGCTTTTGGCATGACCACTTCCCAGCTCATTGACGTTGAAGAACGACGGGCAGCGGTGAAAGTTTCAAAGGATCGTCGTCTTTCCTTTCGTGACCCAGACACTGGCTTTGAGCGGCAGGTATTTCCCGCCTTTGAGGGACGAGCACTCGAGTTTGTTCGGCATGTGATTCCACCAGGGCGGGGTTCGGGTGAGCTGCCGGCTCTCAAAGTGGGAGCGGAAAAGTATCTGCTGATGGAGCGTGGAAAATTGCAGGCCAGGGTTGGCTCCCAGGAGTACACGCTCGAAGAGGGCGATATGTTCTTCTTCGTCGCTGATGTGCCCCAGCAGTTTGAGAACATCGGTGAGGGCGAATGCAGCTACTTCGTGATCAAACTGCAAACCTGAAACGATAGGCGTGCATAAGAAACAGAGACTACTCGTCTGCGTCGTCTTCTTGCGTGCTTGAAATGCCGTCTGCCGCCTCTTCAGCCTCTCCCTCCACACCATCTTCGCCAATTTCCTCGTCGCTGCCTATCTCGCCAGCCATGAGGTTGGTGAGCACGGTATCCGTGACCTCCATGATAAACGCTTCCGCTTCCTGGGCGTTGTCGAGTTGGTGTGGCAGGCGGAAGAAGGCGCGCGCGTCGTCCTCGCTATGGTGTGAAATCCAGCGGGCGATGATATTGATCTGATCGACTTCGGCTCGTCCGACGCGTGAGGGGGGCGTGCCCAGGGTGGCCGCATCCGCGACGAGCGCCCGTAGCTCGTCGCGAATCAGATCGCACTCCTGCGCGACGCGACGTTGCGCCAGCAGCCGTCCATGACGGATGAGAAAGACCTCGATATGGTCTGGTTCCGCCGAAGGATAGATGATGAGCAGGTTGTTCGCTTCGACCGCGCCCGTCACGAGTCTTTGCCCCAGCAACACCTGATCGGCGTCTTTCAGCGCGTCGCGCAACCGGGCAGCCCGCTCGAAATCCTGGCGAGCCGCTGCCTCGAACATCTCGCGTTTGAGCCGGTCGATCAGATCGGCGCGCTCGCCACCGAGAAACGCGCACGCCTCTTCGACCGCCGCGCGGTAGGCTTCCGTGGCCTCGCCGCTCAACTCGCCACGACAAGGTCCGGCGCAGCGCTTCAGATGATAGCGCAGGCAGGGATCGCTCGGTTTGGCGGCGGGTGGGAGGCTTCGGGTGCAGGTACGTAGCGGAAAGACCTTCTGGATCAACTCCAGCGTCGCGTTGACGATACGTGTACTGCGGAACGGGCCGAAGTAGCGCGCGCCATCGGCGCTGACATCGCGGGTGGCATAAAATCGCGGATAGGGATGCTGAATGTCTACCTTGATGAAGGGATAGAGCTCATAGTTGCGCAGCTGCACATTGTAGCGGGGCTGTAGCTCTTTGATGAGCCGCGACTCGACCAGCAGCGCCTCGAGCTCAGAGCCGAGCACGCGCGTCTCGATATGCTGGACGCTCTGCAGCAGGCCATCCATCTTGCGCGTATAGCCGAGCGGCTGGTTGTAATACGAGGCCAGCCGGTCCCGTAGCGATTTGGCCTTGCCGACATAGATGACCTCGCCCTCGGCATCTTTCATCAGGTAGACGCCGGGTCGCGAGGGGAAATGCTGCCGCCAGGCGGGGTTGAGGTACATGCTTCCGGTTGGGCGTCCCGGCGGCAGGCTCGCTCGCACGGGCGCGACACCACTGATTGCCTGGCGAAGATCATCCAGCGTCTCGCAGCCTTCCTCGCGGGCGCGAGCGAGTAACAGCGCGAACACCTGCGCCGTCAGCAGCGCGTCGGGCAGGGCGCGGTGGCGCGAGTGAATCGGAAGGTGGAGGGCGGTGGCGACACGGTCGAGGCTGGCGCGGCGCATGCCAGTCAGATAACGTCGAGCGAGCGCGATGGTGTCGATTCCCTCCAGCGGGAAGTCAAGGTCCAGTTCAGCGTGTTGCGTCTCGTAGCTGAGGAAGCCCAGGTCGAAGCCGACGTTATGCCCGACAACCGGGCGGCTATCGACGAATGCGTGCAGCCTGGGCAGGACTTCGGCTGCGCTACCCGCCCGCTTGATCATCGCCTCACTGATGCCCGTAAAGCGTGTGATGAACTGGGGGATGCGTCGTCCCGGATTGATGAGCTTCTGGAAATGCGCGCCTGGCTCACCATTGCGCACGATGACCGCGCCAACCTCCAGCAGCCGATGGCGACCGGGAGCCAATCCGGTGGATTCCACATCCAGCGCCACGAACTCGATCTCGTCGAGCCGTTGTGCCCTCCCATCCCATACTGTCAGCCGCCAGTTGCCTGCCGTATCGCAAGCGAATGCCGAGGAGGCCCGCAGCAGTTGATCGAGCAACGGCACCCACGCCGCGCCAGAGCCGCCAGAGATGCCAGAGATTCCAGAGACACTCGCGCTTGCCGCAAACACACGCTGAGCGAGCGTCGCCGCAGGGAGCGGGGCAGCCTCTTCGCGCAGCACGTCACGCGCGCGCCGTAGCAACCCCTGATTACCCTGTGGGGGCGCCTCGCCAGCGGGTTCTTCGACATCGTCGGTGGCGTCGGCAGAGGGCGCAATCAGGCGCTGAAAGCTCTTCACGATTCGGTCTTCAGGTGTCGTCATGGCTGGCCTCTGCTCGTGCGGGTGACGGTCGCGAGACTCTTTGGGCGAACGATACAACGATCTTGCGCGCATGTGCGGATTCACCCTGGTAGTAGGCGGACAATAGCACAAACGTTCGGGAGCGTCAAACACATCTCCCGGTTGTATTGCGCGGCTCCCGCGAGCGGCGTATGCTGATTGGTGCGTGTTTGGCGACAGAGGACCTCTCTCCCCGGCCCTCGGATCGCACGCTGGCTCCTGGTGCGGGGAAAGTGAGGATAGCGGCTGTGTCTGGCGTGAAAGGCAGGCGGAGTTTGTCCGGAGCGACGGTGCGTATTGGCGAGGCACATGCCCGCGATGAGTGGAATAGCGCGCTGGAACGCGCGCCGCGATGCGACCTGCTGCAAAGCTGGGAATGGGGCGAGTTCAAGCTGCAGAGCGGGGGCTGGCGCCCAACACGAGTGCTGGTCTGGCGTGGCGATGAGCCAGTGGCAGGGGTGCAGTTGCTCTCGCGCCGTGTGGTGGGCATTCAGTCGGTCTACGCGCCGCGCGGTCCCTGGTGGCAGGATGACGAGGCTCTCGCGGTTCTGGTGCGCTGGCTGCGACGGTCACTCCGGTTTACCGCGCCTTTTCTGCGCGCCGACCCGTTGATCGAAGACGCGGCTCCGCTCGCGCGCCTGGGCTTCCGGCTAGCCCCACGCCAGGTGCAGCCCCGCGCGAGCATCGTCGTTGACCTGTCGCGGCCCGCCGATCAGATTCTGGCGGGCTTTGATCAGCAGGTGCGTTATAATACGCGACTTGCCGAGCGCAAGAACGTTGAGGTGTTGCAGGGAAACACCGAGCTGGTAGACGATTTCTATCGCCTGCTGGCCGAAACCGCCGAGCGCAAGGGCTTTGTCGAGCGCGATGTCTCCTACTTCCGCCAGCTTGTCACGCATTTTGGCGAGGATGCGCCCGTCTTCCTGGCACGCTACGATGGCCGTATCATCTACGGGGCGATCGTGGTGCGCTTTGGCGCGACGGCGTATTATCTCTATGGCGCATCCGGCGGCGAGCGCAAGGTCAAGCCATCTGAGTTGGTGCAGTATCGTTCGATGCTCTGGGCCAAAGAGCGTGGCGCGACACACTACGACATGTGGGGCATCCCGGCGCATCCGACGCCTGAGAATCCGCTGTACGGCGTCTATCGCTTCAAGAGCGGATTTGGCGGCGTGGAGCAGCGTTACTGCGGCGCGCTCGATTTACCGCTCTTGCCTGCGGTCGGGCGTGCCTCGCCCGGGCTGGAGGCCACCGCGATCAAGTTGCGCTCACTGGCCGCGGGCAAGGGATTCCGCATCGAAGACCACCTCGCCTGAGTCGCTTGCCGCCGCGCGTCCATATGCCTTGATGGGAAATGGCATTCCCACGCCGTGGCGTCTCTGCTGGCGGTGTGGAGCATGGATGGGAGCGGCAGGAGCCGTGGGCACGAAAACGGTACGCGTTGCGATCAACGCCCAGCTCGTCTCGTTCGGCGACTCGTATCGCAACGCCGGCATCAGCCGCTTCATCTATACCCTGCTCGAAGGACTGGCGGCGCTGGATTCCGGCCAGGAATACACTGTCTTTATCAATCCCGGTGAGACAGGCCCCGCTACAGCGTCGGCGATTGGGCGCGCGAGCCATTTGCACCTGCTTCCAGTTGGCCGCGCGACCAGTAGCCCGATAGGGCGTATCGCCTGGGAGCAACTCGACTTGCCCGCGCTCGTGCGCCGCCTGAACATCGGCGTCTTGCACGCGCCAGCGAATATCCTCCCATCCCGGCTGACCTGTCCCTCGGTCGTGACAGTGCATGATCTTGCGTTTCTGCGCTATCCTCAGTTCTTTCGGCAGGGAAGGCGACTCTACCAGCGGTGGTTTACCGCACGCAGTGTCGCCCGTGCTACATGGGTGGTCGCCAATTCGGAGAGCACGAAACGCGATCTGGTCGAGCTCATGCGTGTCTCTGAGGAGCGTATACTCGTCATATATCCTGGGATAGCCATGGACTTTCAACTAGAGCGTAATCCAGAGGCGTTAGCCAGCTTTCGCGCGAGACGGGGTCTGCCAGAGCGGTACGTGCTCTACCTTGGCACGCTGGAGCCACGCAAGAACTTGCTGGCGCTGGTCGAGGCGTATGCGCGGGTGCGCGCTCAATCACAGGCGGGCGATGTGCCGCCGCTGGTGCTGGCAGGGGCAAAGGGGTGGTATTACGAGCCGCTCTTTGCGCGGGTGCGGGCGCTCGGGCTGGAGCGCAGCGTCATCTTTCCGGGCTATGTTGAGCGCGCGGAGCAGCCGCTCTGGTACGCGGGCGCTGAGGTCTTTGTCTATCCCTCGCTCTATGAGGGGTTTGGCATTCCCGTCGCTGAGGCGATGGCCTGCGGAACACCTGTTATTACGTCGAACGTTTCAAGCCTGCCGGAGGTTGCGGGTGATGTTGCCCGGCAGATCGATCCAAGGAACATTGAAGCGCTGGCCCACGTCATGCAACATGTGCTCGCTGATAAGGACATCAGAGCACGTATGGCAGAGGCCGGGCCGGAGTGGGCCAGCCAGTTCTCTGTAGCGCGTATGGCAGCCGCGTATGCGGAGGTCTACCGCGCGGCCTGTCTGTGAGAACGCCTATTCAGCGCTTAGGCATATCTATATCGAGATATAGATACGGGTGGAGAGGGTAGCGTGATGGACCACCTCAAGCAGCAACATTTCGCGGAGGGAACCCCCTCCATACCTTCTTTGCCAGCCCTGCCGCACCTGGATTCCACCTGGCCGCCCAATACACTACTGGGTGCCGCGATACTTCCCGCCCCTCGTGTGCGGGCACGCCTTGCGCGGACGGGACGCCGCGCGGCGATTCGGGCCGCCCTGGTGGCGCTTGATGCCGTCATGATCTGCATTGCGTTTATCGCTGCCTACTATATGCGCTACGTCGTGCTTAACGGCGTGCGGTTTACGACGCCATTTCTCGAAGAAAACCTCTCCAGTTTCGAAGAATTGCAGATCGTTGTCACGCTCGGCATGCTGCTCGCCTTTGGGCTCAAGGGGCTGTACAGCATGCGAACCGCTGGCAACTGGTTCAAAGTGTTCTGGACGATTGCCGCCGCGACGACCATGGCATTCGCCATCTTCTCGGCATATGACTATGTGGTACGCAAGACGGATATCGCCATCGATGCGCGATCGCGGTCGCTGGTCATCTTCGCCTGGCTGCTCATCATCGTGTTCGTGAGTGTTGAGCGCCTGATGGTGTCGCTTGGGGTGACGATGTTATATCGTCGTGGCATCGGCCTGACGAATCTGCTCGTCGTCGGTTCTGGCCGGATTGCCAAGCTGATCATGCAGCAGGTGGCGGCGACGCACAATCTCGGCTATCGGGTCGCGGGCTTCCTCCATGACCAGGAGGGGTCGCCCGGGGACTTTGGGCGCTTCAAGGTTCTTGGCGGGCTTGCCGATCTCGAAGATGTCATTCATCGCGAGAATATCGGGGAGGTTATGGTGGCGCTGCCCTCCCAGCACCGTGAGCAGATCCTGCGCGCTCTTGCCATCTGCGACCGGGCCGGAGCTGACGCCAAGCTAGTGCCCGATTTCCACGACTTGAGTCTCGCTCGCTTCGATATCGACACCGTCGAGGGCATTCCACTCTTTGGGCTGAAGACGTATCTTACCAGCACGTGGCGCTATCGGGTCAAGCGGGTGGTGGATGTTCTCGGCGCCTCGCTGATGCTGCTCATCGGCGCGCCGTTCTGGCTGCTCATCGCGCTGGCCATCAAGCTCGATTCACCGGGACCGGTGCTCTATCGCCAGCAGCGTGTTGGCCATCGGGGCAAGCGCTTCGACTGCCTCAAATTTCGCTCGATGCGCGCCGATGCCGATGAAATGCTCCATCTGGTGCGCGAACTTTCGCCTGCCGACGAGCGCGGGAAATTCAAGCTGCGCGATGACCCGCGCTGCACGTTGGTCGGCCGTTATCTCCGGCGTTTCAGTCTGGATGAGATTCCGCAGATTCTCTGCGTGCTACGGGGGGAGATGAGTCTAGTTGGACCGCGCCCGCCGCTGGTAGCTGAATATGAGCGCTATGAAGATTGGGAGAAGGGGCGCATGGACATGCCTCCGGGCATGACGGGACTTTGGCAGGTGCGCGGGCGTAGCGACATCGATTTCGATGAAATGGTGCTGATGGATCTCTACTACATCGAGAACTGGAGCCTGCGTCTGGATTTCCAGATATTGTTGCGCACCCTCCCCGCCGTTCTGGCCAGCCGGGGCGCCTACTAGGCGGTTCTGTGGCATCATAGGGGGCATTACTGGCGAGAGCCAACCGGTGCCGGGTGTAATAGAGTTAGAGCTACTCTGGGAGCGACTGCATGCGCGTTGCGCTGGTTCATGACTATCTCAACCAGATGGGCGGCGCCGAGCGCGTCTTGCTGGCGCTCCACACGCTCTTTCCCGATGCGCCCATCTATACCACGATCTACGACCCGCCACGGATGGACCCGGCTTTTCGCGCGATGGACATCCGCACCAGCTTCATGCAGCGGCTGCCCTTCGTCAAGCGCCACCATCAGCCGTTTCTGCCGCTCTATCCCTTTGCCATCGAACACATGGATTTGCGCGAGTATGATCTGGTCATTAGCGACAGCAGCGCGTTTGCAAAGGGCGTCGTAACGCGCTCCGACGCCCTGCACATCTGTTACTGTCACACGCCGATGCGCTGGGCGTGGAACTTCGAGGACTATGTCGAGCGCGAGCGGATAGGTCGCTTTCCCCGCGCAGCGCTCGCTCCTCTGATCGTGTGGCTGCGGCAGTGGGACTACACGACCGCTGCCCGCGTTGATGAGTTCATCGCCAATTCGGCAAATGTCGCCGCGCGTATCGCCAGGTATTACCGCAGAGAGGCAACGATACTGCCGCCGCCCGTTGAGACATCCCGCTACACGGTTGCCTCGACGCGCGGTCAGTATTTTCTGGTCGTCTCGCGCCTCATCCCGTACAAGCGCATTGATCTGGCGGTCAAAGCGTTTACGATGCTGGGTCTGCCGCTGCGGATCATTGGCACGGGCCGCGACGAGGCCGCTTTGCGACGGCTCGCTGGGCCGAGCGTCCAGTTTCTTGGCTGGCTGCCGGATGAGGAGGTGCGTGCTCAGATGGCGGGCTGCCGCGCGTTGATCTTCCCCGGCGAGGAAGATTTCGGACTGGTTCCGGTTGAGGCGCAGGCCTGTGGCCGCCCCGTCATCGCCTATGGCGCGGGCGGTGCGTTGGCGAGCATGGTCGAAGGTGCCACAGGCCTGTTTTTCCATGAGCAGACGCCCGAGGCGCTCGCCGCGGCGGTCTTGCGCTTCCGCGATGAGCAGTTTGATGCGCGGGTGATACGCCAGCATGCCGAAGCATTCGACACCACCCGATTCCTCGAACGCTTCCAGCGCTTTGTCGCGACGCGCATCACGGAACATCACACCCTTTCAGATCGGGAAGATGCTGGCATATGGGCTCCGGCTGGGGATGAAGCGCGGCCTGATGCGTCGTCATCGCTGGCCGATTCCAGTTCCAGCGCGGGCCAGTAGCGCAGTGTGACGGGACGACGAGACAATATGATGGTATGGCAGTATGGCAGTATGACGGCATGAAGGAGTGCGCGGTGCGCTGGGCAGATGCTGCCGCCATTGTGCGGCGATGGTGGTGGGTGTTTGTCGTGGTGACGCTGGCGATCAGCACGCTCTCGCTGATTGGCTGGGTGCGCACACCGCCCGTCTATGTTGCCGCGCGCACGGTGTATGTCGCGGTGGTGCCCGCGGGGATGCCATCGGGGCAGGCGAGCTACTTTGCGGAGCAACAGGCGCTGGCCGTCGCCCGGACGATTGTCTCCCCCGGCTTCCTCACCGCGCCCGCGTATGAACAGGCCGTCTCCCGCGCGCTCGCATCCACACCCGATCACTCGTTGCGGGATGCGTCGCCACAGACGCTGGGCCAGGCACTCTCGGCCTCCCATAGCGTCACCACCATCACTATGGCAGCGTCGTGGGGGAGCGCGGCAGGCGCGAGCGCATTGGCCACTGCGGCGGCAGATGCGCTCGCGCAGAGCAATCCGGCGGTCCTGGCGCTCTTGAGCGAAGGAAACAGCAGCGGTGAAGCGCCGCGCTTCATGGTGGACTCACACGCGCCGCCAGTCGTGCGCGATGCGACGGCCATAGACTCGGCGCGAGGCACATTGCTCCTGCGGCTTGCACTGTCTGTGCTGGCGGGGTTGCTGGTGATGGGGATGGTGGGACTGCTGGAGCGACGGCTCGCTGGCGGAACGAACCAGCGTGAGACAGAGCCACAGCGTTACGAGGAGAGCGTTCGAAGGGAGGCATCTGGAGATTTGGGGAGATGATGAGGCACCATCCCGCCGTGCATAACATACACGGCGGGCGACGATACCTTGCCTACTGGCGAAGCCAGGTGTAATTCACTGACGGCTGCTGATGGCGGACGACACGGTCTACCAGCTTGCGCGCCTGATGCACCCGCTCACCACCGACCTGAAAGGCGATCAGCGAGCCGAGAACCACTCCGCACA
>DASUWS010000171.1:0-10607 GCA_036378295.1 Ktedonobacterales bacterium
TGGTCGCGGGCATCAAGGAGCGGACGGTAGCGGGTCTGCATGAGACACTGTACGAGGTGCTGGCCTGATGTTTAGCTACTGGCCCGATAACTACACCTGGTCGTATCAACTCGTGCGCGCGCTGGCCGAAGCGCATTTCGGCGGCGGTGACACGGGCGAAATCCTTGCGACAGCGGCGGCGATCACGCCAGGCGACAGTGACTCCTGGAAGCGCGAGTGGCTGCGAACCGCCGAGGAAGTCGCGGGGATGGCGGCGGACGCGACGGGGCCAGCGGCGGAAGACGCCTGGAAGCGCGCCAGCAACTACTACCGTATGGCCAGCTTCTTTCTGCCGCATGGCGACCCCGACGAGCACTCGCTCTACCGCCGGGGAGCCGAGGCGTTTCGCCAGGGAGTGCCGCATATCGAGGAGGTCCGCATTCCTTTCGAGGGGCGCTCGATGCACGCCTTCTTCGCCACGCCTCCCGGCAGCGCAGGCCGGATGCCGACGGTAATTCTGCTGGGCGGACTCGAATCGCTGGCCGAGGAGGTCTACTTCGTTGCGGGGGTGGCGGCGTTGCGGTATGGCTTCGCGTGCCTCGTGCTGGAGGGGCCGGGGCAGGGCGGGACGCTGCGGGAGGAGGGTATCGCGAGCCGTGCCGCGTATGAGAAGCCTATCGGAGCCGCGATTGACTATCTTCAGGCGCGGCCAGATATGGATGCGGAGCGCATCGGCATGGTGGCCTACAGCCTGGGCGGGTACTATGTCTGTCGCGCGGCGGCGTTCGAGCGGCGGCTCAAGGCATGTGTCGCGTGGGGCGCGGAGTATGATTATAGTGAGGTCTGGTCCGGACGGCCAGATACGCACCCACTGGCCCCACACCTGATGGGCACCCTTGGCGTCGCGACAATGGGCGAGGCGCGAGCTATCCTGCGCGACTTCAATCTGCGCGGCATCGCCTCTCGCATCGAATGCCCGCTGTTGATTCTGCATGGCGAAGAAGATCGCCACGTCCCGCTCTCGCACGCGCAGCGCACCTACGATGAGGCGCGCGGCCCCAAAGAGCTGAAGATCTTCCCAGCCGGACACCCCGGCAGCATCCACTGCCAGTGGGACGCGCCCAACCGCGCCCACGCCGCGATGTTTTCGTTCCTGAGCCGGCAACTGGGCTAAATGCTACGCGTCGAGCGTCTCGCGCAGCCAGTTGACCACGGTCCGCGCCACCGCGTCTTCGCGGCCCCGATAGAAGTGGTCGCACTGGTCGAGGATCACCACACGACATGGCCCGGCGGCGCGGCGGGCGAACTCCTCTGCCGGGTAGACGATGGGGTCCTCCTGATCGCCACGGACGTAGAGCGTGGGACAGGTGATTCGGGGCGCGGCGGCAAGGGTATCGGGCGTGTTGCGCAGGCGGTCGAGGAAGCTTTCCGCGCTGAGCACGTACCACCAGCCGGGAAAGAGCATGAGTGTTCCTGCCTGCCCAGCCTCTACCAGCCGCTCCGCCTCGGCCACCATCTCCTCCAGCCTGTCTTGCGCCAGATGCCCTCGCCGGCACCCCAGTTGCACCGTCTCGCGCCCGCCGCCATGCGCCGAGAGCAGCACAAGCGCCCGCGTCTCAGGGTGGGCGGCGGCGAACTGGGCCGCGAGCATCCCGCCGTTGCTGTGACCAATGACAATCGGCGCATTGAAGCCGCGCTCGGCGAGAAACCGGGCGGCATAGTCATTGTCCGCGAGACCCTCGGCTGCCGTCTGGAATGCCCCGCCTTCTGACGCACGGCTATCGCGGATGCTCAGAATATCGTGGCCGCGCCGATTGAAGGCCAGGCAGGCATACCCCAGCGCGGTGAGGTACGGCGGCAGGAAGCGCGGTGCCCCGGTGTAGAAGTTCATCGTGTTGCCATGCATCAGCAACACCCCGCCACGCACCGGCCCAGTATCGGGCGCGTGATACGCCCCATCGAGCGGGAGCGTATCGGTCGGAATAGAAACAAGCTCGGTCAGCATAGCGTGTCCTCTGGCAATCCCCGGCAATCCCCGGCAAGGCTCGTGCTAGACGGCGGCCGATTCGATGCCCGGCGCTATCTGTGCGAGTACCTCACTGCCAGGCATGACCCAGCCAAAGGCCGTTCGGATGCACGCGAGCGCGGCGTCATGTAAGTCCGGACCATCCATCGAGTCCACGCAGTCTTCGACAACGATCACGGCATAGTCGAGACAGCTTGCGGCGGTCGTCGTCGCCAGGACGCAGCTGTTGGTGTTGACTCCGGTCATGAGCACCGTGTTGATGCCGTGCGAGCGCAGCAGAAAGTTGAGATCGGTATCCTGGAAGCAGTTATATCGCTTCTTGCTATTCACGACCCAATCGCGCTGCTCGTCGTACAACTCGGGAATGATCTGGCAGCCGGGCGATCCTTGCAGGTTATGGCGCTCGGCGTTGCGGCGAGTCGCCTTCGGGTCATCAGCCAGCGCACGCCAGAAGGGCATCGAGCGGATCTCGCTCACATCGCGGTAGGTGGTGAGCAGGTGAACGATAGGGATGCCCGCCGCGCGACATCCCGCGAAAAACTGGCGGTTCGCCGCGATGATGCGTCCCTCCGTTCCCGGCACCACGGGCATCGTCGCAACCGCTGGGTCGAGATGCCCACGGTGCAGATCAATGGCTACCACCGCCGCACGCACGTTATCAACGCCAAATGCCATAACTTCCTCCCTGGTCTAATAGACTCCACGCCAGGCGCATCGCTACGCATCCTCCAATGCCAGGAAACGTGCCGGCGCTCCCTCCACGCCCCGAATCTTGATCGGCGCCGCGATGAAGAGCGCGCCATCGCTCAGGCTCGAAAGATTGGTCATCTGCTCCAGCAGTGTCACCCCAGCGCCGAGAAGCGTCTGGTGTACCACGAAATCGTCAGAGGTGAAGGCTGGCAATCTCGCGGCGTATTCCTCGAAGAAGTCGAAGCCGACAGCCCGGATGCGCGCGTCCGCGAGATACCGCGCCGCCTCCGGCTCCAGGAAAGGCGAGCGGGTGTAGTAATCGGGGAATGTGCCCCACATGCGGTCGGACCAGCCAGTGTTCAGCAGGACGATATCGCCCTCATGCACCGGCTTCTGCCGGAGATGCGCCGCGGTGACGGGCTGCGATTCCCCGACATCAGGCAGGCGGATGATGACGGGCCGCGCGACCAGATCGGCCACGGTCAGCCGGTCCATCGTCTCACCCTGCTGGAACACATGCGAGGGAGCATCGACGTGTGATCCGGTGTGCAGGCTCATGCTGACGGTATTGGCAATCCAGAAATTCGGGCCGCGCAGATGCGGCTCCAGATGGAGCCTGACCTTCGTGGATGGAGGGCCATACGTCTCGGTATCAATGGGAACGCTGAGGTCGATGATTCGCTGCGCCATTGCCTGTCGTCTCCTCCCTCTCATGTTCACGCGTGGCCTTCCCGGCATAACGCGGAAAACGTCTAGCGGCTGCAGCCGCGTATTGCCTCTTGCCTCTGGCGAGCAGGTCAGGCCCTTTGGGTGAAGCGACCGACGCCAGGCTCGGCGGTGATTTTGCCGCGCTCGGCCACCACCGTGCCCCGTACCAGCGTCATCACTGGACGCCCTGTCACGCGCATGCCGTCGTAGGGCGTCCACCCGGCCTTCGAGTAGATATCTTCATTACGCAGGGTATAGCTTGCCTCAGGATCGACCAGCACGACGTCCGCATCCGCCCCCACCCGCAGAGCGCCCTTCCGTGGATAGACGCCCCAGAGGCGCGCGGGCGTCTCGCTATACATGCGCGCGATGTCTTCGTATGTGAGCTTGCCTTCATGGGCAGCGGTGAGCAACAGCAGCAGGGTTGTCTCGACTCCTGGCAGCCCAAAGTGGCAGCTCCAGATATCGCCCTCGCGCTTCTGTGCGAGCGTGGAGGGAGCGTGATCGGTAGAGATGATGTCAATCTGGCCTCGACGCAGGCGCTCCCAGAGCATCTGGGGAAGAGGCTGCTCGCGCGCGGGCGGCGTGAACTTGCGGGTGGGACCGTTATGCCGCACGGCCTCGGCGTCGAGATAGAAGTATTGTGGGCAGCTCTCGACGGTCAATCGCGCGCCTAGCTCCCGCTCGCGCTCGACGAGATCGATCACCACGGGCTGGCTCGCATGCGCGACCGTCACACGCGCACCAGTCATCCGGGCGAGGAGCGCAACCATATTCACCGCCACGACCTCGGCCTCGGGAACGCGCCAATCCACGATAACGCCGTAGTCGTCGCGCTGCTCAGCGCGCAGGCGCTGCTCGGTATCCTGGGTGATGAACTCGTCCTCGCAGTGAACAAGCACGCGAGCATCATGCGCGGCAAGCAGCCGGAACAGGCGCAGCAAATCGTCGGAGAGCAGCGCGGGCACACCATGCGTCGTGCAGGTAAACGCCTTGAACATCGCCACGCCAGCGGACCAGAGCGCGGGAACCTGCTCAATTGTCTGCGGAAAGACATGGGCGATCAGGCCAAAATCCACGAGCGAGCGGTTCTCCAGGTGCGCGATCTTCGCGTGCAGGTCCGCGACGGTCAATACTGGGGCGCCGTGCGTATGCTCGATGACACTGGTGACGCCGCCAAGTGCCGCCGCCCCGGAGCCATGGGGGAAATCCTCGCGCGCGGGGTCGCCGGGTTCCATGAAATGCACGTGCTGGTCTACCATACCGGGAAAAGCCAGCAATCCGGCGGCATCTATGGTGCGGGTGGCTGTCCCGGTCGGCTCATCGAGCAATCCGGCGATGCGCCCCTCGCGGATGGCCAGTACCCCCTGCTGGCGTCCCTGTGGTGTCACCAGTGTCGCGCCGACGATCTCGCAGTCTGGATTCCTCATCAGCTCATCCTCACCCTCGCATGACGATGACCTCAGGAACGGGTGGCAAGCAGCAGATCTTTCGCGTGCTCCTGATGCTGGATGGCCAGCATCTCGGCGCGCTCGGCATCATGGGCTACGAGCGCCCCAAGCAGCTCACGATGCTCCGCGACGAAGCCGCGCTGTTGCTGTTCTGGTCCGAGGGCGAAGGCGCGAAACGCGGGTGTCTGCTCGCGCAGCGACTGTACCGTGCGCTTCAAGACGCGATTGCCAGTGATGTCCTGGATGCGCTCGTGAAAGCGGTCGTTGAGCGCGGTGAGACGCTCCCAGTCGCCCTGGCTCACGGCGCGCTCGGCCTCGTCGATGATGTCCGTCAGCGCGGCGGCGTCATCCGCGGTGATAGTCTGAGCGGCCAGGCGCGCTGTATAGCCTTCGAGCAGCTTCCGCAGCTCAAATGCCTCCTCGATGAGCTGCCACGACACATCACCAACGATCACGCCCCCGCTGGCCGTCTTCGCCACGAGTCCCTGGACCTCAAGGCGGCGCAGCGCCTCGCGGATAGGCGTGCGACTGACGCCAAGCCGCTCCGCCACATCGGCTTCACGCAGTGGCGTGCCCGGCGCAAGCCCGCCATCGAGGATCGCCCGGCGGAGCGTCTCATACGCATGATCAGCGAGCACCGAGCGACTCGGCGCGGTATGCGGCGGTACGAGATTATGCATAGTACCCACCAGAGAGAGTGGCGGTCTCGAAGAGCGCCAACTTGACTATTGATTGTGTACACATATCTTGTATACTGGTATACCAAGAGGCTACACGATGAGCAGCTTCCTGTCAATTGGGGATTTGATATTGACAAGCGCGTGATATCAGGCCCAGGTGGCGCGGATTCTGCCATCTATCTCATGCCAGCCATGATATACGTGCGGATAGAACGTTCAGCACATAGCACGCGCTCATTTCACAATTCAGCACATCAGCTCACGCCTACCACGTCGAGGCAATGATGCCCACGATATGCCATAGAGAGGCGGGCCGTCATGAGCGATACCCACTATGTTGAATCGTTGAATGGCTCGGCGACACTCACGCCGCAGCCGCCAATCGACTCGGCGCTCGTGCGCGATATCTTCGAGTCGCTCACCAGAACCGAGCCACTGGGTGCCAAGCTAGAGGCAATCGCCGCGAGTGTCTGTGCCCAGCTATGCGTCTCGTTTGTCGGCATTCTGCTCGAACACTCCCGTGGGGACCGGCTGCTGATCGAGGGTGCGGCGGGCCTCTCACCGAGCTACATCACGTCCGTCAATGCGCGCCACAAGCTCTACGGCGAAACGCCGCACTTCAACCAGATCACCAGCGCCAGCAGCGAGGCGTTTCGCACGGGACACCCAGTCATCGTGCCAGACACGGAAACCGATCCGCATGCCCTCGGCTGGCGCGCGCTCTTTCAGCAGCAGGGCATCCGGTCGTTTATCTCTGTCCCGCTCCCATGCCAGGGGACGGTCATCGGCACGCTCAACTGCTACCATCAGGCGCCGCGCACCTACAGCGACGACGAGGTGCAGATGCTGCGCATGGTTGCGGCTCAGGTGGGCATCGCCGTCAAGATTGCGCGGCTGGTGGAGACCCAGCAACGGACGATAGGGCGTCTGGAGGACCTGACGAAGCAGCTCAACGAGCAGCGGGCGCTGCTCGAACGCGCCGAGCGCATCCATACGACGCTGACCCAGCTCGTCCTCAACAACCAGGGTATTCCGGCTATCGCGGCAACACTCGCGCGAGTCGTACACCATCCGGTGATCGTCCAGGACCAGTTCTACCAGGTCATCGCCACCTCAGACATTACCGGCGCTCCAACCGAGCTAGCGCCAATCTCGCGCGATGTGCTGGCGATTTATTCGTCTGCCCAGCACGATCATAGCTCACGCGCATCGTTCGAATTACAGGCCATGCCCAAGCGTGGCATTGACCACCCACGATCCGTCGCGCCGATTCTATCCGGGCGGCAGTTGCTTGGTTACATCTCGCTCGAATTGGATGAGCTACCCACGTCGCCGCTGACCGCTCGCGCGCTGGCCCAGGCGGCAACTGTCGTAGCGCTGGAGATGGTGAAGGGCCGCCTGGCGCACGAGGTGGGGTTGCGCCAGCGGCGAGGCTTCGCGGATGATCTGCTCACTGGCCGCTTCGATGATTCCGCCCAGATGCGTGAGCGCGGGCGCTACCTGGGGCACGACCTGCGCGGCCCATTTCAGGTGGTCGTCTTTGACATCGACCAGTTTGGGCACTATGTCGCGGAGAAGTCCCTCTCCGATTCCGAGATCGACTCGTTGCGCAGACGTTTCTTCGAAGCGCTCTCACGCATTGCCGAGGCATACTCGCCGCATGCCATCGTCGCGGGCCGCTACGATCAGCTTGCGCTGATCCTCTCAGCGATCGACGAGCATGGACAACAAACGATGGAGCGCGCTATTTCTGCCGTCGAGCATGCTTGCCGGCAGGTTCTGCCCGACCTGACCATCTCCGCGGGCGTTGGCAAACCGTATCCCAACCTGGGCCAGATTCCAACATCCTACACGGAGGCCAGCCGCGCATTACAGGTCATTCGGCGCCTGAACGCTCGCGGCAAGACGATCACCTATGCCGACCTGGGTATCACGCGGCTGCTCTTTCAGGTCGAGAACCCAGCAGAGCTTCTGGAGTTCGCGCAAAGTCGCATGGAACCCGTGCTCGCGTACGATCAGCGACACGATGGCGTGCTCATGGCCGCGCTCGAAGGCTATCTCAAGGCCAATCAATCAGTGCAGGAGGCAGCGGCGCAGCTCGACCTGCACCCGAACACGTTGCGGTACCGCCTGCGTCGTGTCGCGGAGCTACTTGACGCGTCACTGACCGACATCGACACCTTGCTAGATCTTCAGCTTGCCTGCATGATCCTGCGCTTGCTCGATGAGCCAGACGGCTCTTTCGCCCGCGAACAGAGCAACCAGGAAACCAGGACACGCTCCGCACGGGAGTAGCGCCGCTGGCCCGTCTGAGTCGGGCTGAACGAGCAGGCTGAGCCGCCAGCCACCTCCTCTGTGGCTCGGTACAAAGGTTCAGCCGCTACTTCATTCTGCCCAACATAGCGTAGCGCACCAGACTCGCGTATTGTACCTGCAGGGTCAGCGTGGGCACCTGTTGAGCACCTGTTGGGCAACGGTGGCAACCTCCCGGCAAATAGTCATTTCTGCCGAGACGAGCGCAGCATCAGCAGCAGCAGGGGCCACGCGCAACACTCGCTGCGTTTGGAGCCGCCCACTCCTGGTGAACGTCGCCGAGGCGGAAAGGACAGTCCCAGGTATGCCTCAATCGAAGCGCAAGATGCATATCAAGAAGATGGATCACAGCGCGCTGATCGTGCGAGATTTAGAGCGCTCGCGCGCATTCTATGGCGAGGTGCTTGGGCTGGTAGAGGTTCCACGCCCAAAGAGCTTTGTCTTCCGTGGCGCATGGTTTCGCGGCCCCTCCTTCGAGTTGCACCTGATTCTCGCCGACGATACCACCGCCCCCGTGGGTTTCGGAGACCCCGGTGAAGGCGGGCTTACGGGCCTCGCGCATCACCTGGCCTTCGAGGTAGATGATCTCGATGAGGCGCTCGCGTACCTGCGCAGGCACAACGTCGAGATTCTCTCCGGGCCTATGCCCCGTGGGGATGGCGTCGTACAGGCGTACGTCTTTGACCCCGACGGCAATTTCCTCGAATTTTTCTGTTGGGATGGCGACGAAACCTCGCTGGCGGAAGAGCGCTATAGCGTCGGTCAGCAGCACGAGGTGCGGTGATGCCAGAGCGTGACTTCGATGCGGTCGTGGTTGGCGGTCGCATCGCAGGGGCAATGGTGGCCGGGTGCTTCGCGCGCGCGGGCTTCCGGACCCTCGTGCTCGAGCAGGCACGATTACCACGCGACACTGTATCGGCCCCGGTGATGTATGGTGACGCGCTGCGCATGCTCGACAGCATTGGCGCGGGCGTCGTGATTGACCAGCTTGGCCTTCCCAAGATCCGCCGTGTGCGCAAGATTTGGTCAGACCGTTCCATCTCTGGATATTTGCTCCCGGTCGGTGGCCGGGACTATGGCTATGGCACGCCGCGCGCGCTCATCGACAAGGCGCTGCTCGATTATGTGCGCACGCTCCCCGGTGTGACGGTCCGAGAGGGCTTCAGCGTGCGCCGGATTCTTGTAGAGAATGGTCGTGTGGTTGGAGTGGAGGGCTACGAGGGAGGCAATAGCGGCCACCCGAAGCGCTTTTTCGCTGATATCACCGTGGGCGCGGACGGCATCAAGAGCTTTACGGCGCAGGCAGTCGGCGCCACGATCTATCGCTCGGACCCGCCGAACCAGTTTCACTACTACGCTTTCTTCGAAGACTTCGCTTCGCTCGATGAGCCTGAGCTGACGATCAACCAATCATCACCCGAGCATTCCCTCATCACCTTCGAGGTTGGCCAGAATCTGATGGCGGTGAGCTGGATGCCTGCCGCGCGGCGCTTCGATGAGATTCGCGGGCATCACGAGGAGGCTTACACAGCGGCATGGCAATCGGTGCCCGAGCTTCGCGAGCGAGGGCGACATGCTCGACGAGCCACCAAACTCATGGGCAGGCTCCCAGTACCAACGTTCTTTCGCCAGCCGTGGGGTCGCGGCTGGGGACTGGTGGGCGATGCCGCCTACTATACCGACCCCAATGGTGGCCGTGGCTTCTACGATGCCTTGCGGGGCGCAGAGTTGCTAGCGCATGCGTTCACACAGTATCGCCGGGGACGCCCGTGGGATGAGGCCATGCGCACATTCCAGATCGTGCGCGACTTTGAGTTCGAGCCATCATATCGCTACGTGTGCGCCATGGCGAATCGCGACGCGCCCCGGTCGCAGGAGATGAATCGTCTCTTCGACGAAGGGGAGAGCACCCCCGCTATCATCGAGCTGCTCCTCAGCATCCATCATGGTATCGATGTAGCACGCTTCGCAGGATTGCCTCGCCTGCCACTGGACATGGAATATCCGCCTCTGGCGCCGCTGCCGGTCAGCGTGCCAGCAACCGACGGCTGAAACGCGCTTCATGATCTGGCATGGCGCGAGCATGAGGAGGGCATGGGATCACATGGCACGAATTCTTGATCTCTCGCAGGAGATTTACCAGGGCATGCCGGTCTATCAGGGACACCTCAAGACAGTCATCTGGACCCACGCGACGCACGAAGAAACAGCCCGCAATTTCGAGGGCGGCTTCTCGTTCACCTCGAATGGAGTGCTGCTGTGTGATCACGGACCAACGCACGTTGACGCGCTCAAGCATCTGGACCCCAGCCCCGACGCCCCAGCCATCGACGCCATGGCACTCGACCTCTTCTATGGGCCAGCCACCTGCATCGACGTTTCGCACGCCGCGCCGAGGAGCTACATCAGCCGGGCAGACATCGAGACGGCCATCGAGCGCGATCACGTTGACGTGCGCCAGCATGACATCGTGCTCTTCTACACAGGCACCTTCCAGCGGCTCGGCGGCACCCCAGCGTATTCGCTCGACTATCCCGGACTGGATGAGACGGCGAGCCAGTGGATCGTGGATCATGGAGTGAAGACGTTCGGCGTTGACTCGCCCAGCCCCGACAATCCCATCAGCAAGACCTATCCCGTCCACATGATGTGCCGCCGGCACGGCATCACGCACTTCGAGAATCTGGCGAATCTCGATCAGGTCGTCGCCAGGCGATTTACGTTCGCTGGCTTTCCTCTCAAGTTTCGCGGGGGTACAGG
>DASUWS010000172.1:0-7999 GCA_036378295.1 Ktedonobacterales bacterium
TCGTCGCCGCCGATGGTCACCGTCTGCCATGAGCGCACGCTGCCATTCGGCGCGACCAGCCGCCCCGGCACGGGACCGCGCACATCGGCTCCTCGCGCTCGCATTGCCGCCGCTTCGGCAGCGATATCCGCCGATTGGAGCGCGAAGCCAATCCAGCCTGGCGCTTGGGCAATTCGCTCGCGTACCGCTGGAGAGACGGTCTCCTCGTCGGCAATCGCCAAAAGCTCGATATACCCCTGATCCAGCACGATAATACGGTTGCGCGTGCCCAGATGGGGATGTTCTCCGCCGCCGACGACATGGAATCCCAGCCGCGTGAACGCTGCCTCAAGCTGCGTGAGATCGGCAGCTGCGAAGATGACATGATCGATACGTTCTGGCATGATCGGTCTCCCGTCATGGCCGCCAGCCCGTGAGCCTATCAGGCAGGCGTGCCCTCCAGGCCAAGCTCGGCCGCTGCTCCGTCCATTGCGGCGATGACGAACGCGATGTGCTCGTTGAGGTCCACGCCCAGCTCTTCGGCGCCCTTGATGATGTCATCGCGGTTGACGCCGCGCGCGAACGCTTTGTCCTTCATCTTCTTCCGCACAGAGGAGGCTTCCAGCCCGTGTATGCTCTTGGTGGGGCGCACCAGTGCTGTCGCGGTAATTAACCCGGTCAGCTCATCACAGGCAAAGAGCGCGCGTGACATCAAATCGTCGCGTGGCACGCCATGATAGTCGTTGTGCGCAATCACCGCATGCACGACATGCTCTGGGTAATCCTCCTGTTTGAGCCATTCCGCCCCCACCTTCCCATGTTCCTCGATGGTGGGATGCTTCTCGTAGTCCACATCGTGCAGCAGCCCAGTAACGCGCCATGTCAGCTCATCCTCGCCATACTTGCGCGCGTAGGCGGCCATCGCCACCGCGACTGCTATCCCATGCTTGACGAGGCTCTCGTTCTCGTTCTGGGCGCGCAATAGGGCCAGCGCTTCATCGTAGCTCAACTCTCTCGCCATGGGGCGTTACTCCTCTACCTCGGTGCTGACGATACGAGCGCTCCGGGCGCGAATTCGCCTGGTCGGTAATTCCGCCGTGGCGCGCTTGCGCACACCCAGGCCAGGGCGATCCGGAAGCACCAGCTTGCCCTGCTCGAAGTTCACGCCATCGAATGGATCATTCGCCACCAACAGCGCGCCATCCAGGTCGGCGTAGTCAACGAGCGGACTGATCTGCGCCGCGGCAGTTATGGCAACGGAGCTTTCGATCATGCAGCCGAGCATTACCTGGAGATGATGGGCGCGCGCTGTGGCAATCATCTTAAGCGCTTGCGAGATGCCACCACACTTCATCAGCTTGATGTTGATACCGTCCACAACGCCGGCCATCCTCGGCACGTCTTCCAGTGTGACGCAGCTTTCGTCCGCGAAGATGGGGAGGCCCGTATGTTCCCGCACAAGCCGCAAGCCGTCCAGGTCGCTGGCAGGGACGGGCTGCTCAACGAACTCGATGCCATACGGCTCCAGCGCGTTGATCGTCTTGATGGCCTGCTTCGGCGTCCAGGCGGCGTTCGCGTCCACGCGCAGCCGCGCATCGGTCACATCGCGAATCGCCCGCACGATCTCCAGATCGTTTGGCGTGCCTACCTTGATCTTGAGTACCGGGAACTGCTCGGCCTGGCGAGCCTTCCGCGCCATCTCGGCAGGTGTATCGAGGCCGATGGTGAATGATGTGACCGGAGTCCGCGCCGGATTGAGTCCGAGCAACTGATACACCGGTACGCCGAGACGCTGGCCTATCAGGTCGTAGAGCGCCATATCCACCGCCGCCCGCGCCGAGGCGTTGCCTCGCATGACACGGCTGAGCTCGGCGGCGATGTCTTCGATCAACATCGGATCATCGCCAAGATGTTCCGCGAAGTAGGAGAGGGCCATCAAAACGCTTTCGCACTTCTCGCCGTAGAATCCGCTGGGCGCTGCCTCGCCAATGCCATTGAGCCCGTCGTCCTGGATATGCACCAGGACATTGTGGGCGACATGCTGTACGCTGCGTGAGATGCGGAACGGGACGGTCAGAGTCAGGTCCAGAGCCTGGGCTGTCAATTCCATGGTGGTTGCCTTCCCTTGCGTCATGTCAACTCAACCAGGGAGATCATGCATTGATCGTGGGCGTTACTTCTCTATCTTCGCCAGGAGCGCATCCAGCAACACATCCGCGCCAAAGCGCACAGGGTCGGTGACTGGCAGACCCGTTTCCTGTGCCGCGGCGTCGATGGCTGCCCTCGCCTCGCCCTCGCTCAACTTCATCGTATTCAGCGCAACGGCCACGACTGGAGCAGGCTTCAGCCAGGCCACCGCCGTCTCGTTCATCGCGCGCACGACGGGAAGCGGCGGAATCGGGACGTCGTAGCCGTGGATATGGGTGCGCCCCGCCTCGTGGCACAAAATCAGATAGTCAGGCGCGGCGCCGTGCAGCAGGCCCAGCGTGACCGCTGAGTACGCCGGGTGGCCGAGCGACCCCTGCCCCTCGACGAACACCCAATCGTAACGCTCGGCAAAATCGAGTACCATGGCCTCGACGCCGCCGGAAATGAAGTCGCTGATGAACCGGTCAACTGGAATCCCGCTGCCAGAGATCATGATGCCGGTCTGGCCGGTCGCCGCGAAGACCGACGAGAGGCCACGCCGCCGCGCCGCGCGATCCAGTTCGATACATGCGGTCATCTTGCCCACGTTGCAGTCGCTGCCACAGAACGAGATCACATGGCTGCCAGAGCGGTGCGCTGTGCCTTCGCGGATGCGCATGGCAAGCTGCTCCGGTGGGCATCGCACATCCCAGATGCGCCCGGAATGTTCGCGAGCAACGGCGGATAGCTCAGGATCGTCGCTGAGAAACTGGTGCAATCCGCTGATGACCTCCGTCCCCGCTCGCAACGCCGCCAGCACTTCGGCTCGCCAGGCGTCGGGTAACCTGCCGCCGATAGGCGCGATGCCGATGAGCAGCGAATCAGGCTGGTAGGGTAGTGCCTCGGCGAAACTGGCGACAACAGGCACGCCACGTCCAGGTCCGGCGGGATCGCCGAGCGCCACAGCGGCATCTTGCCCCGCGCGCGTGCTGTCGATGACAGCCACGACGGTATCCTGGCTATAACGCAGCACGCCTACCGCTGTCTTCGCGCTCTGGCGGTCAAAGCTGCCCTCAGCCAGAATCGCAATGCGCCGCATAGCGTTTTCCCCTCCCAGATGTCACATGCCGGGTGCGCCGCCAGCCTCTTCAGGCACGACAGGCGCATCGAACTTGGCGAAGAGCGGCGTTGGTGTCGGGAGCGCCTGTCCAACGGACACTTCCTCAGCGCGCCAGGCGCAGTCCGCGACGTTGCCTGAGAATCCGAGTAGCTCGTGCAGCTTCTGCGATGAGAACGGCACATACGGCGCAAACAGCACCTTCAGCCCATTGAGCACCTGAAGCATCGTATACACCGTGGTGGCGGCGCCTTCGCGGTCTGTCTTGATGCGCTTCCAGGGCGCTTGCTCATCGAGATAACGGTTGGCGGCGCGGGCAACGGCCATTGCCTCTCCCAGACCATCACGCAGCCGCACCGCTTCGATGGCGTCACCAGCCGCGACGAACCCCCGCTTCACTGTGGCTAGCATCGCCTCGTCGGCCTCACTGGGCCTGCCCGGTTCTGGCACCCTGCCCTCGAAGTTGCGGTGGGCAAAGGTCAGCAGGCGATGAACCGCATTGCCGTAGGTGGCAACCAACTCGTCATTGTTGCGGCGCACCAGCTCGTCATAAGTGAAATCGGTATCGTGGGTCTCCGGCATCGTGCTGGCGAGGTAATAGCGTACCGGGTCGGGGCCATACTGATCCAACACGTCCTTCGTCCAGATGACATTGCCCCGGCTGCTCGACGCCTTGAAGCCGCCCATCGTCATAAACTCATTCGCCGGTACGTCGTACGGGAGAGCCAGCCCACCATAGCCGAGCAGCATCGCGGGCCAGATGATCGTATGAAACGGGATATTGTCTTTGCCGATGAAGTAGTACGAGCGCGAGGGCGCTGATCCATCCGGAAGCAACTCCCAGAAGGGCTTCCAGGCGTCCGGCTGGCCCTCCAGCGCGGCCCACTCGACACTGGCGGAGAAATAGCCGATTACGGCGTCGAACCAGACGTAGATGCGCTTGTCGTCGAAGCCGGGCAACGGCACAGGCACGCCCCAGTCAAGGTCGCGGGTAATCGCGCGTGGCCGAAGCCCCTCACGAATCCAGTTCAGCGCAAAGTTGACCACGTTCGGGCGCCAGCGCGGCTGATTCTCCTCCAGCCAGGCTCGTAGCTGCGGCTCGAACTTGGGCAGGTCCAGAAAGAAGTGCTCGGTGGGGCGAATCTCGATGGTGCTGGTTACGCTCCCACAGAGTCGGCACTTTGGATTGATCAACTCCTCAGGATCGAGCGTTCGCCCGCAGTTGTCGCACTGGTCGCCGCGCGCGTCTGGAAAGCCGCAATATGGGCACGTGCCTGTGATGTAGCGGTCGGGCAGAAATCGCTGGTCCGTTGGGCAGTAGGGCGAGTTCATCGAGTCTTTGTAGATGAAGCCCTTTTCCAGGAGCCGCAAAAAGAATTCTTGAGTGACACGATAGTGGTTCTCAGTGGTGGTCTCGGTATAGAGATCCCACGAGATGCCCAGGCGTGCCCAGATATCGAGGATTTGCGCGTGATGGCGTGCCACGAACTCGCGCGGCGAGATGCCCTCGCGGTCGGCGTCTACGACGATTGGTGTTCCGTGTTCGTCGCTGCCCGAGACCATGAGCACATCCTTGCCGGTCATGCGAGAATAGCGGGCAAAAATATCGCCGGGCAGAATTGAGCCGACAATCTGCCCGACGTGGGTGCTGGTTTTGGCGTAGGGCCAGGCGATACAGACGAGTACGCGTTCAGACGCGGGCTCTTTCGACGCGCTAGACATGGGGGATAGTACCTCTTTCGCAACCAATCGATGGTGGGCATTATAGCACAGGTGGTTCGAATCGGGGTTTGTTCCGCCGCCGTTCGTCCCTGGGACTGATAGGACCAATGGATGACTACACCTGGTGACATCATGGTGTAGAATACACTGTGGCGTGGGCAATGTGCTGTTTACGTCGTCCCTCCACGAAATTTGATCGTCGAGGAAAGAGAACCAGAGAACCAATGCGTCATTATGAGAATGTTCGGACCGGTGCGGAGGTAGTTCTGGGGAAGACGGGTGCGGGCTTTTATGTCGAGGCTCGCCATCCTGATTTCCAGCTTCCATTCCGCAAAACCTACGAGTGGCACCAATATTCCCTTGCCTCTCGGGATTTCGATCTTTTGAGCGCAGTCATCGGAGCCGTGCGCGAGGAGCACGCGGCGGAGCATACAGAGGCACTGGCTGGCTAGCCTAGCCCGATCCAATACGCCAGGTGTACAACGCGGTATACCGTTCCCGCTCTGTTGCGGATGCTCTCATCAGCCAGCTTCGTCTTCATGGGCTGAATTGTTCTCAGCCTCAAGAAAAAGCCCGTCGGGGGTGTGCCGACGGGCTTCACGTATTTCCGGGTGATCGCGAGATTGCGGCTTAGTAGACCGTGATCTCTGGTCCCCAGTTCTCCAGACGCCGCTTGATCGCGCCCATGAATTGCGCCGCGGTTAGACCATCAAGGATGCGGTGGTCGAACGAGATCGACAGGTACATCATGTCGCGGATGGCGATGGCGTCGTCGATCACGACCGGGCGCTTGACGACAGCATCCATGGTGAGAATCGCGGCATTCGGCTGGTTGATGATCGACATTGACATCATCGTGCCAAAGACGCCGGGATTGTTGACGGTGAAGGTGGCCCCCTGGAGCTCGTCCGGCATGAGGCGGTTCGTACGGGCGCGGCTGACCAAATCGCTCATCGCGCGCGAGATGCCCGCAAGACTCAATGTATCCGCGTCGCGAATGACTGGAACGATCAGGTTGTTTTCGAGCGCAATCGAGACGCCGATATTTACCTGGTGGCGAAGCAGAATCTTGTTGTCCTCTGTCCACGAGGCATTCACATAAGGATACTCGCGCAGCGCCTCGACGGCGGCCTTGACGACGAATGTCTGGAACGAGATCCCAAAGCCTTCTCGCTGGCGGAAGGCATCTTTGTGCGCGGCCAGCCAGCGGGCCAGGTTGGTCATATCCACTTCGAAGATCGTCGTTGCGTGCGGCGAGGTGCGCTTGCTACGTACCATGTGCTCCGCGATCACGCGACGAGCTGGCGTGGGGTTGATGAGCTGGTCGCCTTCCATCGCCGCGACTGGCGCTGGCGTGGGAACAGGTGCGGATACCACTGTCTGGGGCTGGGTCTGCTGGTCTATATATGCCAGGATGTCCTCTTTGCGAATGCGTCCCCCCTCGCCAGTGCCCTGCACCTGCCGCAGATCGATCTGGTGCTCCTGGGCCATGCGACGGGCGAGTGGCGAGACACGTTCGAGCGTCGCGGTGGTGCTGGACGCGCTGGGAGCGGCCGCCATGAAGCCACTGGCGTTGCTTGCTGCGTCTGTTGTCATGGTAGACGCGGAGCTGCCATTGGCGGAAGTGGGGGCTGGGCCGGTTGAGGTGGTTGTGGCACTTGTTGCACTGGTGGCAGGTGCCGTGTGTGTGGATGCGCCAGTTTCTTCGATCTCGGCGATCTCGGCGCCCACCTTGACGGTCTCATCCTCCTTGACCAGGATCTTGACCAGACGACCTGTTACAGGCGAAGGGTATTCTGCCGTTACCTTGTCGGTGATGATCTCGACCAGCGGCTCATCACGCTTGATGGTCTCGCCCTCCTGTTTGAGCCAGCGGCCAACAGTTCCCTCAGAGACAGATTCACCAAGCTGTGGCATGGTAATCCGGGTCGGCATGTAGTGTGCTCCTCTTCATTGCTGCACAACGTTGTGCGGGCTCCGCGTGATGCGAGGCAGATCACAGGGGTAACATACCCGTGAGCCCAGGCCACTCAACAGTGGAAACGCACTCAAGCCGCCTTGCGCAGCGAACGCGCTTCCGTCGCGACATACTTCTCTATTGTACCGCGCCTGGCGCTGGCTGTATATGCCCTCTCGCTAGTCTACAGACGATCCGCAACGTTACTCGGCTACGGGCTGGCGCCCTGATTCCTCTTTTCCGAGCCAATGCGCCATATAGTCCGATATCCTGGTCGCGGGCCATTTTGTCTGGGAATTGCGGCCGGATGAACGATATGGTACTATCTAGAACATATATTCCATTATTCGGCGTGATGATGTCCGTTTTTGCATGGTGCACAAAGAATTGGGTTATGTCAGCGGGAGGTAGGCGAAGTTCTCCCGCTACCTCCTGAGGAGGGGGAGAATCCATGAACCAACACGAACAAACAACCACCCAGTCGGTGCCTCAGTATCCAGGCAACTGGCGCATCGCAGCCGATTTCGACCCAAACGACCATCTGATGAGCCTCAAGGGTCGCGACTATCTCAACGTGCAGAATCGTCTGCTCTGGTTCATCCGTGACCAGCGCGATTTCATCGTGCGCGGCCTGGCGACAACCTCGTATGTCATCCGGACTGAATTGGTCGAGCAGGACCGCGAGGCTGGATATGCGCACTTCAAGACCTATGTGCGTGACGTGCTCGGCAACGAGGCGACGATGTACGGCTCAGAGTCGGCAAAGGATTTTGCTGATTATGCAGAGAAGGCCAGCACCAAGTCGTTAGGGCGAGCGTTGCTTGCCTTGGGTTATGGCACGGCCTTTGCCCCTGAGATGGATGAGGGTGAGCGCGTGGTAGACACCCCAGTAGATCGTCGTCGGTCCGCGCCAGCGGCTCGTGTCAGCCCGGTAGCGACGAAGACAGCGCCTACCACGCCCGCAGAGGCGCCAGCGACAAAGAACACGGCTGCGGCGGCCAAGGGAGCCGATGAGCCGGTTGCCAGCGAGCAGCAGATGGTGAGCATCCGCAAGCTATGCGGTGCGCTGGGCAAACCCGAGCCAGAGTCGCCCCTGA
>DASUWS010000173.1:0-8102 GCA_036378295.1 Ktedonobacterales bacterium
CAACCCTTCGGCAAACCGGGTCGCGTGGCGGCAGCACCGCTCGATCAGATCGGCCAGTCCAGCGCGCCCAAGCGTTCGGAGCGCGGCCCATATCTCCACGCCCCGCGCGCGGCGCGACGACTCGGGCGTGTAGTACATCGCATCGCGCTGCTCAACAGTCGGCAGCAGATAGGCGGCTGTAGCCGTCATGGCGCTACGTAACGCGCCCGAATCGCGCACGAACGCCAGGCCGCTGTCGTACAGCACGTTGAGCCATTTATGCGCGTCGGTCGCCCACGAATCGGCTCCGGCGAAATCGGCCATCTGCGCGGCGCGAGCGGGAGCCGCCGCAGCCCAGAGGCCGAACGCGCCATCCACATGTACCCACGCCCCGATGCGGCGTGCCCAGGGCAGAATCTCGCTGGCGGGGTCGAACGCGCCGGTATTGACATTCCCCGCCTGGATGCAGACAATCACCGGGCCGCTGATCTCTGGCAGCGCGTCGGAGCGCATACGGCCCTGGCCATCCACTGGAATGGTTATGACTCGGCTGCGCCCCAGCCCCAGCAGTGAGAGCGCCTTGAGGAGGGTCGTGTGTGCCTCAGCCCCAACGACCACGCTGATGGGTGGCGCGCCAAAGAGACCATCCGCCTCGACATCCCATCCCACCCGCCGCAGTACAGCATGGCGCGCGGCGGCCAGCGCGGTGAAGTTCGCCATAGTCGCTCCGGTGACGAAGGCGCCGCCCGACCCCGGCGGCAGGCCCAGCACATCCAGCAGCCAGCCGAGCGCGATCTGCTCCAACTCGGCGGCGACCGGCGACATGACGTACAATGCGGCGTTCTGGTCCCACGCGCCCGCCAGCCAGTTCGCGGCCAGCGTCACCGGGAGCGAGCTTCCCGTCACAAAGCCGAAGTAGCGTCCGCCCGCGGAGGCAACCGTCGCCGGGGAACCTATGTCGTCGAGCAGCGCAAGCGTCTCCGCAGGCTCCCGCGCCGTCTCTGGCAGCGGGCCACCCAGCACAGCGAGCCGCTCCACCGCATCAGGGGGCGGAGCAACAGATCGCTCGTCGAGCTGGGCGCGGTAGCGGATGGCGCGTTCGGCTGCCTGCGCGTAGAGATCAGCGGCGGAATCAGACATCGTCTTGTACCTCATCAATTCAGAGAAGTCTTATATCAGTTGTGGTGAGGATGTTGTCGTTTGGCCTCTGCCCTCTCCCCCGGCCCCTCTCCTACAAGGAGAGCGGAGTCAGCCGCGGCATCCATCGCCATCCGGCAGGCTGGTGGCCGATAGGCGGGATGGGGTTACACGACAACAACCGAAACAAAAGTCGTATTACTGCCTTGGAAACGGCGAGTGGACGACCAACTTTCGGGCCGTCCACTCAATAGTACTGTATTCCGTTGTTCTGTGTCTCGGTATTTGCTCGCTATTTGCCTGTTATTTGCTGGCGGTCGTCGGCGTCGCTGACGGCGGAGTCGTCGTACCAGACGCGGCAGCGGCGGGCACCCATTCCACATCGGGCTTGAGCGTGCCGAACATTGACTGGATGTCGGATTGCGACTGGCGCGAGGCGATGGTTATGCTGGTGTTGGCGATTGCCCCGACACAGATCGTCGTCTTCTTATCCTGCGTGCTCTGGATACACTGCGTGTTCTTGCTCATGCCCTGATGCAGTGGCGCCTCCGAGAAGCTCACTGGACCAATCTTCGGCAGCACATAGGTGATGCTGAACTGCCCGCCATAAATGGGGTTGTGGACCGAGCCACCGGCCAGCGCAAGGCACGTTCCCCGTGGCATGGTCTGGGGCAGATAGGGAGTGAAACCAAGCTGCCCTTTTACATCATCCCACTTCGTCAGCATGTTCTGCGCGGTTGTGCTATCGTCCTGAAACGTAATCAGTGGACGATCACACCATGACAACGAGGCGAGCGCCTGATCGCTTGCCAATGGTGTATTGCTATCACCCCCAAACGGCCCACAGCCGCTCAGCGCTAGCGCCAATACCAGTATCCCCATCGCCGCGCTTCCGCCCAACCAGCTTTTCACTCCCGCGTGGCGAATTGCCGCCAACTTACGCACTGCCCCGTTTCGCACAGCACCAACCCTCACTATTACGCGACTCTCCCAGCACACCAACACATCTCACCCAACCAGCAGGATCTGTGGCTAAAAATTATCTCTTCATCAATAGGACGAAGCGAGAGGCGCACCTTCACCATGCACCGCCAGATTCGCCCATATGTGCTCATACACGTCCGTGTGTGCCGGAAAGTGCCACGGGAACTTTCCGCAGCCGTCCAACTATACTAGGCTTTCAGCGGAGAGCGCATGTCACGGGTGACTATCAGCCTAGCACAAGCTTAGTGCCGGGCACGCCGCCCCGACTTCCTGCCGCTCGTCGCGGAGACGGCAGACTCCTCGCCACGCCTGGCTGGTGTCGCGACCAGCACGGGCAGCGGCAGGCCACGCAACTGCCAGCGATTGAGCACCAGCAGGAAGGTGGCAAGGGTCAGCAGATGAACAACCGTACACCACTCGCACAGCCGATGCAGCACGACGATTTCGGCATAGACGAGGTAGAGCACGAAGATCATTCCCACCAGACCCCAGAGCAGATGCGTCATCCGCAGCCATGACGGCTCCAGACGGCCGCGCCAGATGGCCAGGAGCGCGACCAGAGCCAGGCCACCACTGACCACGAACCAGAGCATGCCGGGAATCGTGATCGGGATATTTCCCGGACCGGGCAAGACTGAGAACGAGCTACTGGTGACCGTGGCACAGTCAATCACCCCGGTGGTATTGCAGACTGGCGCGACGCCCTGGTAGTGCACGGTCGTCAGGTAGATGGAGATGCCAAGCCCCGCCACCGCCATGAGCAGCATCGCCGTCAGATCCGGCGCGCGTCGCGCTAACAGCAGCATGCGCGCGCCTACGCTCTCGTACGAGCTTTCCGCTGGCAGTCTCGCCATAGCTACTTCCCTGCCTTCATATCATTGATCATCTGCGGAATCGGCGCGGCGGTGCAGACATTGGCCGGCTTGTTATCGGTCACCTGGCAGATCGCCGCCGTGATGTAGTTGGCGTTGGCCACAATGCTCCTGGTAACCGAGCTATTGGGATCGTTCAGCTTGTCGGCAATCTCTTGCCATGTCATTCCCTGCATCTGATCAGGGATGAATCCGGCGCTAATCTCGATATACTGGTTCGCCACGCTGATGAAGGGAATCGATCCCTTATACTGCGCGTCAATGTAGGGCGGCGCGTCGTACTTATCGAAGATCGCCTGCTGCGCGCTGGTCAGGCTATCGAGCTTCTGGCCAGTGCGATCCTGTGTCTCTACGGACTGGAAGTCGAGATACTGACTGGTGTAGCTGGAGCCGTGGAAGCTGAACGTATTGGTGTTGGGATACGTATCGGTGCTACTCGACTGCATCAGCGTCAGGTCTTTGAAAGTGCCAAAGCGGCTCAACGCCATCACCAGGGACCACCGCTCCGCCGCACAAAACGGGCAATAATCCGCGCCGACGTAGAGGATGATGGGCCTGCCGTCAGCCGCCTTATTGACTGGAGGTGGAGGATTCCCCTGCGCCTTCTTGAAGGGGTTGGTAATCGTTCCCTTGCCAACCTTCTCATAGGTGCTCTGGCTGACGCCAGTCACCTTGCCCAGGATCGACGCAGGCACAGGACTGCCGATGCTTGCCGAGCCAGATGGGGTCCGGTTGGACATCGCAAAGAAGACCGCAATGATGAGCACCACGACGACGACCGCAGAGATGATAGGCCAGCGCCGCCGCAGCCAGCCACCCTGCATGGAGCGTCGCCGCTCAGCCGCCGCCCGGGCCGCCGCATTACGGGCGCGAGCCGCCGCGATACGGTCGCTCTGGCTATCCGCCGTGGCGCGCGCGCTCTTCGATGGCGAAGCTGTCGCCGTGGCGCCTTTCGCCCCGTTCGTTCCATTCGTTGCGTTCGTTGCGTTCGCGCCATTCGCGGGACGCTGTGGTGTCCCACTCGATGAGCCGTTGTATGCGCGTTGTGCCCCGCCTCGATTCGTTCGCTTCTTGGCCATGCGCCAGATCCTCCGTCAGCGTAACCTCGCGTATCCTCGTCCTCGTCCTCGACGCGCATACCACCATCTTCCGAAAGCGTCAGGGTGACGCAGCGCGGCCCATTCTCTAGTACCGGGGTATGTCGAGGAGACCATATCCGTGCTCGCGCTGTGCATGTTACGATTGCGACAGTGCAGCACGGCCCATACTATGTCTCCCATTCTATCATAGGTAGTATTGGAAAACTCTTAAGCCGGGCTTTTGAGATGAGACTGTGTTGATGGCGAGCGTTGATGGCGAGCGTTGATGGACCGCGGGCGGGGGCTGACAGAAGGACACAGGGAGGACACCAGTTGGCGACGACACCACCCACGAAGCGACAAGAGCAGGCGATGGCTCGTCGCAGACAACTGATAGAAACGGCGCTGCACCTGTTCTCCGAGAAAGGCTACCGCGGCACATCTGTGCGAGATATCGCCCGCTCCGCTGGCGTCAACGAGGGCCTTCTTTACCACTATTTCGATAGCAAAGCCGATCTCTTCCGCGCGGTGCTCGATGAGTATGCGCCAGTGCGGGCGTTTGCCGCATTCTCCCGGTCAGCGGCGAGCGCCCAGCCCGCCGAGAATTCGTTCGACGAAGCGTTGCGGGCATTTGGCCGCGAGTTTACCACACGCATACGAGAGAATCGCACGTTCATTGTGACCATGTTGACCGAAGCGCCAACCGACCCAGAGCTGGCCGCGATCCTTAGCGAGTTCTTGCGCGCGACCAATGATGACATCGCCCGATTCCTCGCCAGGTATCGCGAAGTGGGACAGATCAATCGCGAGGTTTCCATCGAAGCGGCGGCCCGTGTCCTGCAAGGCAGCCTGCTGCTCCCTATGCTGACCGAGGTGCTGCGCGCGCCTGCGACCGCCGCTCGCGCCGGTGCTACCGCTGACGCGGATCAGGAGTTGAGCGACATCGCGAGCGTACTCCTCACTGGCCTCGCGCCTCGCTAGCCTGTTCCACCATTTCATGGTCGCTGGTCCGGTGCGTCACCATGCCACGCACCAGACGATGCGACGCCAGCCTTGACGCCCCACGCACTTTCGCTATACAGTGTTTACTAAACGTTGTTTAGCGAAAGTCAGGGTATTATCGTGCGCCTTCTTCGCAATCCGTACTATCTGATGGCAGGCGTCTATCTGACGCTCGACGTTCTGGCGCTCGCTGCTATGGCGCTGGTGGCTGCCGATGTCATTGCCCCCATTCCCGATCTCATCTGGATACGCATTCACCTGTTGACCATCGGCGTCGTCGTTCAGGTGATTTTGGGCACCCTGCCCCGCATCGTCGCCGCCCGCCTGGGCGTCGAGCCGCCGGGAGGCTGGGTGAACGTCGTTCTCTGGCTGCTCGTGAACGCCAGCCTTGCGTTGCTGCTCTATAGCATGCCGCTTGGGCTGTCACTGCTGGCGGCGATCGGAGCGACAGGGATTTTTCTGGCGATAGTGCTTATGCTCGCGACGGTGCATCGCCGAGGCGCATGCCCTCCCGTTGGACGCCGTGCGGGCGCGCTGCTCTTCATCGCCGGGCCGCTCTTCTTCCTCTTCGGCATTTTCCTGGCGGTCAGCATGCTGCTGCACTGGCCAGCGCCCGGCGGTTTTTTCGGCGAGATCGAAGGGCATGTGCATGCGAATGTCTGGGGATTCCTGGCACTGGTCGTTGCGGGCTTTCTGCTGGAGCGCATCCCCGTGGCAATTGGACGCCCGCTCCGCTGGCCGCGACTGATTCCTGCCATATCGTGGCTGCTCATCGCGGGCGCGTTCGGGCTGGTCGCTGGACCGTGGGTGGGGATTCTGCCACTCACCATGGCAGGAATCGCCATCTACGTGGGAGGCACCGCGCTGCTGCTGGCCAATCTGGCGGCAACAGCCCTCGCGGGGCGTACCTGGACCGCTAACATCGGTCACCTGCTGATCGCCTATCTGTGGATGATCGTCCCGGCAGTGGTTGCTCCAGTTATCCTGGCGCTGACTGGCAAGCTCCCAACTGGTCCTGTTGAGGGCGCGGCGGTCTCCGGTCTGATCGCCGGATGGGTGCTTCAGATCGTGCTTGGGGCGTTGCCGTTGCGTCTGCGCGACATCGGCCATCATGCTTCGGGATGGGATGGCTCCTGGATTTCGGTGGCATTGCTCAACGCTGGCGCGCTCCTCATCTGGGTCTCGGCGTTCATCACGTCGGCTGACGTGACGAGGTGGATGACCGTGGCTGGATATGTGCTCGTGGTTGTCGCATGCATTCGCCCGCTCATTGCGATCCTGCGGCTATTGTTCACAAAAGCCGTGGATGAGTCGCCGAAGCAGCCCCCCGACGGGCTTTCGGTACCAGCGTGACAGCCAGTGGCGAGGTCCTTCGGCGAGGTGGCTGTCTGTTCCTGCCGCCTCTACAGGGCTGTCTGAGCAGGTGAGGGGTTCTGGGCGCTCGCAGGGTCATCCAGATCATCTAGATTGTCGAACTCACCTGCCGCCTGGCGCTCGCGCCGATCAATCGCGCCGACCCACTGGAAGAAGATGATGCTCAGGCCGATGAGATACGGGATCGTTGTCGGCAGCCACATGATCAACCCACCAAACTGCTGATCAGCCACAGGGTCCAGTCCCCAGATGCGAGGCGCGGCGACATAGGGCGCATAGAATGGGGATGTGGCAAAGGTGAGCAAAGCCCCCAGCGCCACCATCGGCTGGCAGGCACCAAAGAGGTAGAGCACGGCGAATGGACGCGAGATGCGCGGAATCAGTGGCGTTGGCGAGAGGATGGGCAGCCAGAAGATGAGACCGAACGCGATGAACGTCAGATGCTCCAAGATGTGGATGGCTTCATTGGTCAATGTGGCATCGTAGAGCGCGGGAACATGCCAGAGCCAGAGGTCGAGGCTGATGAGCCCAAACGCGGGCACTGGATGCGCAAGGACACGCAACGTTCGCCGGAGCGGCTTCCATCGCAGCGGCGGCTCGATCATCCAGCGCGGAACGCCCAGCAAGAGCAACGGCGGCGCGACTACTCCAATCAGCATATGTTGCACCATATGCATGCTAAACAGGTACTCGTCGCCCAGCGCATCCAGCGGCGACATCAGCGCCACCACCAGCACCACCAGCCCAGAGACAAAGGCGGTTATCCGCCAGCGACCCAGTGGCTCGGTATATTCGGAGCGGCGGCGCAGGAAGGCGGGCGCGGCGAAGTAGAGCGCGGCCAGCAAGGCAATGCCTGCCACCAGTGTTGGGCTGAAATTCCAGGCTAGCCAGAGCGACCCCGCCTCGGGGGCATGCTCACCGACATGCGCGAAGACCATGAGACGCTACCTCGTTGCTGTGGCCGTTTTCAGAGACAGGTATATGAGGATAGTGTACCGCAATTGCCCTGGGTATGGTCCAGCGTGCGGCGAGCGGCAGTATACGCGTACGAAGCGCCACTCAGGAAAATTCCCGATGCGGCGGTAGTCATCAGACCGGTATCATATCGAAGAGGTCCCACTGCATATTGCTCATCAGGGGAATGATGCTGCAGTGCTGCGTGAGAATTGGCTGAAGATACTGGAGAATTGCCGATGAAACGTCATCCTATCCTGATTCGCCTGGTGCCGGTAGCGCTGATACTGGGTCTGGCTCTCGCCGCTGTCGCGAGCATGACCCAATCGCCTATAGCTTCCGCCCATGCGAAACTCGAAAGCTCCGTTCCGGCGGCAAACTCTACCGTGACTCAGGCGCCAAGCGTCGTCACCCTGCACTTCGCCGAGGATCTGAATCCGGCGAGCAGCGATGTGACCATGTATGATATAGCGGGCAAAGTGGTCAGCACGGGGAAAGCGCAGGTGGATACGAACGACCCCAAGACGATGACCGTCCAGATGACGGGCAATGATTCGGAGAGCTATCTGGTCGTCTGGCACAACGTCTCGCTCGACGATGGCGATCCCGCGATTGGCTCGTTCACCTTCAACGTCGGCCAGCACGCTTCTCAGCCGACGGCCACGCCATCTGATGCAGGCGGGACAGGAGCGGGCAATACCGCTGGCTCCGCGCAGGGCAT
>DASUWS010000174.1:0-3860 GCA_036378295.1 Ktedonobacterales bacterium
ACCCCAACCTACAATGTGATCGATACGACGACGCTGCCAGCGGCCTCTGGCTCTTAGAGGGTGCGGACAAACCGGGTAATTGTTATGGCGTCGAGGAAGCGAGTGGCAGGGCTGGAAGGAAAGCCTGCCAGCCCGTGCCACCGCTCGCTGCCTGTAAGAAGGATGTCGCGGCTCCCGCTGATGTGAGCGTGGAGCGCGCGACGACGAGTCTAAGGGTTGTTGGGTTTGCCACCGCCACCCAGCATGTCGCCCAGGCCGCCGAGCGCCTGGCCAGCCTGGCCTACGATGCCGCCGGAGCCGCTCTGCCCGCCCAGGACGTTATCGAGCTGTGAGCCTACCGGCCCTGGGAGCCTGTCTTTCAGAAAGCCAACGACCGTATCGACCGCCGTACGCGCCTGATCCTGGCTAATTCCCGCCCGCTGTGCTACCTGGTTGATCAGTTCATCCATGCCCGTTCACTCCTTTCCGCGAAGACGATAGCCTCCACGCGTGCCGCGGGGCGCGAAAAAGAGCGCCCCCGTCATACGCCGCATGCGGTCGTATGCCGCAAGGTAAAGGCCATCACCGTTGCACCACCGTTCCGCCGCAGCGCGGGGCCGAGGGCTCCAAGTGCGACCCGGCGCGAATGTCCGCATAGATATCTTCCTTGAAATAGACTTTTTGTTCGGTTACCATGTCTGGGTGCCTTGGAAAGAACAAGGTCAAGAACATGGCCAGTATTGAATCAATGAGAGGCCATCCAGGCACGACGCGACACACCATCCCGCGCAATCCAGGTCAATCCAGGTAAGGAGGGGGCTGTGGCCAGCCGAGAGTTTACCGTTGCCGATGAGTATGTCTATAACCACGCTGGGCCGGTGCGCTGGATCATCTCCCATGTGCTGCGCTACAAGCGGTTTCTGGTTGGCGCGGTCGGCACGATGATCATCATGAATGTGCTGCTCTCGGCGGTTCCACGGCTCACAGGCGCGGCCTTCAACGAGGTGTTGCGCCCGCATCCCGATGAGTCGCAACTGGCGCTCATAACGCTGGCGATTCTCGGCTGCGTGCTGGCCGGCGGTCTCTTCGACGCGGCGGCGCGCTTCAGCAGCGAGATTCTGGCGCAGCGGCTGGAACGCGACTCGCGCGATGAACTGTATCTGAGCCTGCTGGGCAAGAGCCAGACGTTTCACAATCAGCAGCAGGTGGGCGACATCATGGCGCGGGCAACGAACGATGTGCGCCAGCTCAACCCGATGATCAACCCCGGCCTGGACCTGATTCTCGATTCATCACTCCAGCTCATCGTCCCGATGATCTTCATCGCGTTTCTCTCGCCGCAACTGCTGCTGGCGCCGGTGCTCTTCACGGTCGGTTTCTTCTTCGCCATCCGCGACTACACCCGGCGGCTCAACCCCGTCTCGGGCGCGATGCGCATGCAGTTTGGCACGATGAACGCCGGGCTGGAAGAGACTATCACCGGCATTGAGGTGGTCAAGTCCACCGCGCAGGAGCTCCAGGAGCGCGAGAAGTTCACCCGCAACGCCCGTGGCTACCGCGACTACTTCATCCGCAACGGGCAAATTCAGGCGTGGTATCTGCCGCCGCTCATCCTTGCGGTCGCGCTCGTGATCGCCTTTCTGCATGGCGTCTTTCTCCTGACCAACGGCCAGTTGACGCTCGGCGGGCTGGTCGCTTATATGGGGCTGATGAGCATGCTGCGCGGGCCCGCCTACCTCTCGATCTTTACGTTCTCGCTGGTACAGCTTGGCATCGCGGGCGCCAATCGCATTCTGGCGCTGATGCGCCAAGAGACCGAGCTCGACGAGAACGAAGCGGGCCATCGCGGCAACGTGCGCGGTGAGATCGTCTTCGATCACGTCAGCTTCAACTATGGCGATACACCCATCCTGCGCGACATCTCCTTCCGTGCCGCGCCAGGCGAGACGATCGCTATCGTCGGGCAGACTGGCTCCGGCAAGAGTACGCTGACGCGGCTGGTCAATCGCACCTATGACGTGACGGGCGGGCGCATTCTGATCGACGGCGTGGACGTGCGCGACTGGAATCTGGACGCCCTGCGCTCGCGGATCTCGTCAATCGAGCAAGATGTCTTTCTCTTCTCGCGCAGCATCGCGGAGAATATTGGCTTCAGCATGGGCCAGCGGGCCGACCGTGCCGAGATCGAGCGGGCCGCACGGGACGCCCAGGCTGACGGCTTTATCCGCACGCTGCCAGAGGGCTATGAGACGGTGATTGGCGAGCGCGGCGTGACGCTCTCGGGTGGCCAGCGCCAGCGACTGGCGATAGCCCGCGCGCTTCTGACCGATCCGAGCATTCTGATGCTTGATGACTCGACCAGCGCGATTGACAGCGCCACCGAGGATGAGATTCAGAAGGCGATCCGGCGGCTGCTGGAAGGGCGCACGACGTTGCTGATTACTCACCGGCTCTCGCAAATACGCTGGGCCGACCGGATTCTGGTGCTGCGCAAGGGCGAGTTGGTAGACGTGGGAACGCACGAGGAGCTTTTGGGGCGTTGCGAGCTGTACAAGCGCATCTTCGCCCGCTATGATCGCGCGCTGCCTGTCGCGACGGCGTGAATACACCCTGGCGCATAGAGGAAGCGAGGAGCAAACAAACAACATGGCGATACAGACGAGACAGGCACTCGAACACTATCTCTATCTGCTAGATGACGCCTTCGCGGGGCCGGACTGGCACTCCGTCCTCAGCAACCTGACCGCCCTCGCGCCCGAGGACTGGACCTGGACGCCGCCCGGCGGCGTACGCTCGATCCGCGAGATCGTGCTCCACCTGGGCTGCAGCAAGCTCGTGGCCTACGACCAGGCCTTCGGCGCCGCGACGCTCACCTGGGACGATGTTGACGGGGATGAGGAGACCAGTGATATTCCGTCGGCCATCGCCTGGCTGCGCATGGGCCATGAGCGCCTGCGTAGTGGAATCGCCGCCCTTGCCGACGACGCCGAACTGCTGCGCCCACGCCGGACGAACTGGGGCGAGCTGCGGGAGACACGCTGGGTCATCGTCGTGACTATGATCCAGCACGACCTCTACCACTCGGGCGAGATCAACCACCTGCGCGCCCTCCATCAGGGCAACGACCAGTGGGAGTAGGCGAAGGGTAGGCACGGCTTCTGCCGCAAGCCTGAAATCTCGCACGAGGAGAGACACACTATGGGCTTCATCATGGACGGTCTGGAGGCAGATGCCTACGACCGGACGTATTCTGACCGCAAGCTGATCGCGCGCATCCTGCAATACTTCCGGCCTCGGGCGCGGATTATGCTGGTGGTGACGGCGATGATCGTGCTGGGGTCGCTGGCTGATACCGTCCTGCCGCTGTTGCTGGCGCGTGGCGTAGACATCCTGGCGCATTCGCGCACGGCGGCGACCATCACCGGGCTGGTGGCGGCGATTCTGATCGCCGGCATCTTCTCGTGGACCTTCAACTTCGTGCGCCAGTGGTATACGGCGCGGGCGGTTGGCGATGTCGTGCTGCAATTGCGGGTGGATGCCTTCTCTTCTGTGCTGGCGCGCGATATGTCGTTCTATGATGAGAACCCGTCCGGCAAGATCGTCAGCCGCGTCACGTCGGATACCGAGGACTTCTCGACGGTGGTGACGCTGGTGCTGAACCTGCTGAGCCAGGGGCTGCTTGTCATTCTGGTGACGATTGTACTGTTCGCCATCAATCCGGGGCTGGCGTTGCTGGCGCTCGGCATCGCACCGTTCATCATCGCCGTGGCGCTCGCCTTCCGACGCATCGCGCGCACCACGGTCCGCAACTCACAGCGGGCGCGGGCTCGCGTCAACAATACCATCCAGGAGACGATCAGCGGCATCGCCATCGCCAAGAA
>DASUWS010000175.1:0-12575 GCA_036378295.1 Ktedonobacterales bacterium
CGGTCGATGCCAAATGTCTCCGCCGTCTCACGAATGTAGGCGCGGATGGCAGGCCCATCGGCGATGGCTTTGGGCGCCTGCCAGGGATGGAAGGAGTAGCCCAGGGTATGCATGTCGGAGTCCGAGCGAACGCCCGGATAACGGAAGAGATCCCAGGTGCCGCCGAGCGTGCTCCGGGCTTCGAGGATGGCATAGGTCTTCGCCGGGCAGCGCGTCTGGAGGTAATAGCCCGCGGCAATGCCGGAGAGCCCCGCGCCAACGATCAGGACGTCAACGTGTTCGGTGGTCATCGTACCCCTCCCTCTCGTGTCGTACAGGCTCATGCACAGACGCCACGGGCACAGCGCCCAGCCCCTCCTCCGCCAGTCAACACGCGCAATGCTTGTACGTTTTCACGGTATCGCGAGCGCGGAGCGACGTCAAGGGGGAAGTAGGCGGCGTCGCGTGTGCCAGGCCAGTGGACCACCAAGGTGGCCGGATGCTGGTACACTTGAAGTAGGCACGATGCAACGAGGCGGAACGCGCAGTGCTGCGGTGACGGCGCATGACGAGATAGAATAACGAAGAAACCGGGTACGCCAGCGCCTCACCGCGACGTCCCGCTCAGTAACTCTCCACTAACCGAGGCATTCTCGCATGCACAATATGCATGAAGTCGCGCGCCGGGCTGGCGTCTCACTAGGCACCGTCTCGAACGTGCTCAACCATCCAGAACTGGTCTCCGATGAGACGCGTATGCGTGTGGAGCGCACGATCGAAGAGTTGGGGTTCGTGCGTAACGGCTCCGCACGCCATCTGCGCGTTGGCTCGACCCAGAGTATCGGTCTCATGGTGCTCGACGTCTCGAATCCGTTCTTCACCGAGGTGGCTCGTGGCGCGGAGGCGGCCGCCAGCGAGCGCGGCTATATCGTCATTCTCTGCAACTCTGATAACTCACCGCTGAAAGAGAAGAATTACCTCAGAGTGCTGGAAGAGCAACGCGTCGCCGGTATCTTGATCGTGCCGGTTGGCGGCGAGGCCAACTACAGGCGTGCGCTCCGACGCAGCGGCACATCCATCGTGCTCCTTGACCGCGTGAGCCACGAGGCGAACACCTGCTCGGTGTCGGTGGACGATGTCTATGGCGGCCAACTGGCGGGACAACATTTGCTGGAGCGCGGGCATCGACGCATCGCTTATATTCATGGGCCGTTTACCAGCGCGCAATACGCGGATCGTCTCGCGGGCCTGCGCCAGGCGATCCTCGACGCCGGACTCGACCCAGAGCGGGCGATTGTGCCGCTTGCCGCCGAGACGGACAACGCGCATGCCGGCGCCGGGTGCGTCGAAGCGTTCATGCGGCTTGAGGATCGCCCGACCGCCATCTTCTGCGGCAACGACTATCTGGCTGTGGGCGTGATGTATGAACTGGCCCGGCGCCGCGTGATGATTCCACAGGATGTGGCATTGATTGGCTACGATGATATTGACCTGGCCCCGATGCTGGCCGTGCCGCTGACGACGATTCGCCAGCCGAAGTATGAGCTTGGTTTCGCCGCGACCGATCTCCTGCTCGATGAGATTGTGAACAAGGCATCCCACACCCACCGCCAGATCGTCTTCCGCCCCGAATTGATCGTGCGCCAGTCCACCGGAGCATCGTAAGGCACAGTGCCGGTCTAGCCGCCCTGGCGGGGTGTGGAGATGCCGCGCAAAGCTCGCCTATCGTGCGGGGCCGCGATTGTATACCGCTCGTGCCCAGAGGTAGCCCACCAGGGCCATGCCAACGCACCAAGCGACGGCGAGGATGGCGTCGTTGCCCACCGGGGTTCCCAGCAGCAGCCCCCGCAGCGTGTTGATGACGGGTGTGAAGGGCTGATACTCCGCAAACCAGCGCACCCCGGTGGGCATCGAGTCCAGACTCACAAACGCACTGCTAGTGAACGCGAGCAGGAGGAAGATGAGGGAGAGGCTATTGGCCCCCGCGGGCGTCTTGCCCACCAGGCCAAACACTACCCCCATCCAGGTGACCGCGAAGGTGAGCAGCGCGATGAGGCCGAACGCCGCAATCCAGGCCAGGGGACCTGACGTGGGGCGGAACCCCATGAGCAGCGCAACCCCAATGACGAGGCCAACGGTGATCAACGTCCGGATCAGGCTTCCGATGACCTGTCCGGTCAGTACCGAGGCGCGGGAGATCGGCATGGTACGGAAGCGGGCGATGATGCCTTCGCTTAGATCCATGCAGAGGTTTATCGCAGTCGTCGCACAGCCGCTGCCCACAGTCATGATGATGATCCCGGGCGCCACATAGTTGATATATGCCCCACCGGGCGCCGCGCTCCCAAGGCCGGCGCCTATCGTACCGCCGTACACGTAATTGAAGAGCAGCAGCATGATGACTGGCGTTCCCAGGCCGCTCAGCGTCATCGAGATACGGCGCAGCGAGTGCCGGATATCGCGGCGCAGCATCGTCGTCGAATCGCGCAAGGCAAAGGATAGACTGCTCATCGTACAGCGCCTTTCTCGGTCTCAGGATGGCTGGTAAGAGCGAAGAAGACATCATCGAGGTCAGGGGTATGAAGCGAAAGGTCGTTGACCAATATCGCTTCGTGGTCGAGCCGGTCGAGCACAGCCCGCAGCGATCGGACGCTGCCATCAGTGGGGACCTGAAGTGTAAGCTCGTTGTCGTCGCGCGTCACCTCGCCCAGGGTACGGGCCGCCGATTCGAGAGCGCTCGCGTCGGCGAACTGCAGGCGAATGTGGCCGCCGGGAATGCGGCGTTTCAGCTCGTCAGGAGTCCCCTCGGCAACCAGCTTGCCCTGATCGAGCACCGCAATCCGGTCGGCAAGCTGGTCGGCCTCATCGAGGTATTGCGTGGTGAGCAGGATCGTGACGCCGCTCGCCACGAGGTCGCGGATGATCTGCCACATGGTGTGGCGGCTGCGTGGGTCGAGGCCGGTGGTCGGCTCATCGAGGAAGATGACACGGGGGTCGCCGACCAGTGTCATCGCGAGGTCGAGCCGGCGCCGCATACCGCCAGAGTAGGTGGCGGGCAGCTTCCTGGCCACGTCGGTTAGGTCGAAACGGTCGAGCAGCGCGGCCACGCGCCTCTGGCCTTTGTCTTTGCCCAGATGATGCAGGCTCGCCATCAGCAGCAGGTTCTCCTCTCCCGTGAGGAGGTTGTCCACTGCCGAGAACTGGCCGGTGACGCCGATCGCGGCACGCACCGCGTCAGGCTCCCGGGCCACGTCGTGGCCAGCAACCCGCACCTGGCCAGCGTCGGCACTGATGAGCGTGGAGAGAATCTGAACCGTGGTAGTCTTGCCGGCGCCGTTGGGGCCGAGCAGCGCGAAGATCGTGCCCGTGGCAACGTCCAGATCGATGCCGTCGAGCACCACATGTTTGCCGAACGACTTGCGCAATCCGCGCGTCTCAATCATCGTCATGACACATGACACCTTCCCATGGTACAATGCAGGATCACTTAGCCGATAAGCGAATGCGTCGGAACAATCTTAGCAGCTACGTGAATTGCCGTACAATATTGTCTTAGCATGTGAGACAATATTCATATACACGGAGGAACAAAAATTGTCAAGCGGTTCGCAGGAAACACGTCCGGAATTGCTCAGTCAGCTTGTGCGGGAGCTCCGCCAGCTCAATGCGCTTGGAGTGTCCTTCTTCCGGGCGGCTGCGGCGCGGCTCGGGATGAACGCTACTGACGTGGAGGTCGTCGATATCCTTGGCGCCACAGGATCAATGACCGCCGGGCGACTCGCTGAGCTCACCGGGCTCACCACTGGAGCGATTACCCAGATGCTCGACAGGTTGGAGGAGACGGGAATGGTGCTCCGGGAGCGGGACCCCGACGACGGCCGCCGGGTCATCGTCCGGCTCGCCCCGCGCGAGGACAGCACCGAAGCCAGAACCCAGGAGATGGGCTCGATCTTCGAATCCACCGGGAGGAGGTGGGACGAGATCGCGTCGCGCTACGACGACACGCAGCTCGCCCTGCTCGTTGAGTTCCTCAAACAGGCCAACGCGGCGTCTCTGGAGGAGATTTCGCGGCTGCGAGAGGCGCCACGGGGCGAGGGTGGGAGCCTCTCCGCTCCGTTGGGTGATCTGGAGAGCGCCCGGCTCGTCGTCTCCTCCGGGATCTACCAGCTCACGCTGCGGGCGGGCAGCGGAATGGCCGATCTCTACCAGGCACACTTCGAAGGGCCGGTGCCAGACGTGAAAGCCAAAGATGGGCTGGTCACAATCCGCTATCCACGACGTCTGTGGGTTCTGGGTGGGACGAAACGCGCGGCGAGGGTCGCGCTCAACGCTGCCATCCCGTGGGAGATCACGATCCAGGGCAACGCTTCGACTATCGCCGCCGAGCTGGGCGGACTCAATCTCGCCAGTCTGGAGATCAAAGGGGGAGTTAGCTCTATCCGTCTGGATCTCCCCGAGCCTTCCGGGGTGGTGCCTATACGCATCGGCGGGGCTGCCTCGGCGATCACTGTTCAGCGCCCCGCGGGCGTCGCGGCCCGAGCACACCTGAAGGGCTGGGCCGCCCATCTGACCTTCGACGATCAAAGTCTTACCAATGCGGGCGACGACGTGCGGCTGCAGAGCCCCGGCTACGAGAGCGCGGCCCAGCGCTATGACATCGAAATCTCTGGCGCCACGACCGTGGCTACCATCACCTCTGGTTGACGTGAGCCTGAATCGCGGCAGGCTCACGATGACGCTGTTCAGGGTGATGCGGGCGTGCTCGTTGATTGCCCCCAGAGAGCCCAATTTCGTGTGCGAATATCCGCGCCCCTCTTGACAAAGGGGTTTTCGGTCAGTATCCTTTCGCCAATGAAACGTTTCAATGACGGCACGCTATATGATTGCATGAGTGTGTGAAACGTTTCAATTCCTTGCTTCGCTGCCTGCGTGCGACGAATGTGAAGGAGAAGGACGATGACGCCCGCCCAGCCCCTCGTCGAGCTTCGCGACATCACCAAGCGCTTCGGCGATGTCGAGGTCCTACATCATGTCTCCTTCCAGCTCTTTGCTGGCGAAGTCCACGCGCTGGTTGGCGAGAACGGCGCGGGCAAGAGCACTCTGGTCAAGATACTCGCCGGGGTATATGCGCCCGATAGCGGCAGCATTCTGCTTGATGGCGAGCCGGTCATCCTGCACAATCCCTCGCAAGCGCAGCGCCTCGGATTCGCCGTCATCCATCAGCAGCCCTCGCTTTTCCCCGATCTCGACGTCGCCGAGAACATCTACATGGGTCGCCAGCCACTCGGCAGGTTCGGGCGCGTGGACTGGGGGCTGATGTACCGCGAGACCAACGCGCTGCTGCAACGGCTCGACGCTCACTTCGACGCCCGCACGCCCGTCCGCAGCCTTTCGATTGCCGACCAACAGCTGATCGAGATCGCCAAGGCGCTTTCGATGGAAACGCGCTTGCTGGTGATGGATGAGCCAACGGCGGCGCTCTCGGCGCGTGAGGTCGAGGACCTCTTCGCGATTGTGCGCCAGCTCCGCGCCCAGGGTGTGGCTATACTCTTCATCAGCCACCGCTTCGAGGAAATCTTCGACATCGCTGATCGTGTCACGGTGCTGCGAGACGGCGCGCACATCTTGACCAAACCCGTAGGCGAGCTAACCCAGGCGGAGACGGTCAGCGCGATGGTTGGGCGCGAGATGAGCGCGCTCTTCCCCAAACAAGAGGCGGCTATTGGTTCCGTCATTCTGGAAGTGCGCGGGCTGACACGGGCAGGCGAGTTCCGCGATGTCAGCTTCCAGGTGCGCCAGGGAGAGATCCTCGGCTTCGCGGGACTGGTAGGCGCCGGGCGGACCGAGGTGGCGCGAGCGGTCTTTGGCATCACGCAGCCCGAAGCGGGAACCATTCTGCTCGGCGGCCAGGAGGTACACTTTTCGTCGCCCACGGAAGCCATGCGCCACCGCATCGCCTATGTGCCGGAGGATCGCTATCAGCATGGGCTGGTGCGCGAGTTTCCGATTGTCTCGAACGTGACGCTGCCCATCTGGCAATCGCTCTCCAACTGGCTGGGGATCATTGATCAGCGGCGCGAGCGCGCCATCGCCACGGATTATTACAACCGCCTGCGGATTCGTGCGACGGGCATCGGCCAGCTGGCGCAATCGCTTTCGGGCGGCAACCAACAAAAAGTCGTCATCGCGAAGTGGCTGGCGACCAATCCCCGTGTGTTGATCCTCGATGAACCGACGCGGGGCATCGATATCGGCGCGAAGGCTGAGGTGCATCGCCTGATCTCGCAGCTTGCTACCGAGGGCATGGCGATCATCATGATCTCAAGCGAGCTACCGGAAGTACTCGCGATGTCTGACCGCATTCTTGCCATGCACGAAGGGCGAGTGACCGGCGAATTCAACCGGAATGAGGCCGACCAGGAACGCGTCATGTTCGCGGCGATGGGGCAGGTGACAGATGGACACTGAGACGACGGTCAACACGCACGTCACCTCGAAAGCCTCCTCGCGCGGGCTTGCGCGGATGGTGGCGCGTGTCGGCCAGATACGGGAGCTCGGGCTGTTGGCGGTGCTGGGTGTCGTGGTGGCCTTCGTCGGCGTGCAGGAGCCGCGCTTCCTCGCGCTCAGCAATATCGAGCAAATCCTTCAGTCGATTGCCATCATCGCCATCGTCGCGGTCGGCGAGACACTGGTCATCCTCTCGCGCAATGTCGATCTCTCGGTAGGCTCGATTGTCGGACTCTCGGCGTTCGCCAGCGCCGATCTGCTCAAGGGGAATCCCAGCCTCAACCTGTGGCTGGTTTTCTTCTTCGGCTGCCTGCTTGGGGCGGTGCTGGGCGCAATCAATGGGGTGCTGATCAGCTACGCCGGGATTCCATCCATCGTCGTAACCCTCGGAACGCTCAACATCTATCGCGGCATCGACTTTGCCATCGCGCAGGGCAGCCAGGTCAACGCCTACGACGTTCCCGAAAGCTTTCTCAGCATTGCCGCCAACCGCATTCTCGGTATCCCCCTCTTGATCGGCGTGGCCGCCGTAATTGCCATCGTCGCCAGCTACTTGCTGCGCTTCTCGCGCCAGGGGCGCCAGGTCTATGCCATTGGCAGCAACCCGGATGCGGCGGAGATTATTGGCATTCGTAAAGCCCGCATCGTCTTTAGCACCTTTCTCTTGAGCGGCCTGTTGAGCGGTCTCGCGGGCGTGCTCTGGGCGTCGCGATTCGCGCTGGTCGATTCGCATGCCGCGTCTGGCCTGGAGCTCCTGGTGATCGCGGCGGTGGTCGTCGGCGGCGTCAACATCAACGGCGGCACGGGAAGCATCCTGGGCGCTATGCTTGGGACCATCATCCTCGGCACGATTCAGAGCGGGCTGGAGATCTTGCGCTTCTCACCGTTCTGGCTTCAGGCGATCTATGGCGCCGCTATTCTGATCGCCGTCACGCTGGATGCGGTGATCACCCGGAGAGTCGGGCGCTTGCTCACGGAACGGAGGCTCAGATGAAGATAGTACGTTCCGCGCTGCGGCGGCTCGACATCTGGGACATCTTGCTCGTGGCGCTGCTGATCGCGATTCTGGTGATGGGCAGCATCCAGACACCATACTTCCTCAACGCCACGAGTTTCTCGCTGATGTTCAGCAATTTCAGCGAGAAGTCAATCATGATTCTGGCGATGATGCTGATTATCATCGTCGGCGAGATCGATCTATCGGTCGCATCCATCCTGGGCCTCTCCAGCGCGATTCTCGGCTTCCTGTTCGCCGCGGGCTGGCCGCTGTGGCTTGCCATGCTCGCCGCGCTCATCTCCGGCGGCCTGGCAGGGTTGTTCAATGGGCTGTTAGTGACACGCGTGGGCCTTCCGTCGCTGGTGGTCACGCTCGGCACGCTGGCGCTCTTCCGTGGCGCGGCCTACATCGTTCTTGGTGATCGTGGAATAAGCAACTATCCCGACGCCTTCACGCAGTTCGGCTATGGCACAATCCCCGGCACGCTTATTCCCTGGACGTTCCTGGTATTTGCCGCTCTGACGGCGATCATCGCGCTGGTGCTCCACGGCAGCTGGGTGGGACGCCAGCTCTACGCCATCGGCAACAACCGGGAAGCGGCGCGATTTGCGGGCATACCGGTCGCTCGCATCAAGCTGCTGCTGTTCGTCGTGTCCGGCCTGGTGGCCGCTCTGGCGGGCATCATCTTCACGGCGCGGTTCTCAAGCTCCCGGGCGGATAACGCGGTGGGCTTCGAGCTCGACGTGATCACCGTGGTGCTGCTCGGCGGAGTGAACATCTTTGGCGGGCGCGGCACTTTGCTCGGCGTATTGCTCGCGCTCTGTACGGTGGGAGCGCTGCGAAGTGCGCTTGGGCTGGCCGACTATCCGGATCAGGTGCAAAGCATCATCGTAGGCATCTTGCTTATTGCGTCCACGCTCGGCCCGAACCTGGTCCGGCGCGTTCAAGACGCCATTCTCCGGCGTCGTGTGGCCCCCGAACAGACCTTATTGCAAAGGAGCACACCGTGAAACGATCCACGCGTACTCTTTTCGGCTCCGCCATCTTATTGCTGACCGCAATTCTCACCGCATGTGGTGGTACCGCGGGGGGCACATCGGGCGGCAAGCTCGACATTGCCTTCCTGCCCAAAGCTATCAACAACCCGTATTTCGATTCCGCGGCGGGTGGGGCCAAGAAAGCCGCCGACGAGCTAAAAGGCACCTTCAAGCAGGTTGGCCCGTCCCAGGCCAATGCTGCGGATCAGGTTCCGTTCATCCAGACACTGACCCAGCAGCAGGTGAGCGCCATCGTCGTCTCGGCGAATGATCCGAACGCGCTGGCTCCGGCCTTGAAACAGGCGCAGAGCAAGGGCATCAAGGTCGTCTCGTACGATTCGGACGTTGCCCATGACGCCCGCTCGATCTTCGTCAATCAGGCCAGCACCGAAGATATCGGACGGACTGAGGTTCAGGTGCTCGGCGCTCAGCTCAATTACACCGGAGAGATTGCCATCCTCTCCGCGGCCAGCACGGCAACGAACCAGAACGCCTGGATCGATTACATGAAGCAGGAGCTTTCTCTGCCGAAGTATTCCAACATGAAGCTGGTGAAGGTCGCCTACGGCAACGACGACGACCAGACGAGCTACAATCAGACACAGGCGCTCGTTCAGGCGTATCCGAACCTCAAGGGCATCATCTCGCCCACGACGGTCGGCATCGCCGCGGCGGCACGCTACCTGGAGGCCAATGGACTCTCTGGCAAGATCGCGCTGACGGGTCTGGGCACCCCAAACGGCCTGCGCAAGTACGTCAAAGACGGCACGATCAAGCAATTTGAGCTGTGGGATGTCGGGCATCTCGGATATCTGGCGTACTATGCCGCCGCCGCGCTGGTGCAGGGCAAGATCACCGGCAAAGAAGGCGACACGTTCACGGCTGGCACGCTCGGCTCATACACGGTTGGTAAGGACGGGGAGGTGCTGCTGGGCAAACCCACGGTATTCGATTCAGCGAATATCGACCAGTTCAACTTCTGAGCCGTCAGCGGCGCGAGAGGTGGCCGGAGAGAAAGGCGCGATATGCATGCGCGTCTCGGCCATCTCTCCCGATCACGCCACGAACTAGCCATGAGCAAGCCATGAGCGAGCCAAACGTGACGCCAAGCAGTGGAGAGACAGCATGGACTCCGAAAGCGCGGTGGCAGCGCTGCGTGCCACACTGGACGAGCGACAACTGGACCTGGATGATATTATCCAGCGCATCCAGTCCTTCGCCATTGAGACGCCCTCCTGGGGCTACGGCAATTCAGGCACACGCTTCAAGGTCTTTGCCTGGCCAGGAGCGGCGCGCAATCTGCACGAGAAGCTGGCGGATGCCGCAATGGTCCACCGGGTGACCGGCGCCTGCCCGACGGTCGCCCTGCATATCCCATGGGACAAAACCGACGATTGGGCCGCCGCCCGCCAGGAGGCCGAGCGCCTGGGCGTGCGCATTGGCGCGATCAATCCTAATCTCTTTCAAGATGAAGAGTACCGGCTCGGCAGCCTGGCGCACCCCGATGCGGCGATTCGCCAGCGGGCCATCGCCCATGTGCGCGAGTGCATCGCGATTGCCCAGGCAACTGGCTCGGATATCATTAGTCTCTGGCTGGCCGACGGGACGAACTACCCCGGCCAGGATGACCTGCGTGGCCGGCGTCACCGGCTGTTGGAGTCGCTTCAGGCGATCTACGCCGCCCTGTCACCGGGCATGCGGCTGCTGATCGAATACAAGTTCTTCGAGCCGTCCTTCTACACGACCGATCTTCCTGACTGGGGCACATCGCTGCTGATGGCTACCAGGCTTGGGCCGCAGGCCGAGGTGCTGGTGGATACGGGGCATCATCCGCAGGGGACGAATATCGCCCAGATCGTCGCGCAGCTGCTCGATGAAGGGAGGCTGGGAGGCTTTCACTTCAACGACCGCAAGTACGCCGATGACGATCTCATCGTGGGTTCGGTCAACCCGTTCGAGCTATTCTGCATCTTCAACGAAATCTCTGGTGCCGCCGGGGAGGGGAACGTCAACGCTGGCCGCATTGCCTATATGATCGACCAGTCGCATAATATCGAGCCCAAGATCGAGGCGATGGTGCAGAGCGTCATCAACATCCAGATCGCCTATGCCAAGTCGCTCCTCGTGAATCGCCAGGCGCTGCGCCATGCTCAGGAGGCTGGCGACGTGCTGGCGGGCTACCGCGAATTGCAGGCGGCTTACGAAACCGATGTGCGCCCGCTGCTTGCGGAAGCGCGCCGCCGCCAGGGCCTGCACCCGGACCCCATCGCCGCGCTGCGTGAAAGTGGCTATGTCGAGCGTGTGGCACGCGAGCGCGAGGTCGTGGCCGTCGCCTCAGGCTATCCCGGCGCGTAGACTGTAGGCGGCCACACGCATCAACGCGTGATGGAGTCAGCGCGCCGGTGATCGCCGGTTGGCCCAAGGAGGAAATCAGGATGCAGCGCATCGCCTTTCGCATGCGCATTGTGCTGGGGGCAGAGGAAGAGTATCAGCGGCGCCATCAGCATGTCTGGCCAGAGATGCTGGCCGAGCTGAAAGCGGCGGGCTGCCGCAACTATTCCATCTTCCGCTCGGGCCTTGAGCTGTTCGCCTACCTTGAGGTAGACGACCTCGACGATTATCGCTCGTACCTGGCCAGGAGTGAGGTTGCTGCGCGGTGGGAGGCGCACATGAGTGACATCCTGATCCGTGAGGTTGATCCCGCGACGGATTTCCCGCCGCTGCTCCCGGAGGTATTTCACCTGGATTGAAGGAAGTCCACCATGAGTCATACCGAGAGTCACACCGACGCTCTCACGACACTGGATCAGCTTGTGGCACGCTCCCGCCGCCTGGGAGCGGACCGCTCGGTCTGTAACTGGGGCGGAGGAAACACGAGTGCCAAGTCGGACGAGACCGACTTCAGAGGCAGGCGGGCACGCGTGTTGTGGGTGAAAGGGTCGGGGTCGGATCTGGCGACCTGCACGCCCGCGTCGTTCACCGGGCTGTACCTCGACGACATTACGCCGCTACTCGAACGCGAGCGCATGAGCGATACCGAGATGGTGGATTATCTCGCCCACTGTTTCTTCGATCCCGGTCGGCCCCGACCCTCGATTGAGACGCTGCTGCATGGCTTTCTTCCCTTCGCGCACGTTGACCATACCCACGCCGACGCGACCAACTACTTCGCCTGCGCCCAGGACGGCGAGCGGCTGGCGCGGGAGTGCTTCGGCGATGCGCTGATCTGGATTCCGTATCGCCGCCCAGGATTTGGCCTGGCACGCGAGGTGGCGCTGGCGCTGCGCGATCACCCACATGCGCGGCTGGTCATTCTGGCGAAGCATGGCCTCATCACCTGGGGAGATACCGACGAGGCATGTTATGCCGCGACGATGGAGATCATCGGCCAGGCGCGCGACTATGTCGAGGCGCGCATCGCGGGCGCCAAACGCGCGGTATTTGGCGGCGTCCGCTCGGCCACGCTCGCACCGACACAAAGGCGCGAGATCGCGGCTGCCGTTGCGCCGATACTGCGAGGGCTGGTCTCACAAGAGAAGCGGCAGATTCTCCGCTACGAAGACACCGGCGATGTGCTCGAGTTCGTGGGAAGCGAGGATGCGCCGCGCCTGACGCAGATCGGCGCCGCCTGTCCCGATCATCTCGTGCACACCAAGCCCTGGCCGCTGCTGGTGGCCTGGACGCCCGGGCAGGACGTCACCGCCCTGGAAGCCGCCCTGCGCGCAGGCGTCGAGAGCTACGTCGCGAAGTATCAGACGTATCTGGATGCCAACGTCGCGCAAGACCTCGACCCCGACGCGGCGAATCCGGTCCTGCGGGCGGCGGACGCGGCCAGCGACCCACATCCTCGCGTTATCCTCATCCCCGGTGTGGGCATGTTCACGACAGGCAAGGATAGCACGATTGCGGATGTTTCGGCGCAACTCTATCACCGTGCCATCGCCGTGATGCGGGGAGCCGAGGCGTGTGGCGGCTTCGTCTCCCTGACCGATGCCGAGAGCTACGCCGTGGAATACTGGCCGCTGGAGCAGTATAAGCTGAAGCTGGCCCCGCCG
>DASUWS010000176.1:0-18077 GCA_036378295.1 Ktedonobacterales bacterium
GCGGCAATCCATCGCGCGCTCGATCTCGGCATCAACTGGATCGATACCGCCGCCGTCTACGGGCTGGGCCACTCTGAGGAGGTCGTCGCCCGCGCGCTCGAAGGCATGGCGGAGCGCCCATATGTCTTCACGAAATGCTCGATGATCTGGAACGACCAGCGAGAGGTCAGCCACAGCCTGAAGCGCGACTCGCTCCGCCGCGAGCTGGAGGCAAGCCTGCGCCGCCTGCGAACGGATGCTATCGACCTCTACCAGATTCACTGGCCCAACCCTGAGCCTGATATCGAAGAGGGCTGGGCGACACTCGCCGAGTTCAAGCGCGAGGGGAAGGTACGCCACATCGGCGTCTGCAACTTCAATGTCGAGCAGATGGAGCGGATCAGCGCGATTGCCCCGATCGAGACGCTCCAGCCGCCATACTCACTGGTCCATCCTGAGGCCGGGCGAGAAATCTTGCCGTATGCGGGCGAGCATGGCCTGGGCGTGATCGTCTATTCGCCGATGGCTTCGGGCCTGCTGACCGGTGCTATCACACGCGAGCGTGTCGCGGCGATGCCAGAAGACGACTGGCGCAAGCACGCCCCGGAGTTCCAGGAGCCGCGCTTGTCGCGCAATTTGGCGCTCGTGGAGCGGCTGCGTGCCGTCGGCGAACGGCATGGACGCTCGCCCGGTGAGGTCGCCATCGCCTGGACGCTGCATCATCCGGCAGTGACCGCCGCCATTGTAGGCGCGCGCAGTGCCGCGCAGGTCGAAGGCATCATCGGCGCGGCGGATTTGCGTCTGACAGATGACGAGGTGCGCGAGATCGAGGGAGCATAAACGCGGCATGTGCGCGCGATGGGGCACGCACAAGAGAGCAACGCAGCTCTACTCCTCCAGTTCTCCGGCTTGCGCTGGCTCCTTGAGGGGCAGCGAGAACCAGAAGGTTGATCCCTTGTTCGGGGTACTTTCTACCCCGAGCTCGCCACCGTGGCGCTCGACGATATCGCGACTGATGTAGAGGCCCAGACCCAGGCCAATCCGCGAGCCACTCTGGTGCGCAGTGGCTTCTACCTGGTAGAAGCGATCCCAGATATGTTCGAGATCAGCCTCAGGAATACCCACCCCTTCATCAAGAACAGAGACACGCGCCTGTCCCGCTCCTACATGAAGGCTGACCGTCACCGGCTGCTGCGGACGCGAGTACTTGAGCGCATTATTGAGGTAGTTGATAATGACCTGCTCGATGCGCTCGGGGTCAGCTTCGACGATGACTGGCTCGCGCGCTTCCACCTTCAGCCGCACGCTGTGGGTGACATCCATCTGCTGATGCTCACGGACAATCTCGCGCACGAGACTGGCAAGATCGACCGGTTGTAGCCGTAGATCCAACCGGCTCTCGCGAATGCGCGAAGCGTTCAGCAGATCCCCAACCAGCCGGTCCAACCGCTGAATGCTGCGGAGCGAGCGCTGAATGAGCGGCCCTGCCACAGCGATTGCCCGGACCGCATAGTCCGCCTCAGACTCTTCGGGGCGCTTCCTCCGCCTGGCGTTGAGCCACAGATCGAGCGCTTGAGCATTCATCGTCAGGCTGGTGAGCGGCGTGCGCAGCTCGTGGCTGGCGATGCCGATGAACTCATCCATGCGCTCCGTTGCCTCTTGCAGCACAGCCACCCGACGCTCCGCGGCGGCGCGGCGTTCCTGGTCACTCTCATATTGCTGCGCGCGGGCAATCGCGAGGGCGATGCGCTCCGCCAGTGCCTCTAGCAGCTTGCGGTCCTCGATGGTAAATCGGCGGGGCTGCGTGCTGTCAACGTGGATGACCCCAACCAGCCTGTCGCCGTCCAGCAGCGGAACGCCGAGCAATGAGTGGAAGTGCTGCTTCAGGAAGGGATTGGCCACGGGCACGGTGTCGAGATTCTCGATGATGAGCGGCTGGCGCCTGGCGGCGATGGTTCCGGCGACCCCCTGCCCCATGGGCACATGGACCTTGCCCAGGACAGCCTCTTCTGGCCCTCGCACACTGTAGAGCGTCAACGCCTGGCCATCTGGTGTCGGCAGCAGGATTGCGACGTTTTCAACGGCCAGCATCACTTGCATGCGTTGCATCAGGGTCTCAAGCAGCTCATTGAGCCGCGCATGCTCCAACGCAACATCGCTGACCGCCTGTAGAACCCGCAACCGGCGGGTAATTGCCTCGGCGTCTGTGCGCATCGCGCGCTCGGTCTCGCGCAGTCGGGTGTGCTCAATCGCAAGCGCCACCAGGCCGGCGATTACCTGCAAGACCTCGCCGTCTTCTTCCGTGAAATGGTACGGATAGAGACTATCAACATGGAGAACGCCAATCGGGCGATCTTCCAGAAGGAGCGGCGCCCCAAGCAGCGAGCCGGTGGAAGGGTGCAACAGTGGCTCCTGGGCCTCAAGCTGCGACAGGTCGCCAACGATGATTGGTTTGCCACCCGCCAGGATGGCGCCCACCACGCCCTGACCGACAGGTATCCGCCTCCGGCCAGCCATGTCATCGCTGGTGTCACTCGCCGTAAAGACCTCCAGGTACCGTCCGTTCTCGCTCAGCAACAGAATGGCCGCGTCGTCTACCTCCATGGCCTCACGAAGACGCTCCAGAACCTCCCGTACCAGTTCCCGCTGATCGAGATGGGCGCTGGCTCCCTGGGTGAGACGCTGGAAGATAGGCAGCCAATGTGTCGTCAAGGCGCGAGATGACCATGTCGCTGTGTGATGTATGTCAGCGTTACGTTGCTGGTTCGTGTTGCATATATTGTTGTGTGGCTCGTGCACATGTCCCCCTGGTCATAACCCTGTGCTGCCCTGATGCGCACGAGCCACACGTTACTGTGTGGCCAAGTGAGTTCACGTTGCGTAGGTGTGATGCGCGGCTCATGGCTGGCTAACCGTTGTAGCAAGTAGCGTTCCAAAGCCCATAATTCCCCACTATCTCGCTGAACATTTCATTGATGAAACTGCGTATCGTGCAGCCATAATAGATCGTCACAGAATGGGTCGTTTTGCGATGGGCTAGTGCCTGGTCCCCCCAGGTCCGCAGCCCACATGCCAGGTGTCTGTCGCTCGGGCACGCCCGCCCCCTTGACGCCCATCCATAACGCATGGCACAGTATGGCAGAGTATCGAATGCGCCAGTCGCAGGGCGCTCTCCTGGTACGGCCGTTGTCATGGTACCGTCCTTGCCCTGGACTACCCCTTGCAAGCTGGCACATCACGCTCATGGAGGTGTACGGGTCCCGGTGGGCCTCGCGGTCTTCAAAATCGTTGCACGGGCGCCTGCGCGTTCGTGGGTGGGTTCGACTCCCATACACCTCTGCCCTGCTTGTGTTCTGGTTCCACGCCTGCCTCTCAGCCGACTGACTTTCTTCCCCTTGCTCACTCCCGCCACATCCCCTCTCCGCAGCATAATTGGCAGCAATTTTCCCAGATCACCTTGTCATCCTGTGTCACCAGCTCAAGCCACCACCGCGCATCAGGGGGTTGACGATCAGGGCGTGGAGATGGGCATACTGTCTTGGCGATGACGACCGCCACTGGCTCACATCAGTATCCCACGAGCCAGGCAGCAAGGACGAGACTAGACGCGCTCGCAGACCCTACTCTTTCGGTGTTCTTCTAGCTCACTGGCCGCTGGCCTGCCCGATGGCATGAGGCAGCGAGCAAATACCGTTCCCGATCTCAATCGGCCAGCATGCTAGCATGACATCTGTGGAAGGCTCTCCAGGCTCTTGATCTGCTTTGCTTGTAAGGTAGACGCAACAGGGCGACATCCAGCGTGCGAGGCGTGCGGTCGGGCGCACGCGGGAGGACTCCATGCAACAACGGCTCGCGCTCCGGGTCCGGCGCCGGCGTGTTCAAACGCGCGACATAGTCACCTGGCTAGCGGGAATACTGAGTTTTGCCCTGCTCGTGTACGTGATGGTCGGTATTGCGCGACAGATCATCGCCGCTCCCCCGGCTCTCCGGCTCGTGCTCGTGCACGATATTCCGCTGCCAAGCGGGCTGGGTGCATCGAGCGCCGGGACGCGAGATCCCCTGGCGCCAGGCGTCGAGGTGCCATTCGATCGTTTTGATTTTCAGGCATACGACCCGCAGATCCACCGACTGTTCATTGCTCATACCGGACCAAACCCCGACAGGCTCACCCTCGCACAGATCAAGTTTGACCCTGCCACAGATGGACACATTATCGTGTTCGACACCCTGCAACAGCGCGTTGTGGGCCGCGTCAACATCCCCCACGTGTCAGGCATCACCGTCGCGGGTGATTCAGGCAAAGTGTACGCGTCTGACGCAGATGACAATATCGTGTATGCCATTGACGAGAAGACGCTGGCAGCCAAGCCTATTGAACTGAATGAAAATGAAAGCCCCGATGCCATCTCGTACGATCCTCGCGATCACCGCATCTTCGTCTCAAATCCAGGAACACCCGCGAACCCCGACAAGTCCGCGAACGTAGACCGGAAGAATCAGAACGTCGTGGTGATCGACACCACAACCGACCAGGTTGTTGCGAAGATCAATATCGGCAATTTGCCCAGGCTCCCCGAAGAACACGTACCGACTCTGAAAGATAGCCAAATCCCGACCTTCGGCTACGACTTAGGGCATAGCAAATACGACAACGTACAACACCGTGTCTTTGTCGTCACGCAGGTGCTGCCGGACGCCGATAGTCCGAATCCAAACATCTTGCCACCACTCGGCGCGGCTGAGCTCATGGCAATCGACCCGGTATCAGCGGAAGTCGTCCAGCGGCTGCTGCTGCCAGCCACATGTCTCACTCCCCATGGGATGGCGCTCGATACCGAGCAGGAAATCGCATTCATCTCGTGCGTCGAGGTCGATTCTTCGCGCGGGATTGGGCCGAATCTGGTACGGGTCGATCTCAGGGCGATGACGGTAATCCCGGCTGATCCGCGGCAGATGCGGCTGGCGCCAGTGCCAGATATCGTCGTGATCGATCACACCGTCCATGTGCTGCTGGTGGGTTGCAGGGGAGGGATATCGGTCTTTGACGAGCGCGCGGGGTCATTCCATAAGCTGAACGACTACCAGCCAGGCAAGAATACACACTCCATCGCTCTCGACGAGGAGTCACAATACATCTACATGCCGATGGTCGTTGGTGGGCGGCCGGTGCTGCGTGTCGTCCGGTATAATCCCCACGGAGTCTGACATCGGTGCTGCGCCAACCCATGATCGCTCCGGCTGGCGCAGCGCAGTATTTCCATCTTCATGAGGCGAGGCCACAGAGGCGGCTTTGCGTCTCGTAGATGGGACGCGCGCCCGGTCCGGAGACTGGTGACGTCGCATCGCACTTGTCACCAGCCTCATCAGCGTTCGCATGTTCCAGCCCTTCATTCAGGACCCCGCGCCGGACCAGCCAGCGAGCGAACTCGAGACGCCGGATGTCCAAGCCCAGTTCTACATAGAACGGTTGATCGCCATAGCGCCGCAGGAGATCCGACAAGCGCCACATTTCCTCTGCGGTCAAGACATCAGTGCCCTGCGCGGCTTCATCGTATTCCATGTCTTCTCGCCTGATCATAGGTGGCCTCCTGATCTGTCACTCCCTCGACGCTGATGCGGGCACGCTGCTAGGTGAGCGAATGAGGGAACTCGACTACCGGGAACGAACGCACTTCGCGGGGCTGGACCATGCGGCCGAGAGCGAACAGCAACGCGCTGATGCGCACACGTGCATGGCTGGACAAAGTCATGTTCCGATTCTCAGCTTGCGCTTGCCTGGCGAGACGTTCAAGCGCCGCCTCGCGCAGCAGCTCGCGTTGGTGCTCTTCAACCAGATACCTGTACATGGCCGGATCCCTGAACATAATCGAGTTCCTTTCCTCTGCTGAGGTTTCCGCCCGGATGAGGCAGGCGGGACCGCCACGATGGCGGCTCACTACGACGGCCGTTGATTGGATACGGCGCATCGTCTGCCTTGAGTGTGCTGTATGAATCCGGTACACACCACGCAAAACCCGTAGAGATCCACGTAGAAGTACATGTACCTATTCCGTGCGGGGACCCTCTATCCGGTTACCCTGGCACAGAGAATGAGGTGGTAGGAGCACAAGGCAATGGAGGAAGTTTCGAGGCGCAAGGGGTCAGGCGCTGGACGCCGGAGTCGTGGTGTACCGCAGGACCGCGGCAGGAGCGATGTAGACGCTGTCCCCGTCGGTGAGAGTCAGCCTGTCTACCCGATGTCCATGGTAGATGAGGCCATTCAGACTATCGGCGTCTTCGATCACCCACGCGTCGTTCTCACGGATGATCCTGGCATGGAGACGAGAGACAACCTGCGATGGCACACGCACGTCGCTATCAGTATGTCTGCCGACGGTAAGTAGGGGCTTATCCAGCACACGCTCACCCACCACATTCCCATCCACTTCGACGACGATTCGGGCATATTCCGGGGCTTTGGCTTTCGCGGCGCCATTTACGCCGGGCGTCTGCGGCTGCCGCGGATCACCGTGTGATGGTACAGCGATACTGCTGACGACTGGCGTTCCTCTTCCATCCTGCGCCCGATTCTTTATCACCGTAGCCGATGGCGCTGGGAGGTAGTGGGGACGGAGAGCTTCCTCAGCAGATACAGGAGCGGGCAGGGGTACAAAGGCTGACCGGATCATCGACGCCTCGTTGATCTTCTCCTTGCTGTAGCGATTCTGCTCGGCCAGGAGCGCCGCGAACACACCGCCCTTGCGTTTCAGGTCGTTGAACGAGCCCTGCTCGACAATATGCCCATCTTTCAGGACCACGATCTCTTCGACATTGCCCAACGTACTGAGCCGGTGCGAGATCATCAGCACCGTGCGCCCCTCAATCAGGGTATCGAGTGCGTGCATGACTTCAGATTCTGCCTCGACATCCAGCGCCGCCGTAGGCTCATCGAGAATGAGGATCGGCGCGTCACGCAGCATGGCCCGCGCGATGGCTATGCGCTGGCGCTGACCACCAGAGAGGTCCTTGCCTTGCTCACGCACATGCCGCTCATAGCCCCCCAGGTCGGCTACGATCATCTCATGGATGTTGGCTCGCCGCGCCGCTTCGATGATCTCGTCGTCTGTTGCCCCCGGCTTCCCCACCGCAATATTGTCGCGGATCGTTCCCTCGAACAAGATCGAGTCTTGGAGCACCATACTCACGTTCTGGCGCAACACGCTCAAAGGATAGAGACGGTTATCGAGGCCATCAATGCGAACGGATCCTTGCTGGATCTCATAGAAGCGCGGGATGAGCTTGACCAGGGTTGTCTTTCCCCCGCCAGACAGGCCGACGAGGGCTACCTTCTTCCCAGCGGGAATGTGCAGGCTGACGTCGCGCAGAACCGGTCTATCTGGCACGTACCCGAAGACGACGTGTTCAAAGGCAATGTCGCCCTTGAGCTTCGTCGGACCGTAGTACGGCGCGCGGCTCTCCAGCACCTCTGGATCCTGGCTCAAGACTTCCTGGATGCGCTCCATCCCAGAACTTGCGCTGCTCGTCAGCGTCGTCAGCTTCGAGAGGTCGCGCATGGGCTGATACAACAATTTGAGAAACACGAGGAACAAGACCAGCGTGCCGATATCGACGCTCTGGGGTGGAATGGTGAAGAAACCGATGTGAAAAGCGTTGTCCGCCGCGACATAGCCGCCAACCCCCAGAACCGTCGCGGTCCCGAGCACGACGAGCAGAGAGACGATGGGCGTAAACTGCGCCTGAAGCGTGCCCGCGCGCAGCCCCGCCCGCCGTGTCGTATCCACGAAGCTGCCAAATCGGAGGGATTCACGCTCCTCGCGGGTAAACACCTTGATGACGGTGAGCGCGTTGATATCCTCTGTAGCGACATCAGCGACATGCCCTGTGGCTTTGGCGGTCAGCTTTGTCGCCAGCTTGATACTCTTGGTATAGATGAGGACGGCGATGAAGAGTACTGGCGCGATAGAGAGGGAGATGAGGGTATAGGGCACGCTCAGGAAAAGCATGACACTCAACACGCCAGCCAGCGTCAGGACCCCCGCTAGCAAGTCAACCAATCCGTCGGTCACCAGTTTCTGGACGTCGGCGATGTTGCCCACGACGCGCTGAACCAGGTCACCTTTCTTCTGTTTGCCGTGCCAGTCGAGTGACAGCCGCTGCAGGTGATCGAAGAGCTGATTTCGCAGGCGCGCCGCCAGATTCTGCGCGATGTACGTTGCCAGGAAGAGATCGAAGAATGCCAGTATCGCGCTCATAAAACCGAATACCACGATCATCAGGACCGAGAATACGATCACGCCGTTGACGCTATGTTGGCTGGTGACTATGACTCCACTCGTATCTGTTGGCGAGATCGGGCATTGCGTCAGAGGAGGCTGGAATGGAGGTTGGTTGAGCGAAGGATCGAGCAGAGGCGTATCGAAAACCTTGAGGATAGGGTCAAGGAACGGAAACGTGCATGTGGGGTCCGACCCTGGGTTGCTGACCTTGCTCGGAATGAACTTGAGGGGAAAGGCGGCTCCGATGTCGCAGGCCACTTGCGCGATGGTCAAGACGATTGCAAGCACTACGAATTTGCGGTATCCACGCAGGTTTCGATAAAGGAACCTCAGCAACATGGCTTTCTCCACGCCTGCCACCATGGACGAGTGGCACTATTACCCCATCTACCAGGTACTGCAGGTCGGTGCGTGTGTGTGCTAGCTGAGATCAACGTGACGACGACTCATGTCGCGTGGATCGCGATGAATGCAGAACGCTCTCGCGTGGGCGAATACGATGGTTGCACGTGATGTGTGTGACGTATACGGTATCTTGCGAAGCGTCGTGTATCTTGTGCGCCGGAATCCTTCCATGATGCTGATATCCGGTCGCATACCGCTCGCGCCGTAGATGGAGGTCCAACCTCCCGAACGTGGAGCACTTCGCCACGAATGAAACATCGGTATCACCCGCAAAGTAAGTGCTATCAGAGTCCATCAGAGTCTATCACATGCGCGCGAGATGTCGAAAGACACGCAGAGAGCGCTCGTGACGTTTCTCGTGAACCCCCAACATGCCTCCTGCTCCTGCACCGATGGCCCGCTCCGCGTTGAGGGGCCATCGTACGTGCCATGCACCCGCTGTCTCGTCTCTTCTCTACTCTCCTCTACAGGAGTGCGAAGGGCCAGGCAGCTCACCCAAGTCCTAGTGGCCATCGCTTTCGGACCCGCTGGAATTGCTGTTCTCCGGAGCATGGGAATCATCGGTGCTCTTCACGCTTACGGCGAGCAGGCGACCGGGCGCCTGTGGCGCACTGTCCACCTTCACGTTCATGCCCTGCCGCAGGCTCGATAGCGCATTCAGACCGTCTTCATACTGCGTCTGGTTTGAGACCGCGAATGTGACCGCGCCTGATGCAGTGGTAACCGTGAAAGTCGCATTGGCCGCGTCGACATGGGCCACAGTCCCGACCACCTCTTGCTCCTGCACCTGGTCGTGGCTCTGCTCTCCAGCTTCGGAGCTCTCGTCACCAGACGACGCGGCCTCGTTCTCATTGTTCTCGTTGTCCGCATCTTGCGAAGCGGAAGAGTTCGCGGGAGCACCGGTTGCGCTGGCAGCGTTGGAATCAGTAGCGCTGGGATTAGTAGCAGTAGGGCTTGCCGGGTCGGACCCATTCTGCGAGAACATGGCTCCTGGGTTGCCGGCTGCCAATGTGGCGAGATCGCTTCCTCTGGCACCTGCAAGAGCAACGCCCCCTATCACTACGACGATCAGGCACACGGCGGAAATCACGAAGATGCGCGCGATTGAGCTAAACATTGAGCGAAACATGGGAAACCTCCTGCGTTTGATTCTTCATCGACTGTATGCTGAAAGATGATTCGCTGTTGCTTTCCTGTCATCTGTCACTTGCCACTTGTCACTTGTCACGTGATGTCCGGCGCCTCTACCCGCTGGCTCATTCCTGCGCGTGCGTCGGAACATCCTGATTCGACTGATTACCTGAGTCCTCCTTTCCCAGGTCGTCCCGCGGGGCGCCGTAATCTCCTGAATAACAGCGCTAGCTTGCCTTTGCAATGGCATATTCTGAGGCCAGGGGGCGAATGCCGGAGCGGCCTGGCTCGCGAGACGCATCAAACAACAGCGGTTGCGATGATGTCGCGGCAAAGTCGAGAATGTAGTCGGCAAGGAGCGTCGCAGCGTTAGGAACGCCCTTGTAGCTGGGGAAGTAGTTCAGATCAATCACTACTGGTCCATCTGGACCTTCAATGACGTCGAGTCCATAGAGCTTCAGCCCAAAGATCTGGCCACTGCGCAGGGCAATTTCCCGTACCGTATCACTTACCGGGTAAGGGACTCGCACGGAGCCAGTTGGCGTCTCGATCTTGCGTATGGCTGTGACGGTCTCTCCAATCACGGCGACTTTGATCTCGTTGCCGGGAACGAATTCCTGCACCAGCACCGGCTGATCCGAAGCGGGGATCGCCGCCAGTTCCTGAGGATTTCTGGCGAGGGTAACGCCGACGCCACGGCCACCGATATACGGCTTGACGATCAGGGCGCGATCTTCGCTGAGAGGTTGCAGCAGGCTCAGGTCGCCCGTCACCCAGGAATGGGGAGTAGGGATACCAGCAGCCTCGAGGCGCCGCTCAGCAACGATCTTATTGTGCGCCGCGACGCACGCGAGATACGGATTGAGGATGCGCGCACCCTGACCGTGGAGCACACCAGCCAGGCTGAGCCACAACGGCGCATGCGACTTGAGGATGTAGAGATCCCGATCTGGCACGAACCGAGCCGGATCCATAACGAGTTCATCCGCCACGCCAAGCTCCACCTCGTTGCCCCGGCTGCGGAGCCGCTCGAAAAGCTCGACCAGCACCGGATTGGGATTCAAGGTCGCGCGCGTGAAAGCGAGCATGAAGTAGATCTTCATCGGGGTGCCCCCTCATCTCTCGAACTCGCGGACTGGGATGTCTGTCACTTCGGGTCGTCCGTTGCCTCAAGTCTGCCCCAGGGGCCACCGTGAAACCACGGAAAACCCGTAGTACCACCCGCAGGAATCCCTGGAGTGCGCATGGGGAAGCAGAAAGCACAAGGGGGAAGGGGAATTATCCGCGATGACAAGCAGTGGAGGCCATTGGCGTCACACACACAGAGAGAAGGGGAGTGGGCGTACCGGAGCTATCGCGTCTGGGTATCGCGGCGATGAGCGGGGACCAGCGGCATAAGGAGCCATGACTTTATCGAATACCTGGCTGGCGCTGTGTTGCGAGCAGTAGTATACTGGCGCTGTATTGTGATCCCTCGTTCCATAGTCTCGCAGAGCCTTTCGACGTCATGGGCGACCTGGAGAGGATGGATACCGCATGCAGGTACAGTTACCGTGTCCGCGGAAGAGACTCACTTCGCCGCGCTTCTTCTCCTTGCCCCGCGTCGTGCGCACCGCGGTTCTTGTCGTGTTCTGTGGCGTGCTCTTGTCGTCGTGTAACCTCCCTTTCCTGGAGCAGAAAGGGACCGCTATTGATAGCTGGGGCGCATCGCTGAAATGCAATGGGAAGCAGGTCATACAATGCCACGCGACAATCACGAACGACTCACGCTCGCATCACTCGCTCCAATGGCAATTTGTGGGGAGCTCGCCAGCAGGAGCAGCCTTCTCCCCTGATTCTGGGACGCTAGCGGTCGGGCAGTCGCAGGATGTGTTAGTGACCTTTGCACGCGCTGCCGCATGCCCGGTCAGGTTTGACCTGAACATAGCGCCTGTCGAAGTGGGCACTGCGAGTTCGGATACCGCTCTTCACAGTCAACCGGAGCCACTGTGGTGGAAGTGTAACTACCAGGCGATCACGGCCGCACCTATCACAGCGATTGTGTAGCAGTTGTTGTCGTATGACTGCTCCTGGCCCGCGGCTACCTTCCCCCTCTGAGGGGAGGGCCGGGGCGACCAGCCTGCCAGCTGGCGACGGCTGACGGCGCTGGCTTCCCCTCTTCTCCAAAGAGAGGGGGGATGGGGGGTGAAGTCCGAGGCCAAAAGTCAACATCGCTCCACATCTGGTATCACACCTCGCGCTCGCCGCAATGTCTCTGACGTGGCGGTACACGACGGGCAAACACAAGGCAAACACAGGCAAGCCTGGCTCGGGCAACATGGGTAGGGCGCGTTGAGAGAAGCCAGGCAAGCCAAGCCTCGACAGATGTAACGGTAACACTACATCTAGATCGCAGGCGCCTCTTCGTGGCGCGCCTGCACTCCGGCGGCCTGCTGCTCCGTCTGCTCGTGCTCCTGGCGCGCGCTCAGCACGACTCCCGCCGCGACAGCGCCGGCAACCCCGGCGAGGCCCGGCACCAGGACCCAGCGCGGCAACTTCGTGTGCAGCAGACGATCCAGCGAGAAGGTACCAGGCCCCGTCAGCATAAGCGCCGTGGTGATGGCAGCGTTCGTCACTGGTAGCTCCGCGCCGCCGCTCGCCGCCCAGATCGGCTTGCCCCAATGCGCCTTGGCCGTCGCCATGCCCATCGAGCCGAGCGCGCTGAGCGGCCCCACTGGATTGAGGAAGCCGAGAATCATCAGCAGCCCGCCGCCGAATTCCGAGGCCCCCGCCGCGATAGCCCAAGGCTTTCCCGGCTTCAAATTCAGCGACTCCAGCCACCCGGCCGTGCCGTCGAGCCCGTTCCCGCCGAACCAGCCGAAGAGCTTCTGCGCGCCGTGGCCGACGAGCAGCGAGCCGGACGTCAGGCGAAGCGCCAGCAATGCCACATTGACCATGTGCTATACCTTCCTTGCTCTCCCGAGAACATCCTTGACAAGCGCCGCCACGGCGCCTCCGGGATTCGCGAACCGCAAGGGGTATGCCACCGGACAGGTCTCGTTCAACGGGCACGCCGCATGAGCGGCAGCAGAATCAGCCGATTGGTATACATCTGCGACGCTGGAGTGCTCGCTCCTGGCGTCGGTGTTCACGTCGCGGCGTTCTATGGCAACCGCGACGCAGCGCCATCTCAGCAGCAGATCAGCCCATGCATGCTCCGGGTGCTGGCAACGTCACGCCTGTCCCCTTGCTGCCAGTCCGTCGTCTTATTCATCTGACGCGGCTTCATGGGGCAAAGGAGGCAAACACGAGCGCCGACAGGCACCATCTGCTACATCCGCCATCCCGCGTGCGCTGAGGCAGCAACAGGCTCTCCACGTAAGGCACGCTCGCCAGCGGCGTAGATGTAATCAGCCAGCAGCCTGGGACCATCCGGCACACCCATGTAGCTGCCAAACTTGTTCAGGTCTACCACGTACGGCATGCCTCCGCTCATCACCACATCCAGCCCATACAGGTCTATCCCGAAGGCTTGTCCACAGCGAAGCGCTATCTCGCGCAGCTCAGGCGAGGGGTCGAAGGGATGGCCACGTTTATCGTCATACGTACGGATAGGCCACCTGCGCCGGATGCCAAAGATGCGCTCGCCGATACGGAAGAGTTTATAGTCGAAGCCATCCGGTCCATCCGGCTCGTGGTAACGCTGGGCCAGCAGAAGATCATCCTCTGGCAGATTCTGCAGTTCATCTGGTTGCCGGACCACCACGACGCCGCGCCCTCGCGTGCCCCGGTAGGGCTTCAATATCAAGGGCCCAGCCGCAAGCAGCGGGACGAAATCGCTCGCGTTGGTCGTCATGTAGGTATCCGGTACCGGAACACCAGCTGCCTGTAATGCCCGCATCACGATAACCTTGTTGCGCAGCATAGCAACAATAGGATACGGGTTCAGCGTGACAGCTCCGAGCATATGGAGCGACCCTCCCAGACTGAGAGCCGGCTCCGTTCCCGACTTGAGCAGGTAGAGATCGTGCTCAACCCTCACCTGCGAGAGGTCTATCATCTGCTTCTCGGGATAGATGAGTTCAAGGGTCACCCCTCGTTCTGTGAGCAACTGAACCAACTGCTCCATGTTGGGATTGAGCCAATCCGCGATGACGCCGATGCGCATGAGTGCCGCTCCTCTGTGATGGAGCCGTGCGGGCAGACCTGCGCGGCTCGTGGTATACCAGTAATCCAGCGAACGAAAGACGATTTGTCGCCGCACACCACATGACGCACTCCAGCACAGCATGTTGCAGGAACAGCATGCTTCCCAACGCAGCCGGGGCTACCGGCTCCGGGTCGGAACATGGTTGTCTATTGGGCTTCCGTATTGATGTCTATGCCTCTGGCACAGCGGCTCGCAGCGCGCGCACCAGATCAGTCGCAGTGTCGAAACGGTCGTCTGGATGCTTCGCCAGGCAGCGCAGCATGACACGCTCCAGAAGCGCCGGAATCTCCGGGTTAAGCAGCCTGGGAAGAGGCGGCGGCGAGTAGAGATGCTCGCGTATCGCATCCTCCAGGCGTATGGCCGGGAACGGTAGCACGCCCGTCGTCATTTCATACAGCACAACTCCCAAGGCATACAGGTCGCTGCGCTCGTCCAGCGCGTGGCCACGGCACAACTCCGGCGACATATAGGCAGGCGCCCCGAGCATGACACCGCTGCCCAACGCCGCCCCGGATGACGTCAGCATGCTGGCGCCCGCCGCGAGTCGAGCCAGCCCGAAGTCCGTGACCTTGAGCACATCCGCGTCATCGCCGTCATCACGGTCATTGCCGTCATTGTCGGCGAGTGATGCCACCTTGATGTCATCCAGGAGCAGGTTGCTGGGCTGGATATCTCTATGGATGACTCCGTGTTGATGCGCGTAGGCCAGACCTTCCGCCGCCTGAGAGACCAGATTCACGGCGAGTGTCAGGGGGAGCGGTTCGGCTGGCGGCCTGAGACGCAGGAGCGCGCGTACTGAGCTTCGCATCACCTCCAGTGCGATAAAACACACGCCGTCCGCGACTCCGAAGTCATAGAGCGCCACGATATTGGGATGGTGTAGGGTTGATACAGTCCGCATCTCGGTGACAAAACGCTCTGGAAACTCGACGCCGATGGCTATGGCGGCTCGCAGCACTTTGACAGCCGCCTGCTTCCCGGTGGATGTGTGCGTGCCACAATACACATCCCCGGTACGGCCATTGCCCACCACGCTTTCCAGGCGGTATGGGCCCACCGTGTCTCCAAGCAGATCAGCCATAGAGAGCCTCCAGCCGCTCGCTGCTGGTTGAATACGTCCCCCAACACGCTGTCACGACGGCTTGAGCCGAGCCAGGGAGCGATCAACGAAATCCGCATACAGGCGCTCGCCAAGGCTGCCCAGGATCGAGCGCGCGGTGGTGAGATGTTCGGTCGCGCGATCCACAGCGGCTCGGTCGGTCTCCAGCAGACCGAAGAGGTAGCGGACGCGCGCCTCATTGTACGGGCACGGCATCGCCTGCGAGAGGCTCAGCGCTTCGCTGAGGCAGCGTTCGGCCTCTTGCCAGTGCTGTTGCCGCGTCGCGGACATCCCGCCTACGCGAAGCGCTTCGATCAACGCGAGACGGTTATGCTCTGCGAACGCGCGGGAAGTGCTCTGTGCCACCACGTCTTGCGCTTGGGCAAGGTCACCAAGCTCCAGGTAGGTCCAGGCGAGCAACGCCACGATGTGCGGTCCAGATTCTTCACCGAGCGCGCTTTCCCGCTCGAGCAGGTGATCCAGGCGTGCCCGCGCGACTTCCGGACGGCCCTCAAGCAGGTCTCGCTCGCTCAAGATCGTCGTCGCAGATCGCAGCACCTGGAGATCGCCACTGCGCTCGGCAAGGGTAATCGCCTGCTGCAGATAGCGCGCGGCTACGCCCCATTGTCCCTCCACGAGCGAGAGTTGGCCCAGGCCCAGGAGCGGGTAGGAGGATGTCCAGGCTACAGGCACGTCGCGCATCAGGTTTGCCGCGTGCTCGAAGTCGGCGCGCGCCTGTTTCCAGTTGCCCAGATAGAAGCCGAGCGTGCCGCGATTGCTGGTCAAGAACGCCACCTGTACAACGTCCTTCCGAAGCTGAGCGGTGGCAAGGGCGCGGTCGATATAGGTTCGGCCAGTCTCAAATTCACCCCGTTGAATGTGAGCCAGCGCGGCATGATTGAGCGCATGCAGGTGGCTGGAGAGATCACCCATGGCTTTCGCAATCGGGATCACTTCTTCGAGTGCCGGGAGGGCATCCTCTGGATGTCCGAGCGTGAGCAGTGCCGTGCTTCGCCACTGTTCCGCCTGGGTGAGAAGCATCTCGTTCCCAAGCGTCCGCGCCAGCAAGAGGGCCTGCTCAGCAGCCGCAAGCTGCTCACGATACCGGCCCGCGGCATAATAGAGGTCCGCGAGTGCCACGTGAAGAGCTGCTACCCCCGCCGAGGTCTCGCCAGATCCCGTACTCGCGAGCGCTGCCCGGATGCGCGCAATCCCGGTCGCGGGAGTTCCCCGCCGGGCATGCACCCGGCCAATCGCGGCCACCGCCTGCCGCTCTGCTTCGCGCTCGCCTGCCGCGTGATACGCCTGAACGGCCTGCTCAAGCAACTCCAAGGACTCGTCGTAGTGGGCCTCTATTCGTAACACGCTGGCAAGTTTCTCTCGTGCGCGGGCTGCCTCCGTGGGCCGCTTCAGGTCGTCGAGTCGCGCGACCAGGTCCCGGTAATATCTCTCGGCGGCTGTCGTTGCATGCATGGCCTGTGCGCGATCACCGGCCCGCTCCACATACACCGCCGCTTTCTCACGCTCGCCGCACCGCGCGAAGTGATAGGCGAGCACTTCGGGCTGAACCTCACCGGGCTGGTGTTCGAGCGTATCAGCGATCTGCCGGTGCAGCATGGCGCGCTGGGCGGCGCCGAGATCGTTCCACACTACTTCACGGATCAAGTTGTGAGCGAACTGATAGTCCTCCTCGCCCGCTTCCGTCAGCAGCCCCGCTCGAAGCGCGGCATCCAGGCCACGCAACATGTTCGGCTCATCTCGGCCCTGGCGCGCCCCGACGGCCATAAGCGTGGTACGAGCGATGCCGCGATCCGCCACCGCCACGACCGGGAGCAAGTCGCGCGCTTCATCCGGCAGAACAGCAACGCGCTGGCGTACCGTTTCCGCGATATCCCACGGGACATCCTCAGGCCCACTCTCCAGCAAGGAGCCATCCTGCCGGCCCTGGGCGCAGCTTACGAGGAAGAACGGCACGCCACCGGCTCGCTGTACCACCTGTTGCAGCACCGTAGCGTCTACCCCGGGTGCTCCCATGAGGACGCTATTCAGCAATTGCGCTGATTCTTCGGCTGTCAGCGGGCCGAGCTTGATCTGAGATGCCAGGCTGCTTCGAGCAAGATCCGCCAGCGCAGCAGCCAACGGGTCACGCGGAGCGACCTCAGTATTGCGATAGGCGCCAAGGACCCGAAGCGAAGTCGTAGACGGCGTCGTGACAAGCGTCGTGAGCAGATCCAGCGCATCCGTATCTGCCCACTGCAGGTCGTCCAGGACGAGCAGTGTACCCGCGGGTCCGGCGATATTCATCAGAAACCGGCTCACCGCACTGAACATCAGCCTGCGCTCCTGCTCTGGCGCGAGAGGCGTATGCGCTGGGAGCGCGCCCGTCTCCACGAGTTCTGGCAACAGGCACGCCAGCCAGTTACAGTGCTGGAGATCGGCGCGGAGCTGCGCCGTTGACCGTCCCTGGAGGCGGGTTTGCAGCGCATCAAGCACAGGGCTGTAAGGGACCTGCCCTCCACGCTTATGACATCCTCCGTGAAGCACAGTCCATCCGCTGGCTCTGCCACGCACTGCGGCCTCCCATAGCAACCGCGATTTTCCGATGCCTGGCTCGCCAACCAGCAAGAGAACGGGGGGACCCTGCCCCGCGAGGTAACGGTCCAGAAGCGCAAGCTCGCGCGCGCGCCCGACGAACTGCGGAGGAGTCCCTCCCGGATACGAGAGCGGCAGGCCGCTCGTAGGCAGAGGACTCGTGTCGTCCTCACGACTCCGGGCGACCGCCTCGAACACGGCGCGGTCGTGATCTGACAGCTGCAGTGCGCGTATCAGCAAATCCACGGTATCTCGATGCGGCGCGCGACTGACGCCCCGTTCAAGCGCGCTGACGGCTTCCACGCTAAGCTCTGCCCGCTCAGCCAGCTCCTCCTGGGTAAGGCCGGCGGCGCGCCGGTGGCGCCGTAGCAGTGCGCCAAAGGTGAGCATCTGACCCGCTGTCATG
>DASUWS010000177.1:0-15555 GCA_036378295.1 Ktedonobacterales bacterium
TTGACTATCCGCTAGAGCTGGCGGTCGATGCGGGAAGCACCGTCACGCTGACCCTCTCGTCACAGCAGAATCTGTTGATGGCGACGCCAAGCGCGGGAAACGGCGTGGCGACCCTGGGCGAGCCGATTCCGCTGCCAACACGCCTGCAAGACTACGCCGATATCGGCGCGTCGATTGACACGGAAGCGTCGGGCGAGAGCCCGGTGGTCTGGCAGCTCATCAGTGCCCCGCGACAGTCGCTGCTCACCCCAGGCGGTTCCGGAGTACCTCGCGCATACCGTCCCAGTGTGGCCTTCCAGTGGCACGTGCAGGCAGTCGCGCCGGGGCGGAATCTTGTCCAGATCATCCTGCATCTCTACTATACCTATCTGGATGGCAGCGAACACGATGGCACAATCGAGGTATCCGGTTCGCCGACGCCGGTTCTTGCGGTCCAGCCAGCGATTGGTGATACGCCCCTTCCTACCTGGCTCTCGGGTTGGCTGTCCACATGGCGGCTGCCACTGGCAGGACTGAGTGGGCTGGCAGGGTTGCTCGGAGTGCTACGCTTCCTCTGGGACGTGTTGCAGAACGCCAGAGAGGCGAAGGAAGCGGCGGATACCGCGACCAAAGCGGCAGCCGCGATTCACGCCCACGTCAGCCGGCGTCGTCAGGGCTGACGCGACACGACGAAGTGGATACCAGGCCCAGAAAGACAACGTCCATGATGCGGAACACCGACCAGCCCCTGAACGACTATCTGCGCCTTGCGCCGGAGGTAGAAGATGCGCTCGCGGCGGGGCGTCCGGTTGTTGCGCTGGAGTCAACACTTATTGCGCATGGACTGCCCCGGCCCACCAATCTCACCGTCGCGCGTGAGATGGAGGCGTCGGTGCGCGCGGAGGGCGCGGTTCCGGCAACGATTGCGCTGCTCGATGGTCAGATAGTCATTGGTCTGAGCGACGCCGAGCTGGAACGGCTCGCCACCACCGATGAGGACGTTGCCAAAGCCAGCCGGAGGGGACTTGCCGTTGCCCTTGCTCACAAGACGCTGGCGGCTACTACCGTCTCGGGCACGCTGGCCTGCGCGGCACTGGCGGGCATCCGCGTCTTTGCGACGGGCGGCATCGGTGGGGTGCATCGGGGCGCGACGCAGACCTTCGACATCTCAGCCGATCTGATCGAGCTTGCCCGCTCGCCGCTCGTGACCATCTGTGCTGGTATCAAGGCGATACTCGATCTGCGGCTCACGCTCGAATACCTCGAAACGCAGGGTGTGCCCGTCATCGGCGTTCAGACCGACGACCTGCCTGCCTTCTACTGCCGCACGAGCGGCCTGCGCGTACCTTTCCGAGCCGAGGCGCCATCCGAGATCGCGGCCATTGCCCGCGCGCAGTGGGCGAGCGGTCTGGGTGGTGGGCTGCTCGTCACCTGCCCCATCCCTGAGGCCGAAGCGCTGCCCGAGAGCGTCTTTACTGGCGCGCTGGCCCAGGCGGAGCGCGAAGCCGCCGAGGCGCGGGTGACTGGCCCGGGGATCACGCCGTTTCTCCTGGCTCGTATCGGCGCGCTAACTCATGGCACCAGCATCGCTGCCAATCGGGCGCTGCTGCTCAACAATACCCTCTGGGCAGCGCGCATCGCAACGGCGCTCGCCGCATCGTGATGCTCCTCTTCCCTGCTTCTCTCATGGGTCGCCCAAGCGCGTTGCTGCGCCCTCTCACCTGAGAAATGCGTCCTGCCGGTGAAACACATTGAGCCTGGTAGTGCACATAGCATTGCGCCAGGTGGGCTAAGAGGAATCGGCCATAGTATTGTGTGCGTTTGTAGGCATGTGTATACTCATCGCACATATCAAGCGACCGCGGAATTATTGGAGGGATGATTCAGGGATGAGACCGGGATCACCAACAGGTGGCATTGACGGGACAGATGAAGTAGGTGGGAGCGGTGCCCGCGCCAAAGGCAAAGACGCATCCGCCAGCGATACGTCGGGCAAGCGGCCCCACTCGCCACGGAGCAGTAGCGGCAAATATCCACTGCCGCGCCCGTGGCCAGATCCTGAAGACATGCCGCCTACTCTCATGATCGAAAGCGAAGCGGCGGTTCTCATGACCGAGGACCTGGCGGCAGTGGCTCCAGTGATTCCCATGATCGAGGGCGTGACAGTAGCTCCCGCGATTGAGGGTGTGGTGATCGTGCCGACGGTGACGCCGCAGATCGTGCCGGCGTCGGCGCCTCCCCGTGCGGCCCCACAGATCGTGTCCGAACCTCTGCCACCTCGTAGAGCACCGCAGGTTGTGGCCGCGCCAGCGCCACCCCGCAAAGCGCCTGAGCCAGCGCCACCTCGTAAAGCGCGTCAGGCCGCGCCCAAACCAGCCGCGCCAGGAACCGCGCGAGGGGTGGAGGCGAGGGTGACGCGCAAGGTGACGCGAGATCTCGCGCTCGAATCAGCTTCCGCGCGAGTGACGCAGGAATTATGGCTGCCCAAGCAAGATTACTGGCTGGCGAACCACCAGGTAATCCCGCGCCCGTCCATGCGCAAAGTCCCGCGACCACAGCGCTTTCGCCCCGTCTCACGCAGGCGCAGCATGCTCCTGCTGGTCATTATCGTGCTCGGCACCGGCTTGATCGGCGCTGGGGTGGTGTTCGCCGCGACCCTGAGCTACCAGTACTTCAATGTGTCCGGATCGAATGCGCCCGGATCGGCTCCCAAGGGGCAACCAGTGACCGCTACCTCGACCATCGTTCCGGCGACGACGACCGCAACAACCATTTCGGCAACCGTCACCACGACGGTCGCGGAGGGAACGGCGCCCGCAAGCGACGCTCAGGGAACCGTCACCCCAGAGCTTCCCACGGTAACACCGTAGCTGCTCTGAGGTATCTCCGCACGTCCAATCCGTGTCAGTGGCCCTTCTGGCAGGATAGCGGTAGCCTGCATGATATACTGTCATGCGGGCGGTATGGTCTGCGTCTGGCGGCAGGGTGTCTGGCAAGGAGCAACCGAGATGGCAGCGATGGGCATCGGCAAGGTCGTCCGTTCGGAGTCACATGTGCGCTACACCTGCCAGATCTTCGGCCCTGGCGAGGTTGCCGCTCCACCTGACCCCGCCGCCTATGCGTTCGGCAGCTTCGTGCGTATGCCGCTGCGAACGGCCCTCGCCGCGCCTGATGTTGCCGCGTTTGAGCCACATCCCGCCGCACCCATGCCAGGCGATGCCCTGGTGGCTGATCAGGCGCGGGGACTCTGGGCTGTCGGTCTCATCTATGACACGATCCTCGTCAATCCCGCCTTTGGCACGCTCGGCCCCCGTCTCTCCAATGATGAGCAGCTTGCCCTGTTCTCACCGGACTATCTGGCGGAGCGGGCCGTGCTCGTCTCGATTCTGGTGCTGGGCACGATGACCGGAGACGGCGTGCCGCCCGGCAAAATGACGCATGGGGTGCCCGCGCTCGCGCCCGACCTGGGAGCAGTGGTTGAGCCGCTCTCAGAGGCGCAGGTACGCGCCTTCCATACCTTCGCCGATGGGCCCGCGTCGCGCCCCTATCTGCACCTGGGCTACCTGCCCCACACCGTCGCGCAGGATCACCCGCTGCTGCCGATGGCCATGCTGCGGACGGTCGAGCGACTGGAGGCGCTACTTCCGGAAAATGCCGCCCTGCTGGCAATTGTCAAGCGCAATCTGGCGTGGCGGCTGAAGGTGCTGGCGGCAGGATAAGCGCGGGAGAGCGGCGGAAGAGAACGCAAGGCGGAAGGATAGTGTAATGAGCGGCGTACAGACATCCCGCCCGGTCGGCATTACCAAAGGCCCCGGCGAAACGATCCACGAGTATACGCTCATTTCGCGCGATGAGCAGCGGCTCCTCAAGAACGGCGAGTACGTCTATTACGAGCTAGACGACGCGACCAGCGGAGCCTCCAGCACGCGTGCAGCCAACGGAGCGCGTACCGCCGCGCCGCGCCGGGTGCTGGGGCGCATTCTGCGGCGGGTGCCGGTGCAGCTTTTCCCTGATACGTTTCTCTCGGAGCCTGAGGTATCGCCCTCTCAGGTGGCGGCGCTGGTTGGCTACGATATGCGCGCCAGCGACCTTTTCGAGTTACACGTTGCCATCATGGGGTACTACGACGAGGCGCTCGGCACCTTCGTCAACCCATGGATTCCGCCAAGCTCCGGCACGCCCATCTACCTCGCGGAAGATGCCTGGCTTGCCACGGTGCTCTCGCGCAAGCAATGGGGCCAGACAGGCAGCGCCGTTGTCGGCTCGCTGCTGACACGCCCGCCCACCGCTGTGCCAGTCGTACTGGATGTCAAAGAACTGGTGAGCACCCACCTGGCGATCATCGCCAGCACGGGCGCGGGCAAGAGCTACCTCGCCAGCGTCATCGTCGAGGAGCTAATGCGCCCATACAATCGCGCCGCTGTCCTCGTCATTGATCCCCACGGCGAGTACAGCACGCTGCAGGAAATCGCCAACCGCGAGGAGTTCCGCGCGAGCGAGCCTGCCAGTCCCGCTGGCCGCCGTCATCCACGGTATGAGGCGCACACACGTGTCTACCTGCATGATCAGGTGAAGGTGCGCCTGAACACGCTGACGCTCGGCGATCTGCGTTACCTGCTCCCCAACATGACCGATAAGCAGCATCACTTCCTCAGCCGGGCCTATGATGCGCTGCGCAATGAGAAGAAAGGCCAGCCCTGGGGCGCGGCTGACCTGAAGCGCCATGTGAGCAACGTCGGCAAATCCGCGAATGAGGATAGCGGCGACGATAGCGGCAATAGCACCATCGCCGCGCTCCACTGGAAGATCGACGAGCGGCTGGGCGACAACACGATGGTCTTCGACCAGTTCCAACATCTCAATTTGGGCGAGATACTTCAGCCGGGACAGTGTACCGTGCTCCAGCTCAACGAGATCGACGAGCGCGACCAGCAAGTGATCGTCGCGACGCTCCTGCGCCGCATCAATCAGGCGCGCATGGATACCGAGAAGGGCAAAGTGCACGCGAGCGATGAGCGGTTCCTGCCGTATCCCGTCTTCATCCTGTTGGAGGAGGCACACCACTTCGCGCCGCACGACGGCGAGGCGATCACGACGGGCATTCTCAAGCAGGTGCTGGCCGAAGGGCGCAAGTTTGGCATCGGCGTTGGGCTGATCAGCCAGCGCCCTGGCAAGCTGGATGCCGATGTGCTCAGCCAATGCCTGACGCAGTGCATCATGCGCATCGTCAACGAGGTGGACCAGAAGAGCGTCGCCACGGCTGTCGAGGGGGTTGGGCGCGACTTGCTGCAAAATCTGCCTGCGCTCTCGAAAGGTCAGGCGATCATCGCGGGCAGCGCTATCAACACGCCCGTCATCTGTCGCGTGCGCGAGCGCGTCACGCCGCACGGTGGCGAGAGCAAAGACGCCCCGGCAGAGTGGCTGGCACGGTTCAGCGAGGATGCGGTGGCCGCACGCGAGCGGGACGAAGCGCTGCCGCGGCGCAACAACCGCCCATTCAACATCATGAAATAGAGCAACCTCCTTCCGATGGGATGGGGGCCATACGCAATCCGTTTGGGATGTTGGCACATGTGGCATCTGCGGATTCTGCGGATTCTGCCCTCTCCCCCAGCCCCTCCCCGACACGGAGAGGGGAGGCAGAAAGCCAGACACTCGCGCTGGAATCCCTCCCCTCAGAGGAGGCAGACGCGCGAGCCGTCAGGCTCGGAGCGCGCGTCGAGCGCGCGCAGCGGCTGCGTCCCATCGGGAGGGTGGCCCGCAGGGCCGGCGAGAGAGGGCGCATGACAACGACCAATACAGAGTCAGTATCACAGGTAATCACGACGATGGATGAGCAGGACATTCGCCAGGGCCTTCAGGCTACAGCGACATCCTGTGAGGAGCTTTCAGGCTCCGGGGGGTAGATGGACCTTCACCCCTGCGCTCACAGAAATGCGGCCACCTTCTCCAGCAGATCATCCATATCAAACGGCTTGGGGATGAAGCCATCCGCGCCAGCAGCCTTTGCCTCCCGCTCGGCGTTCGGGTGGGCTGAGAGCATCAGGATAGGAATGTGGCGCGTTGTCGGGTGCTGTTTCAGCTCTCGGGCAATCTCGGTGCCACGCTGACCTGAGAGGAGCATATCGAGCAGGATGAGATCAGGAAGCTGCTCGCTCTGGTGCATCTGTTGTGCCAGGTGATCGGCCTTAGCCTTCGCAATGGTGTGATACCCCGCGTCCTCCAGGATTGTAACGAGGGCAAAGACGATATCAGGTTCATCGTCCACAACCAGAATCATCTTCTGCTGGCCGCTCATCAATCCTCCTCGTATTGCGAGCCGCCGAATGGATCAGCCACATCCTGCCGGACACACGGCAAGATCACGTGAAAGGTGCTGCCCTCGCCAGGCTGGCTCTCGACCCACAACCTGCCGTTGTGTCGCTCGACAAGCTGGCGCGCGATGTACAGACCGATGCCAAGGCCGGCATAGGTGCCACCCTGGCCGTCCCCCACCTGGTAGAAGCGCTCGAAGATATACGCCTGATGCTGCTCGGAGATGCCCATGCCATGGTCTTGTACAGCCACTTCGACCAATGAGCTGTCTGGCTCAGGATGAGTGCTCAGGCGCACGAGAATGCTTTGCCCTTCAGGGGAGTATTTGATGGCATTGTCGAGTAAACTGGTCAGTACCTGTGCCAGGCGATCATGATCACCGTAGACCTGGGCGCCAGTCTCACCTTCCAGGCAAATGGTGTGTCTCGTGGAGAGTGCCTGCATATCCGCCATCGTTTCGCGCACCATCGTATCGAAATCAAAGATGCTATCCCGGTAGGTGAGGATGTGCGATTCCATCTTAGAGACATCCAGCAGTTCTCCGACGAGGCCAATCAGCCGTTCCAGTTGCGCCTCCATACGGTCGAGCATGAGCAGCGTCTTGAGGTCGGACTGATGGTCAGTTTGCTGCGCCATGCGCCGCTTCAGGATCTGAGTGAATGCTTTGAGACTGGTAACGGGCGTTTTGAGCTCGTGGCTGGCCATCACAATGAAGGCATCTTTGCGCGCCTCCAACTGCCGAAGCCGCTCTTCAACCTTCTTCCGCTCAGCAATCTCTGCTTGGAGCGAGCTGGCCCGTTGTTGCAACAGTGTGATGGCGCGCGTCCGCTCCGTGGCGGTTGCCAGCGCCGCGTAGCTCTCTGCTGGCATGACGTGCTCATGGCTCTCGCAAATCGCGAGGAACGCCTGTTGCTCCTCCTCCCCTGCGAAACCAGCCATGGGATATGCGCAGCAGAGCGAGAACGGGTGGATGGAATCGTGCAGATCGTTCCAGAGTTCCTCCAGTGTGATGGCGGCGGCGCGATTGCCCTCCTGCCAGAGCAGGCTGACCATCTCGCCGTACGCACGCACTGAGCGCGCCGGATAGCCCTGGGCGACTCGCTGGATCATGCCGCCAATCACCTCGGCGAAACGCCTGGGGTCCGGAGATCTCTCGCGCATGAAGGTTGCCAGCGTCTCCGCGGCATCTTGCGCGATGTATGTGCCCCGGAGACGGGCCGCAGCAAGGTGGGTTCCTTTGGCTTTCAGGCGGCGCTCGATCTGCTCACGGTGCGCTGGCGTGGCGATGACGATGCAGCCATCACCAGCCTCCAGGCCCGCCTGTATGAAAGCGCTCACGCGGTCGGCCAGGAAATCATCAGACTCGTAAAACTGCACGTCGTGGCCAGAAGAGGCGTGCCACTCCTCAATACCTGTATACTCATCGGAGGAAATACGCATGACCGTACCTTCTATTCCACTCCGCTTGTGCGCTTTCACGCTCCCTGACTGCGGGATTGCAGGCGTCCTCGCTACCGGGTAATTCCCCAGCAAGGCATTCCTTCACTCTCTGTAGCCAGTTTCGTGCCACCATACACAGCCTATGCTTCAAAGGACCAGCCAGCGTGGTGTATCGCAGGATTGTGTCTCGCACTGGACTCTAATCCTTGCTGATGCACAGAGCGATACACAGGGCGCTCGCACCATGATATACTCGGTGTGCTACTTTCCGTCTGACACGCCAGATGTCGCTGAATTCATCCGGCGTGTCGCAATGCGCCGCCCGGAATGTGCGGGAGATCGCCGCATTGATAAATGTAGCATATGCTGTACGCATGCTCTCAGGGATCGGATGGGTAATGGCAAGTTCACAGGATTCAGGGGAACGAAAACAGTCTGAGACTCCGTCCAGCGCCGCCGATGAACCGACGGTGGTGCTTGGCGCGGGTGGAGCGCTCTCGTCTCCCTCGGTGCTCACGCCGCCCGAAGGTATTCCTGTTCCGCCGCCGATTCCCACACCCGTGCTCGATAACGAAGGCGCGCTGGTCACGCATCTGGGCCAGCCGGAAAGTGCTGCCCAGGTTGCTGGGGTTGCGCGCGCCGCCCAGGCACGCGCTCGCCAGGATGTCGCCTCAATCGCCGCTGGCCTGGCAGAGATGGCTGTCGCGATGCATCGCCTGGCTGGCTCCCTTGAACCCGTTGCCGAGGGAGAGTTCTCCGCTAACCTGAGCGATCCGCGCACGCGTGTGCTGGCGGATGCGCTGCAAACCGCCCGCGCCGCCGATCTGCGCCTGGCGCAGTTGGAGCATGCGCTGCGCCGGCTGAATGCCTCGGTCCAGGCCGCGCAGGATAATGTGGCCGCGCTGCAGAGCGAGCGCGAGCGGCTCTCGATGCTGTATCAGATTGCCCAGGATCTCAATACCTCGCTCGATCTCGATGATGTGCTGGGGCGTGTGCTCGATCAGCTTATCGAGGTCGTGCATGCCGAGCGTGGCTTCCTGATGCTGGGTGATGAAGCGGGTGGCGATTTGCGGTTTGTGGCGGCACGTGGGATGGACGGCGGGCCGCTGGCCCAGGGCGACTTTGGACTGAGCCGCAATATCGTGCGCGACGTCTGGGAGCGGCAGCGACCGCTGCTGACCACCGACGCCCAGATGGATGAACGGTTACGCCAGCATGAAAGCGTGGTGATTCAGGGCATCCGCTCGGTGATGTGCGCGCCGCTCCGGGTGCGCGGAGGCGCGGTCGGCGTCGTCTATGTGGATAGTCGTACCGAGCGAGCGCTCTTCGACAATGCGCATCTCGATCTGCTCGCCACCTTCTGCAATCAGGCGGCCATCGCGATTGACAATGCCCGACTCTTTGAGGATTTGCGCCGCCGGGTGCGCGAGATCACGGCGATGAAGACGTACATGGACAACATCTACGCCTCCATCGCGAGTGGCGTCATTACCGCAGACACTACCGGCATGGTGACGACCTTCAACCGGGCGGCCGAGGGCATCTTCAGCCTCGCCGCGTCGGGCGCCGTCGGGCGGTCATATCAAGAGGTGCTGGCGAGCATTGGCGATCCAACTCTGGCCCACATTCTCTTTCAGGCGATCAATGGCACCGCTGCGACGCTAGGCCACGAGGTGACGCGGACGCTGCCACAGCGCGGCGAGGTGAACCTGCGGCTGAATGTCTCGCCGTTGCGGGCAGGTGATGGCCAGGGTGAGCCGCTGGGTGTGGCGATGGTGGTGGATGATCTGACCGAGCTACGCTGGAGCCAGCGCCAGACGGAAGAGATTCAGCGGCTTTTCGGGCGTTATGTGCATCCGGCAGTGGTGCGACAGCTTTTGGCCGATTCCGCCGCGATCAATCTGGGCGGCGAGACACGCGAGATTACCGTCCTCTTCGCCGATATACGCGGCTATACGCAGCTTGCCGAGCGCATCGCTCCAGCCGAGCTGGTGCGCATCCTCAACAGCTACCTCAACATTCTGACCGAGGCGATCTGGTGCGAGGAAGGCACGCTGACGATGTTCATTGGTGATGCGCTGATGGCCATCTTCAACGCGCCTCTCGCCCAGGTAGACCACCAGGCGCGGGCGGTGCGCGCAGCCTGGGCGATGCGGGCAGCGCTGCAGCGGCACCACGCGGCGCTGCCTCCCGACGCCGAGCCAGTCCACTATGGCATCGGGGTGCATACGGGGCTGGCGGTTGTCGGTAATATCGGCTCGCGCGAGCATCTGCAGAACTACACGGCCATCGGCGACGCGGTGAATGTTGCCCAGCGGCTGCAGGCAGGCGCCGCCGATCAGATCATCCTCAGCGCCGCGACGTATGCTGCCATCGCACCACTGGTGGCCGCCCACGCGCTCGACCCGCTGGTCGTCAAGGGCAAGACGCTGCCGCTTCAGGTTTACCAACTCGACGGGCTGAAAGACTCATGAAAGCGTATCAGGGTAGCAGTTTTCAGACATTGGAAGTGCTTCAGGGAAGCGTTATGTCTGAGTCAATATAGACTTACCCGAACATGCCACGCATGCGCTCCATAGCGCTGGCGGCTTCGCGTACCATGCGCTCGATCAACTCGCGGGCGGTTGGGATGTCATGGATCAGGCCGACACCCTCACCAGCCCAGACAAAGCCTTCATCCAGCCTGCCCTCGATGGCCGCGGCCTTGTTCATCTCGCCGCGAATCATCGGGAAGATCATCTCGAACGCCTCCTCGCGGCTGGCGCCCCGGCGGGTGAGGTCGTCTTCGGCAGCAAGGATGCGCTCCACCAGTGGCCCGCGCCGCAGGACACGCGCTGGGCGTCCCAGCGTCCGCTCGATGATGACGGTATCGGCCTCGTTCGCATCGACCAGCGCCTGCTTGTAGTTCTGATGAGCGATGCATTCTTGGACGGCGATGAAGCGTGTGCCCAACTCGACACCGTCCGCGCCCAGCGCCAGGCCCGCCGCCATCCCCCAGCCATCCATGATGCCGCCGCTCGCCAGCACCGGAATCTTGACCGATTCGACGATCTTCGGCGTCAGCACGAGTGTGCCGATGTCGTCGCGTCCCAGGTGTCCGCCGCCTTCGTAGCCCACCGCGATCACCGCGTCCGCGCCGAGATCCTGTGCCTTGCGAGCGGCACGTATTCCGGCAACCAGCACCATCGTCCTGGGCTGAGGCTTCACGCCGCTGGCGGTGATATGGCGCAGCACGCCCTCCGGGTTGCCCGCGGTGATCGAGATGACATGCGCGCCCTCTTCCAGCGCGACATCTACGAACGGCTCGACAGGCCGGTGGCCCAGCGGAAAGTTGACGCCGAATGGCCGCGTCGTCAGCGCCTTGAGCTTGCGGATATCAGCGCGCAGCTCCTCGGGCGTCTCAAAGCAGGCCATGCCGATCTGGCCAAGCCCACCCGCCTCGGAGACGGCAGCGGCCAGCCCGGAATAGGCGAGGTGTGCCAGACCGCCCTGAACGATGGGGTAGCGGATGCCAAACAGTCCGGTGATGCGCGTATGCATCGGTGGGGGAGCCGCGTTGAATGCGGGAGTGGAATCGGCCACGCACTATACCTCCTCGGTGGTCGGCGAACGAGTGGCGCTGGCGCATCCCGTTGATGTGAGCCGATGCGCTGGCGGCGCCTGTAGCATATTATGCCGCATGCGAATGCCGCGTGGTCGAGTCTGGATGGCGGCTGACTGGGGTTACGGGCGCTGGCCGTAGACGACGTACACGGGGAAGACACACTTGCCGCGCTGAACTTCCTCGCGAGCGGCCCGCACGGTGTCGTCGTAGTCCGCTTCCGAGGCGATCCCCAGCGAGACCACGGGCGCGCGCATAGCATCTACCGCGGCGAAATAGTCGGATTCTACCAGTGTGCCGATGCGTCTGCCATATGCACCCAGCGGGAGATCGACCTGCCGCTCGGTGACCCGACGCGCGCCAGCCTCTTGCAGGAATGCGCGCAGATACCGGCCCAGGTGAATGTCCAGCCCGCGCCGCGCCAGCACCGAGGCGACCCACTGGTCCACGGTTGCGAGGGCCGCGCCGCCGCCACGCGACGTATCGGCCTCGACGAGCTCGATCCATCCACCGGGCTGCGTTACTCGAACAAGCTCAGCCACGACGCGCGGCCACTGGTCACCCGGGATCGCGCCAATCATGTAGCGCTGATGCACGAAAGCGAAGCTGCCGTCGCGAAATGGCAGCCCGTCGAGAATATTGCCCGTCACGAACGAATAATTAGCGGGCGGCGTGGTTGCGCTGGCAATGCTGCTATCTTCTGGAGGAGCGACGATATCGACCCCAACGACCTGCGCCCCGGGAAAGAGCATTGCCATCTCAATCGCCCAGCGCCCTGAAGCGCTCCCGACGTCCAGAATGCTGGCGGGCGTGCCGACAGGAGCAGCGTAGTTGCCACGCAGCGCTGCGCGCATCATGTAATGCTGGAAGTCCAGCCGGTTGACCTCGCCCATATCGCTTGGCAGGACGTAAGGCACATCGCGCAGAAAGAGACGACCCATCAGTGATCGTTGTCTGGAACGGCCGCCGCTCGTCGCCAAAGGCGCTGGCCTGGCATGCGTAGAACTCCTTCCGAAAGCCGTGTCTGCAATTACGCGTATCCCGTTCAGGAATATATCGTAGCATCTGGCAGGGAGTATATACGCCCGCAGGCTATTTATGCCAACGGTTGCGCCGTAGGGGCGGAAATGGAGGGAGTTCGCTAGTTTGGACGCTGGCAGGTGTGGTATGCTGGCGAACAGATGCAACCCTGGGGCGGTGGTGGAATGGTAGACACAGCGGACTTAAAATCCGCTTCGGCGAAAGCCGAGTGGGGGTTCGAGTCCCCCCCGCCCTACCAGCAATATTCCGGGTTCATGCCGATTGCGTCGGTGCTGTCGCGCCACCCCAACGGGCCGCAGTACCCCTACCTGTACCCCAACCCGCTACGGACTACCCCTTCTGCGCGCGTCCTGGCTCGTCTGCTGGCGCGTGTCCTGGCTCGACTCGTGTTGCGCCTTCTTCCGGTGCTGCGTGGGTCGCTTGGGCTTACGCTCGTATTCGCGCTGCACGTCCGTGAGCCATTGGAGCACGTCCGCCAGTCGCGCCGCGTCATACCCGAAGCGTTCCTGCGCGTGCTCGCGAGCAAACGCCCACGGGCCTTGCACCTGCGGTGGCATCTCGTCATAGCCCGCCAGTTCCATCAGATACTCTGGCTGCCAGCCCGTCACCCGCACCAGCTCCCAGAACGCTTGCGGTTCCGGGCGGGTGCCACGTGAGAACCAGCTATCCACCGCGCCGAGTGAGACGCCTTCGAGTTCCTGCGCCAGCCGACGGCGCGACCAGGCAGGCTTGCCGTAGCCGCGCCCCGTCCACAGCCATTCCTGCAACGCCCGCGCGAACGGCGTGTAGCGTGCTAGTGCTTCCTCTTCTGACTCGCCACGACGCCCGACCGGCTTCATGGCCCCCATTGCTGATCCATCTTTACGTTGTGCCATCACATCCCCCTTTCCAATCGCCACTCCGAACAGGTATCTCCGATCTATCAGGCATGCACTGCACGATCTCTACATACAGTGACAAATCCTGTCAAAAGTATAACGCATGGATGGACAGAAGTACAACTGCTGCATAAGGTATCCGTGATTTTGGTCATGTACTCGCTATTTATTCTTGACGAGTTTGTTTGTACAGTGATACAAATTAGACATGTAAATGTGTTTCAACATGTATGTGATTGTTACAATCAGAGGCGCGGAAGAGGGTCTTGAATCCCCGGCTGGTAAGCACCAGCCGGGGATTTTCTTGGCCTCAAAATACAAGTCCTCTGTGTTAGAGGGCTTTCAAAATGCCGTCTTAACACAGAGGACTTTTAGAAACGCCATCACACGAGCACGTGCACATGCACGACGGAGCCTGTGCTACGCGCAGCCCGCGAACTTGAAGCTCGCAATCCGTGTGGCCCAGTTGAAGCTGCCGTTGGCCGGCAGGTACTCGTTGGTGTACCAGAAGGTGCAATCATCGACCGGGTCAATCTGCATCGCGCTGTAGTCGCCCCAGCGATGCAGCGTCCCCGTCTGTGAGAACGATCCGGTGAAGATCGTGTTCTCGGCCTCCATCGTGCCCAGTGTGTCGGTCGGCACACGTCCTGTATAGCGGATGGATGGGTAGATACTCCCGCTGGAGACGCTGTAGCCCAGCGCGATGTCGCCATTCTTATCCGTAGCGATGCTGCCCATCCAGCGACTGGCGCTGTCAGGTGAGAAGGTGCCTTGCTGGTAGAGCGTCGGGGTGCCAGCGCTCGGATTGCGCAGCTCATACCAGCGCATCCCGTCCACCTGGCTGCGCTTGTTGCCGCTGATGAGGACAGCGTGCGTGACGACGAGTGACTCATGGCCATCGGCGAACTTGCGATAGGCCAGGCGATACATCAGGCGGTCGGCTAGCGAGTCGAGCTTGTTGGACGTGCCAGGCTGCGGAATGCAGGTGCCACCACCGCACGCTTGGCTGAACGAGGCGACCGGAATGCTCGTTGGTCCGGTGACGGCGAGCGTCTTCGCGGTGAAATTGGGGTTGAATGTGTAGTAGTTGAGCGCGTTGGTGCCCAGACTGACGGCGGGGATCGGCTGGCCGGCTGCGGGGAGGATGCCGCCGTCAATATCCGCCGGCAGGATGCTGTTGACGCTCGTGCCGAATTGGTTACACAGCTCGGTAGGAGTGGCGCCGCTGATCATCGCGCTGCGGTCCCAGACGCACACCTTGGGGCCAGCGAAGGTCTGGCCATTGTTGAAGATGTTGTACGTCGTGACGTACGCATTGGACCACACGCCCAACTTCGGGTAGTCCGGAAACTGGGTGTTGCCGTAGTTGAACGAGTAGAGGTGGTAGCTGCCGGTCGCGTCCGAGGTCGTGGAGACCGCGACGCACTGCAGGTACGGCGTGGTCGAGACGGAGAACTGGCTGATGATCCAGACATTGGCCGCCTGGTCATACGCTACGGTCGGGTCACCATCGTTGTTGGTCTGGCATCCGCCGCCAAACCCGCTCCACAGGGTATTGATGGCCTTGGGGAAGCCGGAAGCGATCGCGCCGGTCGTCTTGTCATAGACGCCGAACGCCGTATTGACGACCTGCACGTACTGCGTCGCGCCCACCGCGCCATTAGTGTCTGGCGGCGCGCAGTTACAGGGATTGGAGGGCGTGTTGCTGGTGTCGCCGATGCCATTGAAGTTCAGGCCAGCTGTGGTCGAAACCAGGGGTCCGGTAGTCGTCTGCACGATCGGATCCGGCGCAGCTTGGCCAGCGTTCTGGCCGGGACTGCGGAGCGGGCGATCAGGCGAGCCGCGGAATGCCGTTGCCGACGAGGGAAGGTCGCGCACCGGCCGAGAGACACCATAGTATGTGCCGGTTTTGACTTCAGTGCCCGGGCTCGATGGTGCTGCGGCGTGGACGCCGAAGGCGCTCCCAGCGAAGAGCGCGGCGGCGAGGGCGACGGCCGTAATGGCCGCGACGGTCCCCCCTAAGATGGCACGACGATGCTGCATGCGCGTTGACTCCTTTTGCTCAACACGACACTGATCATGACTTCACACCGTTGTGAAGCCACATGTTCCAGGATCTATCTCCACTCCTACGTGTCCTACGGGGCTCTTGGGTGCACGCGGAGTATCCTGGCGCCTGTCAGGTAAGAGAGCTGCGAAATGCGAGGTGCGGAACGCAAAACGACCAGCATCGTTCGGGGAAAGATGCTCAGCTTACTAGGTAATAACGCTGGCTGGTCGAAAATGTTAGGGGGAGACAGT
>DASUWS010000178.1:0-5434 GCA_036378295.1 Ktedonobacterales bacterium
GAATGTCGCAGAGCGAAGTGCCGACCAGGGAACCATTTCTTATATGGATGCCCCGTACAATTCTGACCCGCATAGGAGCGCGCATCTCCAGGCAGCGGCTGGACTGGCTAGACTACTGGCTTGAGCGCGTGATGAGCCAACTCGAAGCTGGGAAATGGTTCCGAACCCATGGTTTCCCATTCAAGCCCGCTTATCGTGGCCGTCGCAAGCTCTATAGCGCTCTAGCCCGCGAGATTGCGCATGAGAAGGTGCTCTATCTGGAATTTGGGGTGTTCCAGGGCGCATCCATGCGCATCTGGAGCGAGCTCCTCAAAAATCCGCAGTCATCGTTGCATGGCTTTGACAGCTTCGAGGGACTGCCTGAGAACTGGAATGCCTATAATCGCCAGGGAATGTTTGACACGAGAGGCAACATACCGACTTTCGACGATGCGCGGGTAATCCTGCACGTTGGCTGGTTCGATCAGACGCTCCCATCATTTACCTTACCACCCCATGAACGCCTTATCGTGCATATCGATGTGGACCTGTACTCATCTGCACAGCTTGTCTTACAGACGCTGAAAGACGATATTCGTGTGGGCACCATTGTTCTTTTCGACGAATTCTACGACCGCAAAAATGAGCTCAAAGCGTTTGACGAATTTTTGGCTTCGCCAAATATGACCTTCCGCTTTCTAGGCAGTGCGACTTCGCTCTCGCAGTGCGCGTTTGAGCGCATCGCGTGATCGCCTTTGGGGTAAGTCATAGGCTTGGAGTACTCGTACACAAGCGAGAATTTACGACCAGACGGATCGAGCGTAGGCAATCCGTGGACTCTTTCTTGCAAACACCCAAGTAAGGCGGAGGCTATATTCCAAGGTTCTACGTGGCGCGAAACAGCGAAGCGAGGGATCTGCTATCGATGTGGGTGCGGCCCAGTGTCTCGCTTAATCTCCTATGTTGCTACCAAGAGCCTCTGCTCACGCTACGTGCCACGATACGAGCTATTACGGCAGGGCACGGCCAATGTTCTCTACAGCCATGTATAGCCCACGCAACGGGGTGCATTGGGGAGGAGACGACACGCATATGCAGCGGAATGGTGCGGCATATATAGTGGTGATGGGGGCAGGTCCGGCAGGGCTGACGGCGGCTTACGAGTTGACAAAGCACGGGGTGCCAGTCACCGTGCTGGAAAAGGATACCCGCTTCGTAGGGGGCATCTCGCGCACCGAGGAGCGCCACGGCTACCGTTTCGACATTGGTGGCCACCGCTTCTTTAGTAAGAACCGCGAGATCGAGGATCTATGGACGGAGATTCTGGGCGACGAGCTTCTGACGTGTGGTCGGCTCTCGCGCATTTACTACCGGGGCAAGTACTTCGACTACCCGCTGAAAGCTGCCAACGCCCTCATGAATCTGGGCCTGATCGAGACGGTGCGCTGCATGGCTAGCTACGCCAGGGCACGGGTGCGCCCTGTCCAGAACCCACGGTCATTGGAGGATTGGGTGAGCAATCAGTTCGGCCAGCGGTTGTTCCAGATCTTCTTCAAGACCTATACCGAGAAGGTCTGGGGCATCAGCACGAAGGAACTCTCGGCCGACTGGGCCGCTCAGCGTATCAAGGGTCTCAACCTGACGCAGGCCATCAAGAGCTCCCTGCTGCCACAACGCAAGGGTAAGCGCGACGGAGAAGCGGCAATCAAGACACTCATCGATCAGTTCCGCTACCCCCGCCTGGGGCCTGGCCAGATGTGGGACCGGGTGCGCGATATCCTTTGCTCACGAGGCCAGACCGTGGCCATGGGGCAGAACGTAGTGGCGGTTTGCCACGCTCTGGATGTAGGGGTGACCCACATTGTCACTCGCAACGCAGCCACAGGCGAAGAGCACACGTTTAGCGGCACGCATTTCCTCTCAACGCTGCCAATCCGTGAGCTGATCCGTGTGTGCCAACCCACGTTGCCCAATCACGTACGCACCGCGGCTGACAAGCTCAAGTATCGCGACTTTCTCACGATCGCGGTGGTAATCGAGAAGGAAAATCTGTTCCCCGACAACTGGATCTACATTCATGATCCCTCCGTGAAGGTCGGGCGCATCCAGAACTTCAAGACCTGGAGCCCAGCGTTGGTGCCTGACCCCAAGACAACTTGCCTTGGGATGGAGTTCTTCTGCTTCGAGGGTGATGGGCTATGGGGATCCTCGGACGAACAGCTAGTCGAGTTGGCGCGTAAGGAATTGGCCCAACTAGGCATATGCGGATCGAAGGAGGTGCTCTGGGGTGCGGTGGTACGCCAGCCTAAGGCTTATCCGGTCTACGACGACGAGTATAAGCAGCACCTGGCCGTCATCCGCAACTATCTGGCGGAGCACCTGCCCAACCTGCAACTGGTAGGGCGCAACGGCATGCACCACTACAACAATCAGGACCACTCGATGATGACCGCGCTGCTCGCCGCGCGCAACATCGCCCTGGGCACCCGCTACGATCCCTGGAAGGTCAATACCGACGCCGAGTATCATGAGGAGGCCCGTCTGGAGGATGATGACCCCTCCGGGCGCCTCATGCCCACTCGCGTGCCCCAGCCGGCATAACGGAGTAACGTCTAACGATCGGCTTCTGCCCAGGTAGGCATGCCATATGTGCAGATGCATGCGCAGCGTACCTATCTCGATGGATTCCAAACGAGCATGCTATGCGGCATGGCACCATGTGTGCGCTCGATAAATTGCTGACAAGAGCAATGGGCAACCGATCAAGATCGCTCCGATGCACGTGAGAAAGGATGCAGATCGCCGATGGCGCTGCGCAAACACCTACTCGTAAGCAGCCACACGCTGTCGCGCGCAGCTGTCACCGTGCGCGGTGCGATGACGTGGCTGTTTGTGCGCTCCTCCTGGATGCTGCCCCCCCTCGCACTGGCGTTTGGCGTCCGCATCGTCCTGCTGTTGGCGGCGCAGATATTCATACGGATCATACCAGGACAGCCCGTGCGCGGCCTCTTCACGATCTGGAGCCGCTTCGATGTGGGTTGGTACCTATCGATCGTCGAGCAGGGCTACCAGTACCGGCCCCAGGCGGCCTCGAGCGTCAATTTCTTCCCCCTCTACCCCATCACGATATGGATGGGCCAGCACATCCTCAATCCCATCTTTGGTGCACAGGCCGATCTGGTTGCCGGCATGGCCATCTCCTGGCTCGCCTTCGCCGCCGCCTGCGTGGTGCTGTATCGCCTGGTGGCACAACGCTTCGATCACCAGACAGCGATCACCGCGATTGTGCTGCTGGCCACCTTCCCGTTCAGTTTCTATTACGGCGCCGCCTACACCGAATCCCTCTACCTGCTGCTGACCGTGGTAGCCTTCTATGGGGTCGAGCGACAGGCATGGTGGCTGGCTGGCGTGGCCGCACTGTTCGCTGGCGCGGTGCGGCCGAACGGCTTTATCGTGGGTGCATGTGTCGTGCTGGCCTATGCGCTTGACTGGGTGCAGCAGCGGCGCCCACTACGGTGGAACGTGCTGGCGCTGGCACTGACCCCGCTCGGGACGGGGGCCTATTTCGTCTATTGCGCCGTGCGCTTCGGCGATCCATTCGCCTATGTCCAGGTATCGCAGCAAGAAAGGCACGCAGGGCGTATTCAGCTTGGTACGATAGTCTGGTTTCTGAAGTTGCTCAGGTACGCCAATCACTGGCTGGCGACTACGAACTTCAACATGATTGTGTGGACCCTCTATGGGCTGCTCTTCGTGGCGGCCCTCGTGGGGCTAGTCTTCGTCTTCCGCAGCCTGGGGCCGGTCTACGCCTTCTTCACCCTGGCCAGTCTCGCCGCGCCGGTCCTCACCAACCCGGTCCCCACCTCACTGGGACGCTACATCAGCGTCATTTTCCCCCTCTTTATCGTGCTGGCACTAGCCGTGCGTCACCGGTCCGCACTGCGCGAGGTGCTCACGATCGGTTGCTCCATCTTCCTGGCCCTCTTCACGTTCCTGTTCGTGATGCACTACCCGGTCTACTGAGCCACAAGACTTGGGGCGTGGGTTCAGAAGAGGTTCGTCCCCGCCTTGCCTTGGCACCTGAAGCCGAAGGCTACCAGCAGATCGATGATGCGCTGCCTGGTCAGCCGCTCTCTGCGGGGAAGTGTCCCCGCCCGTCCCAAGTGGTGGTGGAACGCGGCACGGCGCTGGCTGCTTGCCTTTACCGGCCACCCGGTGACACTGCGCGGGAGGAAGCCCGACTGCCCGCTAGTTGGGGCCAGTCCAGCGGATCAGGACCCTGAGGCTATCGGTGGTCTGGACGTCCACGCCAGCGAGGGCTCCGGCGGGCAGCGGCCAGCGCATCTGGAGGTTGAGGATCACGTAGCCGGGCCCTCGTACGTCGTTTTCAATCCAAGGCAGCGTATAGCTGCCGGTGGCCGGCTCGCTTGGGCCGATCATTCCCGGGCAGGTATCCCGACCGAGCGGCCCTGCGCCGCATCCCGCCTGAATCTGTACCGTAGCAACGGGGCTGTAGGGGGAGGGTGTCGGCGATCCTGATCCTTGGACGGTCGCCACCGACGTGGGCGTGGCAGATGGGGGCACAGAACCCGGTGGCGCGGGGAAGGTATAGCGGATGGGCAGGCTCGCACCCCCGGGACAAGTTTGAGGCGGTCGCCGGCCTGTGGCGAGGTGAACGCCAGCGTGCCGAGCGGGAACAGCAATTGTCGAAGCCTGCCGAAGGGCTTATGTTGCACTGGGCATGAAGGTGCTCATCGATACTGAGGACTTGCGCTCTGGTGAAGAGTTCACGCCTGCGCTGATGAGCATGATCGACGACGCGAATGTATTCCAGTTGTTCTGGTCGGAGCGGTCAGCCCAATCAGACTTTGTCCGAAAGGAATGGATGCACGCGCTCACTCTTAATAAAGGCCGTGGCTTCATTCGCCCCGTACGGTGGGAACGTCCGCTCGCTCCTGCGCCACCTGAGCTCGCCGCGCTGAAGATTCACTTCAAGTACATACCGCTGCCAAGTGTGGACGAGGGCGATGCTCCGCCTACGAGGGAGAGCGACGACCAAGTACGGAGTGCGCTGCCAACGCCGCCCGCGCAGGATGCGTTAGTCGCATCAGCTTCACCTTCTGTTGCAGGTTTACAAGCAGCGGCAAATGCTTCAACCGAAGCTGCCCTTAACGTCAATCCCCAGGATGCTGCTGCTTCGAGTGATCTAGGGTCGTCTGATGGCCAGACGAATCGAGCACCATCGAGTAAGAAACGTATACCTCATAGGAGGTGGCCGTGGAGCAAGAAATAGCGAGCGCAACCGATTAAATCGCGAAGAAACTACTTCAGAGGCGAGGTTTCGTCGTGTGCCAACACACGTCGGATCGTTTCGTGGGAGACGCCATAATCTCTCGCCAGTGTGCGCAGACTTTCCCGTTCAACTCGCATGAGGATTTCATGCTTCTGCTGCGGA
>DASUWS010000179.1:0-6806 GCA_036378295.1 Ktedonobacterales bacterium
GCTGAGCGATTGCTCATCAGCGTTGGCTACGCTGGCATTTCAGCGCGCCGGCTCGCGGAAGAAGCGGGCGCGAATCACGGCTTGATCCATTACTACTTTGGCTCGATGGAGCAACTGCTCATCCAGGTGCTCGAACGCTTCACTGATCGGCTGATCGCACGCCAGCAGGCAATGTATGCCGCTGATGTGCCTTTCCTGGAAAAGTGGCGGGCGGCGATGGCCTACCTGGACGAAGACCTGAGCAGTGGGTATCAGAAGATCTGGTTGGAGCTTCAGGCGCTCAGTTGGAATCGCCCAGAGCTCCAGGAACGGCTGGCGCAAGTGCATAGACAGTGGCGCGCGGTGCTGGCTGAGGCGTTTGCCAAAGCGCTCGGCGAATACAACGTTGATACGACGCAGTACCCTGTGGAGGCAATCGCCACGCTTGTCATAACCTTCAACGAAGGCATCATGCTGGAGCGGCTGGGGGGAATTCGAGAAGGGCAGGCTGAGCTGCTTGCCATGATTGACCGGTGGCTTGTACGTCTCGAAGAGGCAAAGGCCGAGGGGAGGCACGAGAACCATGAGGGCCAGATATCCTGACGCGGAAGGCTATGTCGAGCGTGACGGCGTGCGCGTCTTCTACGAAGTCTTCGGCACTGGCGAGCAGACAATCCTGTTGCTGCCAGCATGGTCACTGTTCCACTCGCGGATGTGGAAGGCGCAGGTACCCTATCTCGCACGCTATTTTCGAGTCGTCACCTTCGACGGACGCGGCAACGGGCGTTCGGGCCGCCCGCCAGGCGAGGCGATGTACGCCGACTATGAGTTTGCCGCCGATGCCCTCGCCGTGATGGACGCCACCAACACGTCGCGAGCGGCTCTCGTCGCGCTCTCGCGTGGTGCGCGCTGGGCAACGCTGCTAGCCGCCGAACATCCTGAGCGCGTGACGGCTGTAGCGTTCATCGCGCCAGCTCTGCCCATTGGCAATGTCCCCATGGCGCGAGAAACCTACCCTTTCACCGAGCAGCCACCAACCGATGAAGGCTGGGCAAAGTTCAGCGCCTATTACTGGCGCAAAGACTACCCCGGATTCGCCGACTTCTTCCTCCATCAGATGTTTCCGGAACCCCACTCGACCAAGCAGATCGAGGATGGTATCGCGTGGGCGCTCGAAACCACGGGCGAGACACTCATCGCGACACAGATTGCACCCGACCGCACGGCCCCGGAAGCCTTGCCAGAGTTGATCGGGCGCATCCGCTGCCCAGTACTGGTGATTCACGGCGACGGCGATACTATCGTGCCGCACGCACGGGGAGCAACGCTGGCCGAGATGACCAGGGGAACGCTCGCGACCATCGTCGGCGGCGGGCATGCGCCAACGTTGCGTGACCCGGTAAAGGTGAATGTTCTGCTCAAAGACTTCATCAAGCCAGCGCCGCCGCGCTCCCTGACCTGGACACGCGGGCGCAATCGGACGAAGCGCGCGCTCTATATCTCGTCGCCCATTGGCCTGGGGCATGCACAGCGCGATGTTGCCATAGCCCAGGAGTTGCGTACGCTGCATCCCGACCTTCAGATAGACTGGCTGGCGCAACATCCCGTCACCCGTGTGCTGGAGGCCCACGGCGAGCGCATTCACCCTGCGAGCGCCTTGCTCGCTAGCGAGTCGAGCCATATCGAGAGTGAGTCCGCCGAGCATGACCTGCACGCCTTCGAGGCGTTGCGGCGGATGGATGAGATTCTGGTTGCTAACTATATGCTCTTCCACGATGTCATCAGCGACGAGCCATATGATCTGGTCATCGGCGACGAGGCCTGGGAAGTGGACCATTTCCTGCACGAGAACCCTGAAGAGAAGCGGACGGCGTACGTCTGGCTGACCGATTTCGTCGGCTATCTGCCGATGCGGGATGGCAGTGAGCGCGAAAACCTGCTGACCGCGGATTACAACGCCGAGATGATCGGACACATCGAGCGCTTCCCACGGCTGCGTGATCGCGCCATCTTCGTGGGCAACCCTGACGATATCGTGCCCGAGACATTTGGCCAGGATTTGCCTGAGATTCGCGCATGGACCCAACGGCACTACGACTTCAGCGGCTACATCACTGGCTTCGATCCCCAGCAGTTCACCGACCGTGAGGCGCTGCGCGCACAACTGGGTTATCGGCCCGATGAGCAGGTCTGTATCGTCACCGTTGGCGGCTCGGGCGTTGGCCAGCATCTGCTTCGCCGGGTGATCGCGGCGTTTCCCGAGGCCAAGCGGAGAGTACCCAATCTGCGCATGGTCGTCGTGACCGGTCCGCGCATTGATCCAGCATCGCTGCCAACCCAGGATGGCCTTGAAATCCGGGCATACGTACACGAATTGTATCGCCATCTGGCGGCAAGCGATCTGGCTGTTGTCCAGGGCGGGCTGACCACCTGCATGGAGTTGACGGCAAACAAGCGCCCCTTCCTGTACTTTCCCTTGCGGCACCATTTCGAGCAGAACTTCCACGTCCGCCATCGCCTGGAACGCTACCGTGCTGGGCGTTGCATGAACTACGACACCGCAACCCCTGAAGTCATCGCCGCAGCCATCGCGGAGGAATTTGGTCGCCCGGTTCGTTATCGCGATGTCGAGGTGGATGGCGCGGCACGGGCGGCGGCGCGTATCGCCGAGATTCTCTGACTCTGCATTTCCGCACAGACCTGAGAAGGGAGCAGGACAACATGACCCAGCACGATCTGACACGTGAAGCGACCGAGGAGCAACAGATCGGCAAACACGCGGCGATTCGCCAGGCCGCTCTCGACTACATGCAAGGCTGGTATGAAGGAGATGCGGAACGGATGCTTCGGAGTCTCCATCCCGAGTTGGTGAAGCGGGCGATCTTACACGATCCCCAAACGGGAGCGGTGCGTTTCTCTCACTTGAATCAACAACAAATGGTCGCCAAGACACAGCAGGGTGGAGGCACCGATATCCCCAGTGACAAACGGCATTACAACGTCTCGATCCTGGATGTCTATGGCGAGATAGCCAGTGTCAGGGCAGAGTCGTACGAGTATGTGGACTATCTGCATCTGGCACAATACGAGGATCGATGGGTGATCGTAAATGTCCTCTGGGCACTTCGTGAGCTGCTCACCTGATCTAATCCACGTGTTGGAGCAGGTCTTCCCGCTTTCGCGAGGCGGGTAGCCAGTATACGCGCGGAGAAACAGCCCCGGCCAGGTCGCTTCTCCCCGATGTCTCTGTACCGTAGTTGAACCACCGGCGGGACTCGTCGAGTGCCCGCCAGGGTGAGGCTGCGCCACTGCACCATGTGCGGTTGGCGCACCCACCAGCGTGAGATCAAGAGGAGAAATACACATGGCAACCCCGGCAACCAAAACCTATTCGATGGATGGCACGCTGCTGGAGGCGTGCTCGTGCGCAGCGCCGTGCCCCTGCTGGATCGGCGATGATCCCGACGGCGGCACGTGCGACGCCTTCATCGCGTACCATGTGGATCGCGGCCAGATTCGCGGGCTAGATGTCTCTGGCCTCTCGCTCGTGCTGGTCAATCAGATTCCTGGCAACGTGCTGGCAGGTAACTGGCGGGCCGTGCTTTACGTGGATGATCGGGCGACACCGGAGCAGCAAGAGGCGCTACTCGATGCCTTCGGCGGGAAGCTGGGTGGCACTCCCGCTGATTTGGCGGCGCTCATCAGCGAGATCGTCGCAGTTCATCCGGTACCGATCGAGCATCGTGTCGAGGGAGGCAAGGGCACGATTCGCGTCGGAACAGCCGTCTACTCGGAGATGGCGCCCTACACCGATGCACAGGGCCGCCCAACCTCGCTGCACGAGAGCGTCTTCAGCACAATCCCTGGGTCACCAGCCTACGTGTCAAAGGCCTCGACTCATCAGGTCAACATCCCGGAACATGGCATGACCTGGGAGTTCTCAGGGCGCAACGCCATCCAGGGTACCTTCCACTTTGAGGCATAACTGAAAGGAGGCGCTCGATGAGCACGGCGAACATCTCTGACCGCCCGGCCAATATGCGCGTGCGCCGTCGGGCGCCTGTCCGCTGGCCCTGGGTTGTGATTGCGCTCGCCTGGGGTGTGGCGCTGCTAGCAACGCTGCTCCACGAGCGCTTTCTGATCGATCATCACTGGTTGATCGAGGAGAGCGGCCTGCCGTGGATGCTCGCCGCAGCGGTCTTCCTGGCGAGCTGGCAGGTCATGACGCTGGCGATGATGCTTCCCTCGAGCATACCAATGGTCAACATGATGACCTATGCCGCGCGCAAACAGCCGCGTTCGCGCATGACCATTGGTGTCTTTCTGGCAGGCTACGCGGTGATCTGGACGGCATTCGCGCTCGTTGCTTTCACGGGAGATACCGTTATTCACAGGTTGGTAGATTCCTCTCCGTGGCTGGCGTCGCATGCCTATCTGATTGGCGCGACAACATTGGCCGTCGCGGGCATCTTCCAGCTTACTCCGCTCAAGGAGCGTTGTCTTGCCGCCTGCCGCAGCCCGCTTGCATTCTTCGTGCGCTACTATCGTGCGGGGGTAGCTCCCGCCTGGCGTCTTGGCCTACGACACGGCCTCTTCTGCCTGGGCTGCTGCTGGGCATTGATGCTGGTCATGTTTGGAGTCGGCATCGGCAGCCTGGCGTGGATGGCGGTGCTGGCGGGCGTCATGACCATCGAGAAGGCGGTCCCAGGCGGGAGGCGCATTGGGCCGTGGGTCGGAATCGCCTTGCTGCTGCTAGCCGCGCTCTGGCTCGCCCATCCCGCGTGGCTGATAGGCAGCGTGAGCGACTGAAGCCCGCATGACGACACCAAGCGATATGGCGAAGCCTGCCGTGGTTCACTCGCCTGGCAGGTCCGCCAAGTCTCTAATCTGTCCTGCCGCTATCTTCCTAACCAGCCCCACTATCACTCGTATGGGGAACGACGGCATACACATTCGGCGTGCGCGTCGTCCCCCTGACACGAGAATCACTCGCCTTCGTACTTGAACGAGACTTCGAGCTTGATGCGGTAGATCAGCGGTTGGCCAGCCTCGATATGGATGTCCTGATCCACGACGCGTCCAACGCGCAGATCGCGCAGCGTATGCGACGCCTGCTCGATCGCGGCGCTCGCGGCCTTCTCCCATGACTCGTTGCTGGCGCCTACCAGTGTAATCACCTTGTACACACTTTCCGCCATGTGGTTCCTCCTTCAACCAGCGTTTGCGTGATACGACGGCTGCGGCTTTGTTACCACGCGGGCGCACCACGCGCCATGTCCCTTCCTGATGCGGGTGTATACGGCGGTTGCTGTCACCTCCCTTCATGTCGAGATGTGAAAGGCTGTACAGACAGCGGGATAGGCGCATCGTGCGGGAATATTCCCTATCCCAACAATAGCGCCAGCGTATCGGCCACCAGCGCGGGCTTCTCCTCGCCCTCGATCTCCACCGTATGGCGCGATGTCACCAGCACGCGCCCGCCGCCCCTATCCTCCACGTTGACCAGCGTGATGTGGTCACGGATGCGCGCGCCAGACTTCACCGGCGAGATGAACCGCACGCGGTCCGCGCCATAGTTGAGAGCAGCCTGCACCCCTTCAGGCATCGTCCCAACGCTGGATTGCATCATCGGGAGCAGCGAGAGCGTCAGATAGCCATGCGCGATGGTGGTGCCGAAGGGGCTTTCACGCTTCGCCCGCTCCACATCGACGTGGATCCACTGGTGATCGCCGGTGCAGGCGGCGAACGCATCGATGCGCTGCTGATCGACGATAACCCAATCCGAGACGCCCAGCTCTTTGCCCACGAAGTCGCCAATCGTCGCCAGAGTGTACCCTTCCAGTGCCACAGCGCCACTCCTATTCGATCAGGGCCTAGCAGGGTCTAGAACCCATCCTCTGGCTCCGCCCCTCATCAGCAGGATATGCGGGAACCAGAGGCACTCCCTCAGGCATCGTCTCGCCCGGCGCGTCTGGGAAAACCCTTCCTGAGAGGAAGGGGTGCCGGGAGAGGTCATGCCATCAGTCTACACGAAGGCGGCAAATCCGGTCATCGCTCGCCCGGTAATCGGCAAATGCATCTCCCATGACCTCGCGCGTGCCCTCGTATGAGTATATCGCCTCGGCATTGGCCATGAACCGCTCCACTTGATGTTCCAGATGTTCCAGCAGGATGCAGTTGTCAGCCATCAGATCCCGCGTATATCTGACCGTATCGCGGCACTTGCTGGTGCAAAACGCCTTCGCTCGTGAGGCGCGCTCGTCATTCAGAGCTCCGGCGTCCTGCATCTGAGAGAGCCGCGGCACCATGCAGTAGTTGGCGGGCCAGGAGCGGTACAACGACATAGTAGGCGTGCCTCGGTACGAGCGTCTGCGCCCTCCGTCGATGTGCATGGCTTGTGCTGTCCGCATGTCCCCGTCTCAACTGCAGCGACGAGAGCCTTATCCCGGCTGTATCACTGCCGCGTTGGTATTGGCGCACACAACTGATTGACCACAGCCCTGTACAGCGAATGTCTGGCTGCTGGTGGGCGATGCTACGAACTCAACGGACGTCAGGTCATAGGCAGAAATGAGCCGAAGCGATCCGATGTGGAGATGATTCCCAGCGTCATATATGCGGTTGCTGGCAGATAACAGGAGTTTGTCACCCGGCATGATGCTGGCCGATGTGAACTGGGGAAACATATAGTAGATCCGCTGCTGGGGAATCCACGGTGTGATGTTACAGTACATGCTTTCTGGCACCGCCGTTTGACTGTTTGAATTGGCCTTTGCGGCCGTGAGGCCATACAAGAGATGAAACGGCTGTGCGGATGGTGTACTCAA
>DASUWS010000180.1:0-4259 GCA_036378295.1 Ktedonobacterales bacterium
GGGATCACCAGGTGAAAGGCATCCGAAGCGCTGCCGCCGTAGGCCGTGGGGTCGGTCAGCGGACCAATGATTTTGAGTTGCTCGACGATCGAGCCGGGCCAGCCATGGGTGACGATGAGCGGCAAGGCACCATCATGCCGCGAGCGGACGTGAATGAAATGGATGTCGAGCCCATCAATCTCGGTCATGAACTGCGGCAGGGCGTTCAGTCGCGCCTCCACCTTACGCCAGTCGTAGTCCGTCGCCCAATACCGCGCCAGTTCCCGCATCGTCCCCAGTTGCACCCCCTGGGATGCATCCGTGACCGTTTCCCGCTCAGGCCACTGGGTTGCGTTGATGCGGCGGCGCAGGTCGGCGAGGGCCTCGTCCGAGGCGGTGAAGCTGAAAGGGCGGACGTCGGGATGGGTCATGCCCGGTGGTGGGGGCATGCTGGGTTCTGGGGTCATACCGGGTTGCGCCATGCTGGTCTCCTCCTGGTCTCTTCCTGGTCTCCTTGCTGGTACGACATGGTAGCCGAGCGGCACACACTAGAGTGTGGGGCGACGAGCACGGTCGGTAGCTGCCGTCTCGTCGTTCCACCTAGCGCAGCGAGCGAAACGCCGCGCGCACCTCCTCGCTGAAGAGCTGCGGCTCTTCCCACGCCGCGAAGTGCCCCCCCTTGTCGGCTTTGTTGAAGTAGACGACGTGGGGGTAGTCCTGCTCGACCCAGCTGCGCGGACTCCGGAAGATCTCGCCGGGGAACGTGGTGAAGGCGACCGGGAGCGAGACCTCTGGAGGGGCCATGCCGGCCGCAAGAGCTTGGGCTCGTCCGAACTCCCAGTATGACCGTGCCGCCGAGGCCCCAGTGCCTGTCAGCCAGTACAGCGTGATGTTGTCGACGATGTGGTCGCGGGTGAGATTGCCCGCAGGCTGCCCGTCGATGAAGGCGCGGGAGATCTTGTAGTAGCTGTCCGTATCGTGGTCGAGTATCCAGGCCGCCAGGGCGACGGGTGAATCCAGCAGGGCGTAGCCGATCGTCTGCGGCCGCGTGGACTGCTCCAAGAAGTAGCCAAAGCCGCTCGCACGGAATGTGGCAACCTCGTTGTCCGCGGCGCGTTCCTCCTCGGAGTTCGTCGGATGGGGGCGGCCGAGCGCTGTTGCGAGCAAGTTGGTGTGAATGCCGATCAGCCCATCGGGGGCTTGGCGGCCCATCGCGTCGGTGATGATGGCGCCCACGTCGCCACCTTGGGCAACATAGCGGGTATACCCGAGGCGGCGCATCAGTTCCGCCCAGGCGCGCGCAACGCGGCCAAAGTCCCAGCCTACCTCAGTCGGCTCGCTGGAGAAGCCGTAGCCCGGGATGGACGGCAGCACGAGGTGAAAGGCGTCCTCGGCGCGGCCGCCGTGCGCGGTCGGGTCGGTGAGCGGGCCGACGGTCTCGAGCAGCTCGATGACCGAGCCGGGCCAGCCGTGCGTCATGATCAGGGGCAACGCGTTGGGTTCCTTGGACCGCACGTGGATGAAATGGATGTCGAGGCCGTCGATCTCAGTCATGAACTGCGGCAGGGCGTTCAGTCGCGCCTCCACCGTGCGCCAGTCGTAGTCCGTCGCCCAATACCGCGTGAGCGCCTGCATCGTCCCCAACTGCACGCCCTGCGACCGATCGGTGACCAGCTCCTTGTGGGGCCAACGCGTCGCGTTGATGCGGCGGCGCAGGTCGGCGAGGGCCTCGTCTGACGCGGTGAAACTGAAAGGGCGGACGTCGGGATGGGTCATGCCCGGTGGTGGGGCCATGCTGGGTTCTGGGGTCATACCGGATTGCGTCATGCTATTCTCCTCCTGATCTCTTCCTGGTCTCCTTGCTGACTGTGTTGCTACATGCTCGATACGACATGGCGGGTGCGCGTCATGCCTGTGTTCATCACCGCCGGAGGACAGGGCGGGCTGTCAACTGGCGAAGGCCGACAGGCGCCTTCAAGCCCGAAGTGCCGGAGCGCTCCGCAGCGACGCCATCCCCCGCATGTCGATCCAATACTGGCCCTCCTGACTGCCGTGGCGCGCGACGCGCAGCTCGACACCCTCGCATGCCGGGCAGCGCAAGATGATGCCCATTTGGCCGCCATATAGCAGCAGAGCACCGAGTGGGGCGGTCCGCCCACATCCCGCGCAGGTGCTCTGCGCCGAGGTCACTTCAAATGCGAAGATCTCCTCTAGCACGCCCGCAGCGGCGTTGCCATCGAGCCGAAGAGACTCACCGCTCATCTCGCCCCTATCGCTCACATCGCTCTTGTCGGTCACGTCGCTCATGTCTCACCTCCGGTTGGTCCGAAGCGCTCGGTCTTGACGCGCTCGGGGGCGTATCCTCTCTCGACACACAGCGTCGCGACCGCCTCGGCGAGCGGGGTCGGGCCGCACACGAATATGAGCGGGTGCTCCTCGGGCGCCCACCCTACCTCCTCAAGCATTGCCCGGTCAATATGCCGGCTGTACCCCTGCCAGCCGGGCGGCTGGGAGCGGGTGAGGGTGTAGGCCACCGTCAGGTCTTCATCTGTCGTGGCGCTTCCATCCAGCTCCTCCCGGTAGATGATCTCCTCGTAGGTTCGCGACGAGTACAGCAGGCAGACCGGCACCGGGCTCTGCACTGCCCTACGGTGGCGGATCATTGCCATCAGCGGGGCGACCCCCGACCCGCCTGCCACCAACAGGAGCGGGCCGCCCTCCTCGGGACGCCAGGTGAACCAGCCACCGATGGGGCCGCGCACCTCCAATTCGTCGCTGGGGCGCAGCACGTCCGTCAGATAGGGGGACACCTCGCCGTCTTCGAGCCGCTCGACGGTCAGCGTCACTTGTGTGTCTCCCAGCGGCGCGGACGCGATGGAGTAGCTGCGCTCCGTCTGATAGCCATCCTCCGCGGTCAGCCGCACGTCGAGATGTTGGCCAGCCCGATGCCCGACCCAGTTGGGCACGTTGAGTACGAGGCTCGTGACGTGCGGGGTCTCCTGGATGTGTCGCAGCACGGTGGCGCGCCGCCACGCCAACCTCGCCGGTATGCCTGCCATGGCTGTCTCCTGCGCAGGTCGCACGCGACTCCTGCTAGTCACCTGCATAGCGCTGCTCTTTCCACGGGTCGCCGCGGTTGTGGTAGCCCAACGACTCCCAGAATCCCGGCTCGTCCTCGGCCATGAGTTGTATGCCGCGCACCCACTTGGCGCTCTTCCAGAAGTAGAGGTGTGGCACGAGCAGGCGCGCTGGACCGCCGTGCGCTGGCGCCAACGGCGCCCCGTCGTACTCAAACGCAATCCACGCCTTGCCACCAGTCACGTCCGCGAGCGGCAAATTGGTCGTGTAGTCACCGTCACAGAAGGCCAGGATATATTGGGCACTGGTGGTGATGCCCTGCAGGAGCGTGTCGATGGAAACGCCCGTCCACATGGTGTCGAGCTTGCTCCACTTCGTCTCGCAGTGGATGTCTTTGGTGACGGTCTCACGAGGTAGTCGCTGGAATTCGCCCCAGGTCCAGCGCCGCGGCTGGTCGACCTCGCCAACGATCGTGAAGTCCCAGTGGTCCAGTGACGTGCGCGGCGTGGGGCCGGCCGAGAGGACGGGGAAGCCAGAGACCACGTACTGGCCCGGTGGCAGGCGCTGCGCGGTCTCCGCTGCCTGTCGGCGTCCCCGAAAGCCACGGCTTACAAACGGTGTACTCATACCAGCCTCCTGTCGGCGCGATGCGCGGCTAAGCGCATTGGCTGCTAGGGGTAACGCGACGATGTGGCGGTGATGGATTCGATGCCCAAGACACACTATGTAGGACCAAGAGCGGAGTGTGCGCCGTGCTGCTCCTGGTGCTCCTGGCACCATGACGCTCCGATCTAGCGCAGCGAGCGAAACGCGGCGCGCACCTCCTCTGTGAACAGTTGTGGCTGCTCCCACGCCGCGAAGTGCCCGCCCTTGTCGAGCTTGTTGTAATGGATCAGGTTGGGATACGCCTGCTCGGCCCAACTCCGTGGGGTTTGAACGACCTCGTCCGGAAAGGCGCTCACCGCGACCGGGATGGCGACACCTTTAGGGGCAAAGAAGGTGAACTTGTTTTCCCAATAGATACGCGCCGACGAGACCGCCGTGTCCGTCAACCAGTAGAGCGTGACGTTGTCAAGGATGTCGTCGCGCGTCAGGCCCTCAGACTGGCCGGAGAAGACGCGCGCGATGAGCGCCTGACTGGCGATGTCGTGGTCGAGCATCCAGGCGGCAAGGCCGACGGGGGAATCCGCTAGCGCATACAG
>DASUWS010000181.1:0-4544 GCA_036378295.1 Ktedonobacterales bacterium
GGGATGCGACGGGCGACCACTGTTGGCTGCCACGACGACCAGATCAGCGCCATCCCGAAAGCCCTGCAGCATGACGGTATGTTCTCGCCCTGACTTGCGTCCCCGCGTCGTGAGCAGCAGAACTTCCCCCGGCGCACCAGCAAGGCGGGTGATTCGGCCACTGGTCAGCCGATAGAGGCCGTTACCCAACCCTCGAACGCGTTTGTTCATCGTATATTCTAGATCGAGCGCCAGCTTATCTAGAGGCGAGAGGCTCCCTGGGGAAGTCTTTCCAGTGTCCCTCAACCTCGAAACGTATCTACGGATCAGTGGAGCGTAGAGGAGAGCCGCGACGATCAGCAAGACGGACACACCCACGCCCACCATCCCCATCCAGCGCCGCGCCTTCGGTCTGTTCACGCTTTCTCTGCCTTCCCCTGAATATATTGGACTAGTGTTGGACTGGTGGCCCACGGAAGCACCTGGTCGCTGCAAGCTGCATACGCGCGACGCTTGCCGCCGCGTGGAGCGGTTAGCGGTTGGTTAGCGGTTGCCAACGCCACCCTGTCTGTGACACCCTCTAGTGTCCTGTATGCGCCTCATAGATATCTTCATCTGGAAGAGCGGGCTTTGACCGGCGGCGCACTGTGACGACGACACCCGGACTGGGCTCAAGAGTAGCCTGCATATGAGGGCGGACCCTCCCGCCAGCGTACGTGAGCGCGAACCGTTGCAGGATACGCGCCAGAACAACTCGGGCCTCAACCTGTGCGAAGGCGGCTCCCAGACAGTTGCGTGGGCCAGCACCGAATGGCAAGTAGGTATACGCTGACTGGCGACGGATGCTCTCCGGTGAGAAGCGAGCCGGATCAAACACGTCGGGGGAGGGCCAGTGCTTCTTGTCGCGATGAGTCAGATAGATCGAGTACAACACGCGCGTCCCGGCTGGAATGGGGAAGCCACACATGATCATATCGGTCGCGGCGATGCGCGAACCCAGGTGAATGGGCGGATACAGCCGCAACGTTTCCTTGATGACGCAATCGAGATAGCGCAACTGCCGGATGCGCCCGTTGTCTGGCGTCTCGCCGCCGATGACTGCATCAATCTCTGCCTGCGCGCGGTCCATGCTCTCAGGATGGGTCAACAACAGATAGAAGGCCCAGGCAAGCAGGGCGGTGCTCGTGTCGTGCCCAGCGATGAACATGGTCAGCAGTTGATCCCGAATCAAGCCGTCGCTCATGCTAGCGTCGATCAGCCTGCTGAGCAAGTCCGAGCCGCTCTCCGGGCGTGCGCGCCGCGATGCGATCAGACGATAGCAGTACGTGTCCATGCGCTGGATCGCCTGCCTGTAGCCTGGGCGCGGAATACCGGGCCACAGCAGCCACGGCCCCGGCGATATGAAGCGGATCGTGCGCAGGATGTCATGCCAGAGCACGTCAAGGTGCTTGCCAAAATCGTCGGCAAAGAGCGCGTCCGTCAGGATGCAGAGCGCAATGCGGCGCATCTCCACCAGCAGGTCAACCTGCTCGCCTTCGCGCCAGGTGCTGGTGATGCGGTCGGTGGTGCGCCACATCACCTCAATGAAGTGCTCGAACAGACTTCGGTGGAGGGCGGGCGTCATGGCCTGGCGCAGCTCGTCGTGAAAAGCGCCGTCGGTCACGAGAAGGCCCTGCCGCAACAACCGCGTGACAGGATCGCTCTCCGCGCGCCAGAGGAAATGCTCGCGTGACTCGGTAAGAATGAACTTGTTGGCCTCTGGGCCTACGGCTACCACGCTGTCAAATCCAGGGAGCGGAAGCCGGAACAGGTCGCCAAGGACATCATGCACGGCTTCCAGCGCGCCGAGAACATGCCTGTCGCGCGCGAATGTCCTTGCCGCCTGGCGCGCTGTGGCGAGATCTGGCGCGGGTATTCGAGTAGTAGCAGGCATACCATCTCCAGCAGTTGACTATCCAGCATTGTCTCTGTGGTCTATCACATATGACAGAGCAGCCGAGAAACGCCCCCTGGTGTGATTCGCCCAGTTACTCGCTCGCGCGCTCCTCCGGGATGGGGCGCAGAAACAGCCCATGTGTCGCGGCGTAATTCATCACGGCTTCGACATCGAGCAGCCGCGGTCCGGTCCAGGTGGCGCGAACCGTAGGAGGCGGCTCACCCGGCAACAAGGGCAGCGTGCGCTCGCCATCGAGCGCCAGCACGCTTGGGCGCGCGCCGACCATAGATGGTTCGCTCATGTTGAGCAGTCGCCAGGAAAGGACCGTGGCCTCGCGTACCAGCCCGGGCGCAATGGGAGCCAGCACCGAGACAGCGCCAGGATCAGGAGTGCCCCGGGACGGTGCCAGCTCGATGAACAGCGCATGATCCGCCGCGGGCGAGAGGGGATGCAGATGCGCGCCAATAGCCGACAAGCCGATAGCTCCCGGAACCGCCTGGGTGAGCCAGAGCTGGCGTAATGGTGCAAGTTCGGTCACAGCCCGCGCACCCAGAAAGAGATGCGTCGAAGCGGCAACATCCACCAGGGCGCTCTCGATGATCTCATCCCCCTGCATGATTTCCAGCCGCTTGCTCCGCCGCACGACATCCGCCGCGGATAGCAGGCCGCGCGCAAAGAGTCCAGCGGCCATCCCGGCTATGGTCCCCTCGATGGGGCGCGGAATGACATTGTTGGTGCCGGTGGAGATTGGCACGAGCGGGACATCGCGGCTGCCTTTCGCAACGGCACGGTTCGTTCCGTCGCCGCCCAGCACCACGATGCACGCGCATCGCGCCAGCGCCATCCGCCCGGCGGCAAGAGTGGAGTCACGCTCGTTATGCGTGCGGGCCATATCCACCATGCGCACGCTCACACCGAGATCCCGGGTACTGGCAGCCGTCATTGCCAGGTTGTATGGGTCCGGCATGGCGAGCACCTGATCGACACCCACCGCACGCAGGCCGAACAGGACGCGCCGCAGAATGCGCACTTTCTCGTGATTATCTACGATGGACCCATAGCCGCTGAGCCGCCGCACATCGTGCGCCGCCGCTGGATTGGCGATGATGCCAACCGTCGCATCCATGACACTGTGCCCCCCATGACCCCTATCAGCCCGCCCCGGCGTACGTGTCGGGCGACTCTACAAGATGCTTCACCGTCTGCAAGAAGGCAGCCGCCGGAGCGCCGTCAATGGCGCGATGGTCAAAGGTCAGGCTCAGCACCATCATGTGTGCAATAATGATCTGCCCATCCTGTGGCACTACCGCCTCGCGTATCCTGCCGATGCCAAGAATGCCGACTTCGGGCGGATTGAGGATCGGCGTGAACGCGTCGATCTCGAAGGCGCCCAGTGTCGTGAGCGAGAATGTGCTCCCGGCAAGCTCCCCTGGTGGAGAGGTGTTGTCGCGGGCGCGCATGGTCATCCCCCGGATTTGCGCGGCAAGCTGTTCAAGTGGGAGGCTTCCGGCGTCGCGCACAACCGGCACCAGCAAGCCATCAGGCACAGCGACGGCAATGCCCAGGTGAATTGCTTCATGCTGGCGCAAGCGATCACCATCCAGGGTCGCATTCATGGCAGGATGCTGCTTGAGCGCCTGGATAGCTATCGAGGCCAACAGGTCGGTGTAGGTGAGGTCCATCCGCGCGCCCAGCCGCTCGCGTGCCGCGACGAGCGCATCAGCCCGTACGTCCGTGGTCAGCGTCAACTGCGCTGAGGTCTGCACGCTCCTGAGCATCCGCTCGGCAATCACCCTGCGCCGTCCGGATAGCGCTTCGCCCGCCTCCGCCACTGGACCGCCCACAGGTGATGGAGCGACTGTAGCAACCGGCCCAGCCGCGCCAGCAGCACCGGTAGCGGCGGCACGTCGCACGTCCTCTTCGGTGATGCGCTGGCCATGAGCGGGAGTGACCCGCGCAAGGTCAACACCAAGCTCGCGCGCCAGCCTACGCGCCACAGGAGAAGCGGGCACAAAACCAGTCTCGGGACGCGGCACGGGCGACGTGGATGGTGCGCTCACCGTAGCGCCCGCGCTTGCCGGGGTGGCGCTCGCTGCCACCGTCTCGCCAGTGGGGACGAGCTCAGCGGCGATCATGCCCGGCTTGACAACATCACCACGCTTCACGCGCACATCCTGTATGGTCCCGTCCTGTGGGGCCGTGATCTCGATGGTCGCCTTCTCGACCATCAACTCGCCCAACACCTGGCCCTCGCGAACTGTGGCGCCATTGCTCACAAGCCAGTTGGCGATGAATCCTTCCTCCGCCTCGCTTGCGGTCCACGCTGGAATCGTGATCTGGATACTCATACCCTGGCCGTCCTTATGTTTACACGCCCATTCAAGAGTTGGCGGCGGGCCATTGACACCACGCGCGAAGCAGACGCGAAGCAGACACGAAGCAGATGGCCCCAGGCGGGCAGCCCGCTACCCGGCCACGTTGGGGCCATCTCATAGTCCAGTATTCCAGCCACCGCTCTTCATCCACGAACCTGCGGCTGGCTGGCGCATTGGACGTCTCGCTCGTTTGCCTCTGTCGAGACGTACTCCAGGGAGTCACGTCGTGTGGCTGCTTCGCGCCATGTTTCTTC
>DASUWS010000182.1:0-9833 GCA_036378295.1 Ktedonobacterales bacterium
CGCGGACGGTAGCTCGTTGTAGCCCTCCTGCCGCAGCCGCTCCGCGACCTGTTGCCCGGTCAACCCCCGTATGTCCCTGGTACTGACATCCTGTACGACCATCGCGTCACCTTCCAGGTCTCATCGGGCCCGCCGCCAGCGGCATCGCTCCGCGCCACCAGCGCGCACTCCGTCACTGCTGTCCCGGCGACAAAAGCCGTGCCACGAACATGCCGCCTGCTCTCCGTACTCTCTATGGTATCTGAGTCACATCACAGCACACGCACGACATCTGCCGCGGAAGTCACAGGCGGGTCAGGCGCCTCAGGTGTATCAAGCGAGGCCGGAGCGATAGGATGGCCAGGCGGGCTCCCAGCCCAGAGCGTGTCGGATAGCCGCATTGGAACAGCCGAGTGAGGCTACGGGCGGCCCGCCAGCAGGAGGCTCAGGCGCCAGCAACTGCGCGGCCAGATAGTGATACAACTCGCGGTAACGCACGGGGGTATCGTCCACGATATTATAGATAGCGCCAGTGGGCGCGGACTCCGCCGCCAGCACCACCGCCCGCGCCATGTCTTCGACCCGGATCAGCGAGACGAGCGCCGACCCATCCTCCGGCAGCCTCAGCGACCCTTGTCCAGCCTCACGTCGCCAGGATTCCTCACGGCCAGTGCCCGGGCCGTAGAACCATCCTCCCCGGAGCATGACCCATTCCAGCGATGATGCCCGTACCGCCTCCTCCATCTCAAACGTGGAGGCATATCGTGATCGGGCCTCCAGCGGATATTCCTCGGTGGCGAGCTGATCGCCGGTATCGCCGTACAGAAAGGTGATACTCTGCTGCACGTAGCGGCGTACGCCCTCCTCCTGTGCGACCGCCAGCAAGTTGCGCGTTCCTTCGCGGCGTATACGGTCGTTCAGGCTCCAGTCCATCTGGGGGCCAGCCTTCGGAATCGCCGTCGCCAGATGCAGCACAGCATCGCAGCCCCGCACAGCGGCGCGCATGCTCTCCGCGGCGAGAATATCACCACGTTGCGCGTCGATGCCCAGCCGCTGCAACCGCGCGACATCGGCCTCATGCCGTGCAACCGCCGCGACGTTGTGGCCATGCTCCACTAGACGTGGCAACACCTGCCGCCCCAGCACCCCCGTCGCCCCAACGACAAACACCCGCATATCACGCCTCCTTTGTCTCGCTCTTTTCGCTGCTATTTCAATGGTACGTCGCTGCAACTGCGTTGCTTCGCGCGACCTTCCCTTTCACCTCTCTTCATCTATTGTCGTCTGGTACGCGTTTCCCTGCAACTCAACCTGAACGCACGATGGGGATTGACATGCATCACAGCACGATATAGTATTATGACTGACCGGTCAGTCATAGCACAAATACGGGCATATGCCCCCGGAGGGATGCGGAAGGTATATCCCCAGGCACCCGCGGAGGACGCCCTTGCGAGGCATCTTCCGCCGTTCGTATCAGGAGACCATCTATGTCTGAACCCCTGTTACGCGCTGAGCATATCGCCCGCTCCTATGGCCGGCGCAGGGTGCTGCGCGATATCAACCTGGCGGTTGCGCCTGGCACACTCGTCGGCATCGTTGGCGAGAATGGCGCCGGAAAATCCACACTTCTGCGCATACTTGCGGGTGAGCTTCGACCCAATCGCGGCACGATTGCCCGAACGGGCGCGCTGGGGTATTGTCCCCAGATGGTGCTGCTCAACGACACGCTGACCGTGAACCAACATCTCGCCTATTTTCGCGCTGCCTACGATCTCACCGACCTCTCGTATGCCGAGACGTTGATCGCCCGGCTTGGCTACCAGCAGTATCGCCGTATGCCCGTTGGAGCGCTCTCTGGCGGCACGCGGCAGAAAGTCAATCTGACGCTCGCTTTGATGCATCAGCCGGGCATCCTGCTGCTGGACGAGCCGTATCAGGGCTTCGACTGGGAAACCTATCTCCATTTCTGGGAACTAGCCGAGGAGTTACGCGCCAAGGGGCGCGCTGTGCTCGTTATCTCGCATCTGCTCTTCGATCAACAGCGCTTCGATGCCCTTTATCGTCTGGAGAACGGCCAGTTGACCAGGCTGCCGACCGAACGCGCCGCCCCACATCCCCAAACAGAGGAGGTATAGCCATGTCGTCATGGAGCCGCTATGCGACTGCCGCGCGCTTTGCCCTGGTCGAGCAGGCGCGCAACCGCTTTGCGCTCGGCCTTTTGCTGGTCTTCGTGCCAATATGGGATGGGCTCTTTGCTATGCTCATTTCCGCCGCCCCCGTAGCATTCAAGCTGCAGAGCACGGGCGCCTTTCTCCAGGTCAATGGCCACGATCTGACTGTGCTGACCTCAGGATTCAATGCCATTACGCTCATCGTGGCCTTCATGATTTTCACCGTGACACGCCGCAATGCCGCCTTCGACCGCCGGTTGGCGCTGGCGGGGCTGCCGCAGCCGGTGGCTATCGCCGCCAAGACGACGGCAATCATCGTCGCCTCAACGCTCGTCTCGCTGTATGCGGCCCTCATCATGGAAGCATTCTGGCGTCCCGAGTCGTTTGGCGCGATCTGGCTGGGCTATCTGCTGGACGCGCTGATCTATGGGGCACTGGGGTTGCTGCTGGGAGTGCTGGTCTCTAGCGAGCTGGCAGGCTTCTTCCTCATCATCATGGTGAGTCTCATGGATACACTCCTGCAGGCGCCCGTCGAGAATCCGCTGGCAAACAAGGATTTCCTGGCCGCTTTCCCCACCTTTGGACCCATGCAAGTAGCGGTCAGTGGCGGGTTTGGCCACGGGGTGCCCGGTGGAAGCATCTTGTTCGCCGTGGCGTGGTTCGTCGGCTTCGCGCTTCTGGGTCTGGCAATCTTCTGGAGGAAGACGCGCATCTGGAGAACTCAAGCGATGCCCTCGTTGCCAGCGGCACAGCCCGCCATCTCCCACCCCGCATGACGGGCAGACCTGCCAGCCGCCAGGAGGAATATCTATCCATCCACAGGGACGCCATCTCTGGCTGATAACACGTTACAATTATGAATAGTCAGTATCCGCTCCCTCGCCGCCAACGGTGGACGGGGGAGTTTTGTACGGCAGGAGGTATCTATGGCCCCACGGCAGGACATAAGCGAACAGCGCCGTCAGGAAATCATGGATGCTGCGCTGGCCGTCTTTTCCCGATTGGGATTCGAGCACGCCAGCATGGATGACATTGCCAAAGAGGCGGGAGTGAGCAAAGGGGCGCTCTATCTCTATTACAAAAGCAAAGATGCCATTATCGCGACCCTGCTCCAGATCTTCTTCGATCACGCATTCAACCAGCTCCGCGAGCTCGCGGCCGCTGAAGATTCGGTCGTCGCGCAACTGCAGCACGTGACGCGCCAGTTGATACGTGAGATGGATCGCATGGCTAGCATACAGCCGCTGACGCTACAATTCTATGCCATAGCGGCGCGTCGCGCGGATGTGCGCGGATATCTGCGCACGTACTTCGCGGAATATGTTCAGGTCCTGGAAGATATTATGCGCCGGGGCATCGCGCAGGGAGAACTGCGAGCGACAATCAACCCAACTGAGGCCGCCATCACGCTGACCGGACTCTACGAAGGGCTCGCGCTGCTCTGGATTATCGATCCCCAGCGCGCGTACTGGCACGCGCAGGTGGAAAGCTCGGTCAGCCTGCTGCTCCGCGCACTGATGGCCACTCCAGACGAGCCACCAGCGTAGGCCCGCGCCGCGTGTAAAGTGGCACGCGTCATGCTGTACAATACGTTCTCATGAGGGGTGCTCTGGACAATGACGCAGTTTTCTCGAATTTCCTCGCTCGATTCTCGCCAAGCTGGCAGTTCGTCTGACGACATGCCCTGGCAACGTATAACAATCCCACAGAGACAGATGAGGGACTAGCAGCTTGAATGTCGGCAAGACATCTGTCCTCATCGTAGATGACGACCTATCAATCCGTGAATCTCTTCGCTATCTGCTGGAAGACGCGGGCTATACCGTCGCTGAGGCGCAAGACGGCCTTCAGGCGCTGGCGTATCTACGCAAAGCACCTGAACCAGTCATCGTTCTACTCGATCTCATGATGCCCCGACTCGATGGCGCCGGACTCCTGGGAGCGGTCGCGGGAGACTCCCGGCGGCTCGCCCGCCATCACTACATCTTGATGACAGCAGGCCACCAGACACTCAGCCTCGCATTCGCCCACTTGCTGTCTGATCTCGATGTCCCGGTGATCTATAAGCCTTTTGACATCGACAACCTGCTGGAACTCATTGCCAGCCAGAAATCCTAATGAGAAGCCATAGAAGCCATAGAGCGGCCTGACGCTCCGCCGCACTCAGCTCCTCCCCGCACGCACGCAACCTTCCACCCTTCCCCACTTCTCTATGCTTCACGCTCCCGCATGGCCACACAATCTATCCCATTTATTCCATGCCACACCGTGCCCACTTCGCCGCTCTCCATCTGCCTCCACGCATCTCGAACACACTCTTGAAGCCTCCACAGACACATCCCGCACTACGCTTCTCAGCTTCGCATGGGTACAAAAGGCTATGAAGTAGTCCCGCTCTGCCGTGGAATGGCATACTCAGCCCTGAGGGACAACATCAGTAACCGTAGACAAGCCGTATATGCCAGATTGCCAGACTGCTAGATCGCCAAGTGCACTGTATGGAGGCAGGCAGGCGAACGTATTGCGGCAGAGGAAGAAGGAGAGATGCGATGGATCCGCAGCAGCCTCATTTCCCGGGGCAGAACCGACGAGATACCCATGAGACGCCAGCCATGGCGACACAAAACACCACTGGCCAGCCCTCACTGCCACAGTTCGATGAGGCTCCAACGGTAACACCGCGCACGCCAACGTTTAGCGCCCCAACGATCCGGCCACCATCTACTACCAGGCCAGCCCATTCGCCCGCCCGGCGCGTTGCCCGGCCAACCGTCCCAATTCGCCCGCCCACTCTGCCCGGACTCGAAGATGAAGTACGTACAGCGGATGCCGAGGTGCGGTCGATGGCGCTCATCACGAAGGGCGCGCACGATAGCCTCGCGCCGACCCAGGACGAGCGCAAGACCAGCGCGCTACTGATTCGCGGCGCGGCGAAGCCACCCCGCCCAGCGGGCAGAGTCGTTCCCCGGCGCAACGGGCCGCGCTCGTTTCTGGTGCAATTTCTCGTGGCGATGCTTGCCTCGATTGTGCTGGTCAGCACGCTTACGCTCACCACACCGCTCGGCAACACCATGGCAGCGGCAACGAGGGGGCAATTCTCCACATCGGCGAGCGGACTCGTCCTGGCACCAACCGCAACGGCGACCCCAAAGCCCAAGCCGCCGACTTCTAGCGGCCCAGCACAGAGCGCCAATCCCGGCCAGCAGGTGATTATCAACGAGATCAACGCGGTCTTCGGCCAGTACGCGCCGGGAGCGCTCAATATTGCCCGCTGCGAGTCCGGCTACAACCCTAACGCCGTCAATTCCTATCCGATCGGCAACAGCCACGCCTCTGGCGTATTCCAGATTCTCTATCCAAGCACCTGGAATACGACATCCTACGCGGCGTACTCGCCTTTCGACTACGCCAAGAATATCCGCGCCGCCTACGAAATCTTCCATCGTGATGGCAATAGCTGGCGCGAGTGGGCATGTAAGCCGTAGGGTGGTGAGCACAACGGCGCGTATCACACGGCTTTGAGCAGATTCTTTAGCGGCTGCTGGTCATCGGCCAGGGCCGCTTCTGGTAGCATGGGGGCGGCGCCGACCAGCTTTTTCAGCGTGACCAAATCGCGCACCCGATTGCTGGAAAGCGCCGCGCGCACGCGGCCCGCCATCAGATAGAAGGCCGTGAACGATTCGGGAGGGGTGCCGCGCATGACGATCTGATCCCAGGCAGGCGTGTAGCCCACATATTGCAGCTTGAGGTCGTACTGATCGGACCAGAAATAAGGAATGTGGCGATAGGCGACACCCGCTCCGAGGAGATTACGCGCCACCGTTTCGCCCTGTCGCAGGGCGTTATCCCAGTGCTCTAGACGCACCCTCTGCGCGGGCACACTCTCTGCCGGTTGATAGGGCCAGTTAGCCACATCACCCGCGGCGAAGATGCCAGGAGCGCTGCTCTCGCAGGTCGTATCCACCAGTACACCGTTCGCCAGCGCGAGGCCGGACGATGCGAGCCACTGCGTCGCCGGGCGGACTCCCGTCCCAATGACGACGAACTCACAGGGGATACGCGCACCCTTTCCCGTCACGACCACTTCCGCCCGCTCCGCTCCTTCGATGGCGGTCACTGTCTCGCTTGTGCGCAAATCTACGCCATGCGCGCGATGAACTTCCGCGAGCAGCGCGCCCATCTCTGGACCCAACGCGCGCTCCATAGGGGTCGGCAGCATCTCAATCAGCGTCACATCCATCCCCGCCATACGGCAGGTCGCGGCGACTTCACAGCCGATGAAGCCCGCGCCGATGACCACCACCCGCCCATGGTGGCTCGCCCCGGCGCGTAACGCCGCGAGCAATGCGCGCCCATCGGCCAGCGTGCGCAAGGAATAGACGCCGGGCAGGTCCGCGCCTGGCACTGGAAGAGGCACCAACTCGGAGCCGGTGGCCAATACGACGCGATCAAAGGAGTGATGTTCGCCGCCAGCCAGTATGACCGTCCGCGTTGGGGCGTCGAGCGCTGTGACATGCTGCCCCAACCACAGCTCAATGCGCTGCTCCTCGTAAAATTGCGGCGGACGCAGGGTTAGCCGATCTTCGTCGAACTGGCCCGCGAGATATTCTTTCGATAAGGGCGGGCGCTCATAGGGGAGTTCTCTCTCAGCGCCAATCAACACGATCCGGCCATCATAACCCAGCCGCCGAAGTGTTTCCGCCGTGCTCGCCCCGGCGATATTCGCTCCAACGATCCCTATGGATGCGATTCCTACAGACTGAAACAGCGCGTCGCCGCTTGCCATGCCATGCTCCCTGCGCGATTGTTTGGACATGCCCGATTTCTACTGTGATTGTGACACCAGAGAACAGGCGCTCGCCAGGGTAGATAACAAAATCTCCTCTGCCGCCACCTCCGCCCGCACACCCTGCCAGACCGCGCCAACCGCGCCACGGCCTCCACAGGAGAGCGGCACCGGCAGCGCAACCGCAGTCATCTGGTTCTGCCACAACTCGCGTTTCAAGCCGCCGTCTGTGCGCGCACGTCGGACCAGGGATTGCAGATTGCAGCGATACCGAGAAAGCGCCGCGTCACCGTGAGGGGCATCCAGCGTGTTGCCACAAGCACGAGGTGGGAAGCCCTGAACCCAGGCTGCCAGCGCCTGTGACTCCTCCACGAAGAGATTGCACAGCGCCTCGATAGGTAAAGCTGACGGCGGGAAAACATCCGGGCAGCGCGTTGCGGAAAGCGCGGTATCCAGCAGGCGCGAGGCAATGTCAAGCACGCGCTCGGCCGACAACATGGCAGGCGTTTCGAGCGGAGACAGGCGCGTGCGCAGGAGACCCTGCACAAAGCATGCGCTCAGCGCATCGGAGACTCCGCCCAGAAACAGGCGCTCCTGTGTCGAGAATCTGTGGGCCGTATGTCCGCACACAGCCAGCACGCCGATCGTCCGCTTCGATGCGCCAGCACCCGTAATGATGGGGAATACCGCATAGGAATTGACATTGTTCTGCAGGAGTGTCCGCATCGCGGTCGCGTTGGGGAACGGATGGTGGCGAATATCGTTGCATATGTCGGGGCTTCCGGTACGCATGACCGTGTTGATGGGGAAGTCCTCGTAGGGACGGAGATACCGGTACGCGGCTTTCAAGCGGTCCGGGAAGCCGTATTCCGCCGGAAACTCAAGCGCGTAGGGATCAGTCGCATCGGGGGCGTGGATGCCGACACACACCATATCGAAGTTGCCATGGGGCGGGCACAACAGGCGCAGCGTTTCTTGCAGGATAGTATCCGGATCATCGGTCAGGGAAGCCGCCGCGAGCACATTCGCCAGCCGCGCCATGATCCGTACCGGAAGGTAGACGTGATCCAGGCTGGCCGCCGCCTGGTGGCGCAAGAACTCGCGATAGGCCAGCAGGGTCTCTTCGCGAAAGCGCGCTCGACCCATAGGGGTTGTGCGATCAGCGATGATCTGCCCGCTTCTCAGGGCGCGGAACAACGTCGCGCGATGCATCCCCAGAAGACGTGCCGCTTCCTGAACCCCATACCAGCGCTCGTCAGCGGCATCCTTGTCCTGTTCGTACACCAGATACTCCCCTCCTCGGCGCTAGCGTTTCTCTGCGATAACGTGCGACATAAGTTGCATTTACCCCTGTAGAAAGCAAAGGGTTTTGAGGTAAGTTGGCTGATAGTAGCCAGCACGTTTCACACCTATGACTACTGGTGTTGAGCGACAAAGCAGCAGGACGCTACCCTCTGATGCCGTTCTCAAATGCCCTGGGGTCACGGAAAAGGGGATCATCAACGTTCTCTGGCTGGCAGGTTCCATTCGTGCATTCCATGGATGAACAGGAGATGCCTGATGCTGGAGCAAGTTTCGCCATCTGACCTTGTGCTTGATCAGGTGACCGGCGAGAAGCGCCCGCGACGCAAACCAGGCCCTAAACCGGGCACAGAGGCTGCCAGGAGGGGTGGAACAGCCGCGCGCGACAAGTACGGAAGCGCCTTTTATTCCCGTATCGGAACCAAAGGAGGAAGCACCGTCAGAGAGCGACATGGCTCTGAGTTCTATACGGACATCGGTCGCAAGGGCGGAGAAAGCACAAAGCGCAACAAGGGCATCGAGCATTATTCGCGCATCGGCCGTATCGGAGGCAAACGAGCGCACAGTCGCGGCGAGAGCGGCGAACAGACAACAGCGCGCGACAAGAGCAGCCGATAGCTCCGCGTTCTTAACGATCCTGCCCATCCACGGGAGTCCGTCGTTCTCCCACACATGCGTTGGACTCCCGTAGGAATTGTTGTCCTTCTGCCGCATGGCGTATCTCCTGGCTAGCCCTGTCTATGTGTGTAGTCCTTCCATTGCTCAACGATTGGACGATATTAAGGCAAGCCAGTAGTCACGCTGCATGGGCGTCAAGAGCGCGCCAGTGGCAAATGTGCTCATGAATCCGGCCAGATCGATGGCTGTTTCTCCCTGGGCCAGCGCCAATTGAACCCGCTCACACGGAACGCCAAGCGCGCCCGCCAGATGAAAGACCAGCACGTCTGGCTGGTGCTCCAGCGGGAGCGCGACGCGATCCAGCCAGCACAGCGCCTCTGACGAGAGCATGACATGTGCGGCAAGTGCCTCAGCATCAAACCCCTGCCGCCGCGCCAGCGCCAACAGCCCCTCCGCTTCGCCCCATGACACGCTATACTGCGCGGTTGCCTCGGCGACTCTGGCTGGCGCGTCATCGCGCGCAGGTCGAAGCCACTGCTCCCCCAGTGCGAAGGCGTCCCCCATATAGAAGATGGAAGCGACTGCCTGTTGTGCTCCCGGAGAGAGTTGGGTGGGTTGGGTGGATGGGTGATCCTCGTCAGTTCTCTGTCTCTGTCCGGTCAGGTACTCATCGCTTTCCGCCATCGTGGCATCTGCCAGCGCGACCGCCGCTTCTGGCAGGGCAGCGATGAGCTCGCTCAAGCGCGGAGCAGCGCCCGCCGCCCGCATCTCAGCCAGCATCTCGGCCAGCGCCAGCGTCTCGAGCGAGGGCTCCGGAAGTGGCTGCGATGAGGACAAGCCGGCACTGGTATGTCGCGAGTCAGTCACAAGCTGTCCCTCCTTCGTCGGGTCTGGCCAGCCGCGCACTGGCGGCGGTAGGGCTCGTATCCTGTCGCGTATAGAGCGCATAGAGGCGGACGGCAGCTCGCTGGAGC
>DASUWS010000183.1:0-12035 GCA_036378295.1 Ktedonobacterales bacterium
CACCGGGGTGAGCGTCGCGACGGTTGTGCCAAGATACTTGCCCCACAAGCGCACGCCTGGCCCAGATGGTGTCGTGGTGAGGATCTCTGTGACGTGGTATTTCTGATCGCGTGGGTAACGGTCCGCCAGCAAGAGTCCGCACGCCAGCGGATAGAAGAGCGCGAGAAAACCGCTCCACCCGCCCAGCGCCATTGCAGTGGTTGGCATCTGGCGACTCAGAAAGTTCTCGCTGAACACACGAAATACGAACAAACTCACCAGTAGAAAAGCGATCCAGAGCGATGGACGGCGAATCTGCATCTGCAATTCGTAGCGGAATGTGCCGCGAAACGCGGCCAGGGAGCGCATCATGAAAAACTCTCCGGAATAGTGGGATGTTGTGATGTCAACCGTGGATATGAGGGAACCAGCCAGAATCCCAGCAGCAAGATGATCGCGGCCCCGGCGAACAGCAGCGGGCTGGTCTGCCAGTGCGGGTCGCTGAGGAGGAAGCGACCGAGTACCTGGTCAAGCTCGATGAACTGCACAAGCCATACCGCAAACATACTGCCAGCGGTCACCACCGGACCGAGCAGGAGCGAGAGCAGCAGGCTGCACGAAGAGAGCAGCGCTGTAGGTCCCAGCCAGAGCGCCAGCAGCGCGCTGAAGCTCTCGTGCGTATGGAGCGCAATCGCAGCCGTGATCGCCAGCTCCAGCGCCACTTCGTAGCTCAGCAGCGCCAGTAGCCGGCTACCCACCAGGAGTCGCGTGGAAATGGGTGTCGCTTTCGCGTATTCGAGCGCAGGGTCCACCTCTGGTCCGTAGAGAAACGCGACACCTGTGGTGGCAATCACCGGCACGAACAGCCCAAAGACAATATCCTGCCTCATCAGTCCGAGCCATGCCAGGGAGAGGGCGCAGGTCATCGCGACCAACGACCCGGCCCAGAGGCTCCGGTGGATCAAACGCGGCTGCCGGAGTGCAATCTGCCAGAGCAGAGCGAGATGGCTGCGCCAGGACACTGGTGGTGCTGCCGGTGCGGCCAGTCTGTCTTCGAGCCGCGCCAGAAAGAGGCGTGTCTCTGTGGCGGTCGGCACGGGCACTTCCCAGGCTTTCAGTGATGCGATGATGGGTATCAGGGCGCTGACTTCATCGGCGGGCAGGTCAAGCTCATGGAGCGCGGTGGATATCTCCTCTGCCGGGTCGAAGCCGGGTGTATCTCGTTGCGTCATCGGTGTGCCCCCTGTCGCGATACATCAATCAGCAGGGTACGCAGTCGCCGCGTACCGATGGAAAGGCGCGATTTCACTGTGCCCAATGGAATGTCGAGCGCCAGGGCGATCTCCGGTATGCTCAGCCCGTGATAGAAGCGCAGGAGAAGAGCCGCGCGATACTCCTCGCCTAATTGCCCAATTGCCGCTGCGATGGCAGTGCCCTGCTCTGAGGCGAGCGCGCACTCTTCCGGGCCAGGCGCGCCATCGGCCAGAGCACCTACGGCGCCCTCCAGTCCTGGCTGCATGCGTCGCGTGGCGGCTGCCTTGAAATGGTCTCTCACGAGATTGGTGGCGATGGCGAAGAGCCATGGTCTGAACGCCCGTCGTGGATCGTACGTTTCCTGCTGGAGCAGCCGGAGAAACGCCTCCTGGGACAAATCTTCCGCTAGAGGCCGGTTCTGCCCTACCAGACGGTAGAGATAGCCCAGCACAGACGCATAGTAGCGTTCGACGAGGCACGCGAGGGCGGCTCTGTTCCCCTGCATCGCACGCATCATGAGTTGTTCGTCAGTCTCATCCGCCACTTGCCGCTGCTCCTGCCCCTCATCTGCTCCGCTTCCCTCTCGGCATCACAGACAGTACGAGACACCCTGCCAAAAGGCTCGCACATGATTCATTTAGATTCGCAAGGTGTACAGAAATGGGCCAGATATGGGCCAGATACCCAGCTTCGCGCGATAATCATGGCCCTCCTACGATCTGAGATGCTGCATTGGCCATGCGTGTATGGCACATCACCGGAAAAACTAGGGTTTTCATTAGGGTAAATTCGTCCAGAGCTTGGTATACTCTCTCTGTCTGGCAGTTATCCGCGACGCAAGGGCGCGTCTATCCTCTTGCCTCATCCCATCTTACCGAGGAGGTGTGTTCTTATGCCCTGGTTTCCACCCGAAGACAGCAGACTGAGCGCTCCCATCCCCACGTTTCCCACGCGCCGCCCCAACACTCCAACGCAATCAACCTCAACACTGGGGCGCATGCCACTGGCACCGACACATGCCGTACCGATGGAAGCAGAGGTAGTGGCCCGGGCGGACTTCCTGCATGTTATGCTCCGCGCGGCCCTGGGAGCAAACTACCGGGTGCCTGTCACAAATCCCGCCTACATTCTGGATATAGGCTGTGGCAGTGGGCGCTGGGTGCGCGAGATGGCGAGCGAATTTCCCGGCGCTCGCGTCGTTGGGCTCGATATCACGCCTCCCGTGGAAAGCAGCCCCGGCGTGTCTGGTGTCTATGCTACCGCATCCGGCCGCGAACGCTCGTATGCCTACGTTCAGCATAATGCTCTGGAGCCTTTGACATTTGCTCCCGCCTCCTTTGATTTGACCCATATGCGGCAGATGATGAGGGTTTTGCCCGTTGCGGCGTGGCCAAAGGTTGTGGGCGAGATGGCACGAGTCACCGCGCCGGGCGGATGGATTGAGCTGGTAGAGGACGATTTCGTGCGCAATGGCGGCCTCGCACTGGACACGATACAACGCTGGGCGTTCCAGACGATGCTGCCCCAGGGACTCGATCCGCGCCGTAGCTCGCAGCTTGCCGATCTGCTGCATACGCTTGCGCTGAACGACATCCAGACGCATACCGTCGAGCTGCCCGTTGGGCCGCACGGAGGCCGCTTCGGCGAACTCATGGGCAACGACTACCTGGCGCGGGTCGAGGGCCTGCGTGCGCGGGTCATCGGTGCCAGAGTGGCCACGTCCGATGAGTTCACCCAGGCACAGAACGCGCTTCGCCAGGAGATGGAGCGTATGGAGTATATCCTGCCGGTCTATGTCGTCTATGGCAGACGGTAGAAATACGGGCACTTACTCGGCGACGGAAACCTCCGTCACCTTCCCGGCTCGGCGCATCTCATGGTTGAGCGTAATACTCATCGCTAACGCGAGCAGCAGCACGGTGAAGGCGAGGATGGCACCATGAGGGCCGATGGTCTGGCTCAGCAGCCCCGCCAGTGAGAGGCCGAGCGGCTGGCCAGCGAAAAGCAGCATCCGAAAGACGCCATTGACACGGCCCTGTAGCCGGTCGGGGATGCGCGAGAGCCGGTAGCTATATTGCGCGACGAAGAAGATTGGGGTAATACCAAAGGTGGCCATTGTGATAGCGGCCAGGACAAGAGGATTCGGTGCGACGACGAAGAGTGGCAACAGCATCGCCCAGATCCAGTGCACGCCTATGGCAATCTGGCCGAACGTCAGCCGCTGCGTGGCGGGGCCTGAGAGCATTGCGCCGACGATGCTGCCCACTCCGCCAGCCGCCAACACCAGCCCTGTGATCGCGGATGAGGCGTCCATGTGCTGTGCGAGGATGATGACAACCAGCATGTAGCCCGACTCGATCAGCACCGTCCCGCCAACCACGAGCGCCAGGAAGCGCATCAGCGACTGGCGCCAGAGCCAAGCCACGCCTTCATGGATGTCATCCAGCAACGGGCCCACGTTCGTCGCCCTTGGCGCCTTCATCTCAGCCTGGATGAACCAGACGGAGATGACAGAGACTGCATAGGAGACCGCATCCGCGAGAAAGGCGAACCCCTGCCCGACAGCAAAGATGAGTCCGCCGAGCGCGGGGCCGAGCATCGATCCAGTGCTCAGCGTGACTTCGTTGAGCGTAGTCGCCTCCGGGATTTGTGCCCGCGAGACCACACGTATCAGGGCCGCCGTCTCGGCCAGATTGAAGAAGACGTTGAGCGTTCCTTCCAGCAGCGCGACCACGTACAACTGCGTTAGCGTGAGCCGCCCGAGCGCTATTGCCAGCGGGATACTGCCCAGCGCAATCGCTCGTCCCGCATCGCAGGCGATCATCACGCGCTTGCGATCCCAGCGGTCTACCAGTGCGCCTGCCGGAAGGCCAAGCAGCAGATAGGGCACGGTGCGCGCGGCACTGAGAAAGCCCGCCTGCGCGGGCGATTTCGTCAGGGCAAGCATCAGCAGCGGATACGCGAGCTGGGAGACCTGTGTTCCGATGACCGAGATGAGCTGGCCACTCCAGAGCAGCAGCCAGTCTCGGTTATGCCAGAGCCCGGCGGCCTTCGTCTCATCGGCGATACCGTCCGGCATCATTGCATCTCGTGCCCTTCTCCGCGATGTGTGATTTCCGGGCACCCTACGCGGGCTGGCTGACCTGCGCGCCCACCGCGCGGCGCAGCGCCTCCACCTTGTCCAGCCGCTCCCAGGGTGCGTCGATATCGGTGCGGCCAAAGTGGCCATAGGCGGCGGTCGGCTGATAGATCGGGCGGCGCAGATCGAGCGTTTGGATGATGCCTGCGGGCCGCAGATCGAAGTGTTCGCGAATCAGGTTAATCAATGTCTCATTCGAGACTTTGCCTGTGCCGAACGTCTCGACGAAGAGCGAGATGGGGCGCGCGACACCGATGGCGTAGGAGATTTGCAGCTCGCAGCGGTCCGCCAGACCCGCCGCGACGATGTTCTTGGCGACATAGCGCGCCGCATACGCCCCGGAGCGGTCCACTTTCGTCGGGTCTTTGCCGCTGAACGCGCCGCCGCCGTGGCGAGCGAAACCGCCGTACGTGTCCACGATGATCTTGCGCCCGGTCAGCCCGGCGTCGCCCATCGGTCCGCCGATGACGAAACGCCCAGTGGGGTTCACCAGATAGCGCGTCTTCTCATCGAGCAATTCCGCCGGCAGCACTGGCTTGACGATCTGCTCGACGACCTCATGGTAGATCTGCTCCTGCGGGACATCCTCGGAGTGTTGCGTGGAGATGACGACTGTATCAATGCGCACTGGCTTGCCATACTCATATTGGACCGTCACCTGGCTCTTGCCATCCGGGCGCAGCCACGCCATCGGGCCGTTGTTCTCCCATGCCACGCGCCGGGCGTCTGCGAGCTTGCGTGTCAGGTTGTGGGCAAAGTGGATTGGCGCTGGCATCAGCACGTCCGTCTCGTTGCAGGCGAAGCCGATCATCATGCCCTGGTCGCCTGCGCCAATCGCCTCAAGCTCGGCATCCGTCAGCTCGCCGCTGGCTATCCGTTCGCGAGATTCCATGGAGGCGCTGACGCCGCGATCAATATCAGGACTCTGCTTGCCAATGGCCGTGGTAACGCCGCAGGTGCGATAGTCGAATCCATAGTTGGCGTCCACATAGCCGACCTTGCGAATCGTCTCACGGACAATCTCTGGAATATCCACCCAGGTTGTGGTGGTAATCTCGCCCGCTACCAATACGAGCCCAGTTGTCGTCGCCGCCTCACAGGCAACTCGCGCCGTCGGGTCGTCGCGTAGCATTGCATCGAGCACGCCGTCGCTGATTTGATCGCAGAGCTTATCTGGATGTCCCTCAGTTACGCTTTCACTGGTGAAGAACGCTTTCGGATCGGTCATAAAACTGTTACTGTTCGTCATCTCTTCATCTTGCCTCGCTGCTCCCTACACCTTCGCCTTCAAATGCCCAACCAACTGCCATACCACGATCACACATCGCCACTTCGCGATAATCCCCCGCCCCCAGGCGATCAGACGCGCGGGGACGGGGACTATCTCCGCAGAAATAGACTAGGTGCCTGACTCCCAGGCCGCGAGATACGCCTTCTGCTCCGGCGTCAGGGTATCAATCTGGATGCCCATCGCTGTGAGCTTGAGCCGCGCGATCTCATGATCGATCTCGGTGGGGATGGTATAGACCTTCGGCTCCAGGCTGCGCCCGTGCTTGAGCATATACTCCGCGCCGAGCGCCTGATTGGCGAAGCTCATATCCATCACACTAGCGGGGTGGCCTTCGCCCGCCGAGAGGTTCACCAGCCGCCCATCCGCCAGCAGATAGACGCGGCGGCCATCGGCATAGGTGTATTCCTCGACGAAGTCGCGCGCCGTCCGCCGTCCGCCCGTGGCGAGCGCTTCGAGCGCCGGGATATTGATCTCGTCGTTGAAGTGGCCGGAGTTCGCGATGATCGCGCCATCCTTCATCCGCGCCATGTGCGGCCCGTCGATCACATTGATATCGCCCGTCACGGTAATGAAGATGTCGCCAATCGGCGCGGCCTCCAGCATGGGCATCACGCGGAAGCCATCCATCACCGCCTCGATGGCGCGCACCGGATCGACCTCGGTGACGATGATGTTCGCGCCCAGCCCGCGCACGCGCGAGGCAACGCCCTTGCCACACCAACCGTAGCCCGCCACGACGACGTTCCGCCCCGCAACCAGGCGATTGGTGGCGCGGATGATCGCGTCAATCGTGCTCTGTCCGGTGCCGTAGCGATTATCGAAGAGGTGCTTGGTATCGGAGTCGTTGACCGCCAGCACCGGGAAGCGCAGCACCCCATTCTGCTGCATGCTGCGCAGGCGAATGACGCCTGTTGTCGTCTCTTCAGTTCCTGCGATGACGTTCGGGATCAGATCGGCCCGGTCTTTGTGCAGCGACGAGACCAGGTCGCAGCCGTCGTCCATCGTCATCTGGGGCTGGTGATCGAGCGCCGTGTGAATATGCCGGTAGTAGGTCTGCTCGTCCTCACCTTTGATAGCGTAGACGGAAATACCCTCATTGACGATCAGCGAGGCCGCCACGTCATCCTGTGTCGAGAGGGGATTACTCGCGCAGAGGACGAGGTCCGCGCCGCCCGCTTTGAGCGTGATGGCGAGGTTGGCCGTCTCGGTCGTCACATGCAGGCAAGCCGAGATGCGCAGGCCCTGGAGCGGCTGCTCGCGGGCGAACCGCTCGCGAATGAGCGCCAGCACCGGCATATCCTGTGCGGCCCAGCTAATTCGGTCGCGACCACGTGAGGCCAGCGACAGGTCTTTCACATCACCAGCAACGTGCGAAGTTGCCACAATCAATCTCCTTCATACGATAGACCTGAGCATCCCGCCGGGTCTATCGGTCTGAATCTCCGAATTTGACGTACACTCTATGCGGATAACGCCCATGTGTCTCGCCACCGCCTGCCATAGCACCGGAGATTGCCGGGTGCCCCGCACAAGCGCTCCTCCCAAGCGCGACAATCCAGCGGAGGTCACGGCGCCGGTAGCGGCTTAGTCTCTCGACCCCATGCGCGATAATCCGGCGTATCAGGAAAGTGCCCGCGGCGCAAGAGCTGCCACTGACACGGAACTACACTACAACATGACAGATTTGTATGAGAGGCTTTGTCCTCGGATTATTTCTCATGGCTGCCGCCAGCCGCCCATGCCCTCAGCGACGCCGCTCGCGCCATTGCTGCCGTTCGCGCCATTGCCGCCGTTCGCCTGCCAGTCGCCCTCGAAATGCGTGAACCGCACGAATTCGCCGTAACGCGTCGCGATGGCGTCCGGGGTGAGCGCTAGCAGCCGCCCGACACTGAACTGCTCGCAGGCATACGAGCCAAGAATATTGCCGTGGATGAGCGCACGGTGGTAATCACCGTGGGTCAACTCAATTCCCTCGCGCAGCCGCTGTGCCAGATAGCCGAGGAACCCGCCAGCGAACGAATCGCCCGCCCCCGTCGGATCCTGCACGTCCTCCAGCGGATAGGCTGGCGCGGCATGATAGCTGCCGTCGGCAGTAAAGAGCAGCGCGCCATATGAGCCCTGCTTGATGACCAGTCGTTGCGGCCCCAGGCTCAGAATGTACCGGGCGGCAGCGCGCAGGCTCGGCGTCGCGGCATACTGGCGCGCTTCTTCCTCGGCAATGAGCACGACATCCACCTGGCGAATCACTTCGGTTAGCGCGTCGCGCTCGGTCGCGATCCACAGGTTCATCGTGTCGAGGGCGCGCAACGGGCGGCTGTCATCATGCGCCGTCTGCCGCAACACGTCGAGTTGGAGCTGGGGATGGATGTTCCCTAAGAAAAGGATGGGCGACTGGCGGTAGCTCGCGGGCACATCTGGCGCGAAATCGGCAAAGACGCCCAACTCGGTAAAGAGCGTGTCGCGCGTATTCATGTCCAGGTGATAGCGCCCGCCCCAGCGGAATGTCTTGCCGGGGACGCTGCGCAGACCCGCCAGGTCTATCGAGCGGGTGCGTAGCTCATCTAGATAGCGCCCAGGAAAATCGTCGCCAACAACCGCGACCATCTCTACCGGCGCATAGAGTGAGGCCGCCAGCGAAAAATACGAGGCAGCGCCGCCGAGAACGTCATCAACCTTGCCAAAGGGCGTCTCGACCGAATCCAGGGCTACCGAGCCCACAACGACAATCGCCAATACCTTCTCCTTTTGACCTCTCCCCAACCCCTCCCTATGGGACGCCACCGCTCCGCGCACTCGACGCGCGTTCCGAGCCGTTCGGCTCGCGCAGCAGCCCCCGACACAGGGTGAGGCACAGGGGAACAGCCTTCCGGTCCTCGATGATTCGCTGAAGTGCTACCCCGTCTCCCCCGCGGTGAACTGGGCTGCCAACGACTGCGTATAGGGCGGGCGCGCAATCCCCGCCTCAGTAATGATCGCGGCGATATAGCGCGCGGGCGTCACATCGAACGCTGGATTGGCCACACGCACTCCTTCCGGAGCGAGCGCTACCCCGCGCACATGGGTCACTTCGGCGGGCAGGCGCTCCTCGATGGGAATGCCGTCGCCAGCGGGCATCGCGCGGTCAATCGTCGAGCGTGGCGCGACGACGTAGAACGGTATCGCGTGTGCCTGTGCCAGCACCGCCAGCCCATAGGTGCCAATCTTGTTTGCCGTATCCCCATTGGCCGCGATACGGTCGGCTCCAACGAAAATCGCGCGAACGCCTGCCGTCCGCAGGATATGCGCGGCCATATTATCCGTGATGAGTGTGAGGGGCACGCCCGCGCGCTGTAGCTCCCAAGCGGTCAGGCGAGCACCTTGCAGCACTGGCCGCGTCTCATCCACATAGACATGTACGCGCTTGCCCTGTTGCTGTGCTGTGTAGATAGGGGCGAGCGCCGTGCCGATACCACAGGTGGCGAGAGCGCCCGCGTTGCAGTGGGTCAGTAGTGTATCGCCGTCGCTGATGAGATCACTCCCAAGTTGACCCATTGCGCGGCAGGCGGCGGCATCTTCCGCGACGATGGCGTGCGCCTCGGCCAACAGGCGGGCGGGAAGGTCGGCGACCGCTTCGTCCGCCAGACAGTGGCGCTCGGCGGCAGTCAGTAATCGTTCGAGTGCCCACGCCAGATTCACCGCCGTCGGACGGGTAGCACGCAAGGTCGCCGCAATCGTGCTCAAGCGCGCCAGCGCCGTCGCGGGCGGGATGATCTCATCGGGTGGCAACGCCGCGCGCGCACCGAGCGCCAGCCCATATGCCGCCGCGCCGCCAATCGCGGGCGCGCCACGAACCCGCAGTGTGCGAATCGCCTCGCCTACCTGTTCCGCCGTGGCACACGCGATCACGTCACATGCACCCGGCAGGCGCGTCTGATCGAGCAGCCGCAACACGCGCGCTTGCTCATCCCACCAGAGCGCGCGTGGAACGCCATCCGCGGCGAATGGGCGGCTGGCATCATCACCGTCGCCTGTCACCTGCCCTCGCACTGCGCGCTCGTCCCGCACGTTCACGACTGCCTCGTTACCCCTTCGCTCACCTCTCCCGTCCTTCGGTCACCCGATTCGCTTCCCCCTCCTTGTGTCGGGAAGGGAGAAGGGAAGAGGTTCTTACACACAACAAAAAAGCGGCTTCTCCCGCATACTCCGGGATAGAAGCCGCATCAACTGCCAGACAGCCCACTGTCTGCCGAAAATGATGCTCATCTTTCAGGGAGATATGCTCCCTGCCGGAGTTAGCACCGCTTCAGATGATCTTGACCACCTGCCGGTTGCTGGGTGTCATCGGGCCGTTCCCTACACCCGTCTCGATGAGCTAGCGCGAGACGCGCCATGTGTGCCGTGCAAAGCATAGCACTCCACCGGATAGCCCGTCAAGCAACCGTTTCCGCCATCTCCTCGCGACCAACCCGCCAGCGCGCAGGGATGAAAGTGCAACGAAAACGCTGTTCTGGATGTTGTGTAACGCTTGAACAGCAACCGAGACTGAACCATTGAGGCGGGGCGGGTGCGCCTGGCGCGACCACGTACGCCAGACACCGTCAGGCTCGTTCTAGTTTGTTCTAATTTGCCTGTTTCTGGTACAATCCCAACCGCACCACGTGACGGGAGCGGCGGTGCAAGTGGAAGGCGCCATCATGGCAACCATTGAATTTCAGCACGTCACCAAGATGTATCCCGACGCAGCCATGCCCGCCGTGGATGACGTCAGCTTCACTGTGCCTGAGGGCATCATCTGTATGCTCGTTGGCACCAGCGGCTCCGGCAAGACGACGCTGCTGCGTATGGTCAACCGGCTGATCGATCCGACTTCCGGCCAGATCCTGATCAATGGCGTGCCCACTACCACGCAGGACCCTATCGCCCTCCGCCGCAGCATCGGCTACGTGATTCAGCAGGTGGGATTATTCCCGCATATGACGGTTGAAGAAAATGTGCGGGTAGTGCCCTCCATTCTTGGCCGCTCGGCGCGCGAGATGCGTGGGCGCGTGGATGAGTTGCTGAATCTCGTCGGGCTGAACCCAGACGAATACCGTTCGCGCTATCCGCGCCAGCTCTCCGGTGGCCAGCAGCAACGCGTGGGCCTGGCGCGGGCGCTCGCCGCTGACCCCGACATCCTGCTGATGGATGAGCCGTTTGGCGCGCTCGATGCCATTACCCGTGAATATTTGCAGGATGAGCTGCTGCGTATCCAGCGCGAGGTGCATAAGACGGTGCTCTTCGTCTCGCACGACGTCGCGGAGGCCTTCCGCCTGGGCAATCAGATCGTCGTGATGCATGATGGGAAACTGGTGCAGGTGGGCACGCGTGTTGACCTGCTCTCGCATCCCGCCAGTGATTTTGTGCGCCAGCTCGTTGGCTCGGAAAGTACGCTGCGCCAACTGGAATATCTGCCTGTCACCGCCGCGGTAGAGCCACAGAACGGCGGTACTAGTGCGGCTGGCGAGCTGACGCTGCCGAAAGACGCTACCTTGTTGACGGCGCTGCTGCTGTTGCTCAGGACAGGGAGCGATGCGGCCACCGTCACCGATAATGGCACGAGCACTGGCCAGGTAACCCTCAGCGGCATCTATCGTGTCGTCCGCTCGTCATCGGAGAGCGTCGCGGCGGGACGCCAGGAATAGACGTCCCTGCGGGGGCCCATGAGAGAGACGCATCGCTATGGACTATCTGCGTGATCCAGCGAACTGGGATGTGAGCGACCCAAGCAGCATTCCCAACCTGTTCTACGCCCATCTGTCGCTGACGTTGATCAGTGTTGGGCTGGGGCTGATCATTGCATTCCCCATCGCGCTGCTGGTAGCGCGTGTCCGGCCACTCTATGCGCCCGTCATCACAACCGCCAGCATCCTCTACACCATCCCAAGCATCGCGGCGATGGTCTTGCTCATTCCCGTCACTGGCCTGGCGTCAGCTACCGTCATCATTCCGCTGGTCGCCTATACGCAGATTGTGCTCATTCGCAATATCGTCGCATCCATTCGCGCCGTAGACCCAGCGTTGATCGAGGTCGGGCGGGCGATGGGCATGAACGCAATGCAGATTCAGAGGAAAGTGGTGTTGCCGCTGGCGCTCCCGGTGATCGTCGCGGGCCTGCGCGTCGCGGTCGTGACGACCATCGGTATCGCCTCGATCTCGCAGATCGTCGGCGTCCCGGACCTGGGGACGCTGATATTTCAGGGGCAGACCTTCGCCTATACCGATGAGATTGTCGCCGGGGCCATTCTGATAACCGCGCTGGCGGTTGGGGCCGATCTGCTGTTGCTCGGCACGCAGCGGCTGCTGTCGCATGGCCAGGCCGGGACCCTCGCGAGCGCGGGCTGAAGGGAGCGCCAG
>DASUWS010000184.1:0-13233 GCA_036378295.1 Ktedonobacterales bacterium
ACACGGAACGCCAAGCGCGCCCGCCAGATGAAAGACCAGCACGTCTGGCTGGTGCTCCAGCGGGAGCGCGACGCGATCCAGCCAGCACAGCGCCTCTGACGAGAGCATGACGTGTGCGGCAAGTGCCTCAGCATCAAACCCGTGCCGCCGCGCCAGCGCCAACAGCCCCTCCGCTTCGCCCGATGACACGCTATACTGCGCGGTTGCCTCGGCGACTCTGGCTGGCGCGTCATCGCGCGCAGGTCGAAGCCACTGCTCCCCCAGTGCGATGGCATCCCCCATATGGAAGATGGAAGCGACTGCCTGTTGTGCTCCCGGAGAGAGATGGGTGGGTTGGGTGGATGGGCGATCCTCGTCAGTTCTCTGTCTCTGTCCGGTCAGGTACTCATCGCTTTCCGCCATCGTGGCATCTGCCAGCGCGCCCGCCGCTTCTGGCAGGGCAGCGATGAGCTCGCTCAAGCGCGGAGCAGCGCCCGCCGCCCGCATCTCAGCCAGCATCTCGGCCAGCGCCAGCGTCTCGAGCGAGGGCTCCGGAAGTGGCTGCGATGAGGGCAAGCCGGCACTGGTATGTCGCGAGTCAGTCACAAGCTGTCCCTCCTTCGTCGGGTCTGGCCAGCCGCGCACTGGCGGCGGTAGGGCTCGTATCCTGTCGCGTATAGAGCGCATAGAGGCGGACGGCAGCTCGCTGGAGCAGGTTCCGCACCGTACGCGAGGTGACGCCGAGTGCCTCGGCAATCTCGTGCTCCCGGGCGTGCTGCCAGTAGCGCATGACTACCGCCGCTCGCTCGCGCGATGGCAACCGCTCGACATAGTGGCGCAAATCCGCCAGGTCTGCCGCGGCGAATGGGTCGCGTGGCTCGACCAGCGGCAGCGCATCAGCACAGGCATCGCCGTCACGTTCGCCCTGGAGAGGGCGCGCCGCCATGTCTGAGAAGAAGAGCACCACGCGCCGCCCGGAACGATATCCCTGCCGCTCCAGATATCGCGCCGCAACGTGCGTACGGGCAAACGCCAGCGACCGGCGGAAGAATAACTCCCAGCCCTCGCTCTCGCGCAGGGCCAGCTCCTCCCAGAGGTGCAGCGTCAACTCCTGGAGAAGATCATCCCCCATCATCTGCGCGGTCTCAGATGGGACGCGAGCGATGCGTCGCATGGCATGCCGCGCCCAAAATGTATTACCCACCTCGATACGCCCCAGCAACTGGATGAAAAGTTCTTTCGCTACCGTCACCTGATGCTGGCGCACCGCGCACCGTAGGATCGCCACCAGCGTGCCCGACGAGAGTTCGCTGTCGCGCGCGCGGAGTCGTTGCCATACCTGCGGCGTGCCCCATCCAGGTAAACGGCCCAACTCACGGGCACGCCGCGCGCGGGCCAGGGCGATTATCTGGCCAGGCTGGTGTATCTCCACCGGGTCGTCTACTCCTGATCAATGCGCCAAGGTAGCTTTTTTTCTCGTCCACAGTCTAGCATCCACGACAAGAGCCATACAGAACGACTGGCTCTCTGCGGCGCGATTGCCGGACTGGCACCTATCTGGACTTCTCCCGTATTCCGGCTATTGCGCTGGCTGGGCGAGATAGGTACAATGGCGATACTCAACGTCTGTGACACCACTATGGATCGTCAGACGAACGCTCTAGAAGCAGCGGCACAGCTAGTAGCAGCCCCGATGCGATACGAGGAGAAAAGTGCTTATGGCAGACGAAATGGCCAGCGCATTGAGCGAAGACTTTATCAAAGGGCAAGTCGTCGAGTTTATCGGCACAAACTTCCTCTATGATGGCGCTATCCTCGATCTCGGTGAGAGTGATTCACTCGTAGAAAACGGTATTCTCGACCAGACCGGCATTCTCGAGCTGGTACTTTTCGTCGAAGACACCTACGGGTTCCAGGTGCCAGATACCGATCTCATTCCGGAGAACTTCGACACTATCAGCAACATCGCGGAGTACGTGCGCTACCGACTGGCAACGAGATAGACGCCTGGTAGACGCGCACGCCGCACACAAAACCATCACAATTGCCGCTCAGCCACACGGGCATGCTGTCTCTTCCCCGGCGAATATGGTATCTTTTATACTGACAAAATAGAGTCCTTGTGTCGGTCATTGCCGCATGAGCAGGTCTGTCTTCAGCGGTTCAGGTCTTCGAGCGCCCGTGACCCAGGCGCTTTCAGCGAGATATACAACCGTGCGGGCCGTCACGCAGTATTGATTGATGAATCTCTCCAGAGAGCATATCCCTATGATGAGGAGTGTCGAGCACTATGGGTGACGTTCTTCCGGTCGTTCCGATTGTATTGGTGGTTTTGTTCTGGCTGGTAGCCTTTGTGTTTGCATGGTGGTTCACGGCGCGTGCGCTGCGTGCACCCATCGAGTACGAAGAAGAGCACGCTGCGCAGGCTCATGATTCGGGTACGCCCACCGGAGCCGCACACTAGTCGCTTACCTCGCTCACAGGCAAAAGAAATGCACATCTGATCCACTCCAGCCGGCGCAGGCAGAGGTATGGACCAACCTGAGCCGGATCCGAGAGGACGACAGAGACATCCAGGCGATATCGCGGCCAGGATAAGCGGTTGCGCGATAGCGAGATTGTATGCGTGCCTGCGCGTTGGCAGGGAGTCATTACGATGAATTCACGGACTACACGCGCCAGCCAGAAAGCGGACCCAACATCACCCGCCAGCGAGACCGTGGGGCGCCTGACGAAGGCAGAATACGAGCGGCTGGCGAATCTTCGTTATGTCCTCCGGCGTTTCGCACGGCAGACCGAGTTGGAGGCCCGCAAGGTGGACCTGACGCCTCAGCAATACCAGTTGCTGCTGGCTATCAAAGGGTTCCCTGGGCGCGATTGGGTCAGTATTACCGAGCTGGCGGAGCGACTGCAAATCCGCCACAATGCCGTGATCGGCCTGGTCAATCGCGCGGTGCAGCGCAATCTCGTGCGCCGCGAGCACGACCCTGAGCATTCCGACCGCCGCATCGTCAAGGTGTCGCTCACGCCGGAGGCTGAAAACCGCCTGCGCAAGCTGACATCCGCCCTGCGCAGTGAGCGCCAGCGCGTGCGTGTCGCGGCTGCGGAAGCAGACCTGAGCTAGTGATACTGATCGAGCAGGCGTTGCTTGTGCCTGGGTGAAACGAATGAGGCACGGATGGCATTCGCGGTGAAGGCCAACAGGTCTTCTGGCGTGAATCCGAGCGCGTGCGCCAGCGCATACTCGCGGCCAATCGTGGTGCACAACTGGACGGGATTATCGGTGCAAAGCGCGACCGGGATGCCATGCGCCATGAAGCGCCGAATAGGATGCTCGGCATATGAGGCTATCGCACCCAGCACGACATTGCAGCTCAGCGAGCACTCCACCGCGACACCACGCTCGGCAACCGCATCGAGCAGGCGCGGATCGTGCGCGGCGTAGACCGCATGTCCCAGGCGCGTCAATCCCGGCGTATGAAGCGCCGCCGTGATATTGGCGCTCGAAAACTCTCCGGCATGCGCTGTCACCCCTAGTCCAGCTGCCGCCGCACGCTCCGCAGCACGGTAGATAGGGCGCCAATCGGCCTCTGCATCGTAGGGCGCATAGAGTAGATCAATGCCCGCGAGTCCCTCGTCCGCCGCGCGCACACATGCCGTGACCAGATGCTCCAGATCATCTGGGTCGGACCACATCAACAGCGTGTAGATCGCTACAGCGTGCAGAGTAGGGTGTCGATGTCGCACGTGCCGCTCGGCCTCGTGGAAGAGCGCCATAAAGTCGGGGTGCTGAATCGCCATCTTCCCGCCGAAGCGCATCTCGATCAGCAGTGCGCCATCAGCGGCGCCTTCCTCCAGCAGATCTTCTATGCGCGCGATGACATTCTCTGGATCGGCGTCAGCCTCGATGGGCGCCGGGAAGACGCTGGCAAGCTGTGCGAGACGTGGCATGCCAGGAGGCGTCTCGGCCATCAAGCGCCGTGCCCACTGCCGCCAGTCATACGCCGGGCGGGCCGCACGATGTGCGAGCACACGGTCGAGCCGAGGCGACCACTCCTGATGCAGGTGTATGTCGGCTTTTGGCAGCGCGGCAATCAGCGGATCAACCGCTAGATTGGCCAATGGGTCGAGATCGAGTGCGTGTGCCATATGGTTATGCCACCGTTCTACTCCTCGTTTCCTCCGTAGAACAGAGGGCAGGCGAGAGGAGACGCATTCAATCCACTGGCTCGTCAACGGTCTCGTCGTTCGAGGTTGCGGCATCGTTTGGGGCCGATGTGTTTGATGTGTTTGATGTGTTTGATGTGTCTGATTGCGCGATACGACCATGCGCACGGGCGCGGCGGCGCGGCAGAATGACCAGACGGATGAACACATCGGCCAGCACAACCAGGGCCACAAAGATCAGATGGAGGTAGAGCTGCCACTGATCGGGAAGTGCCAATTGCTTGCTGAGCAGGCTGACTACAGGAGCATCGTCCACAACCAGATTAGCGGCTGTCCAGGCAAGTACAATCGCCGCGATATCCATCAGAATGGGCACATACTCAATGATGCGCGCGATCAGCGCACTGGCGACGAAGAGCAGTAGCATGCTCAACAGCAGTCCAGCTACCAAAAGCTCGATGTGACGGTGGGCCAGCGCACCGACGGCCAGCACGTTATCCAGACTCATCGTCGCGTCTGCCGCCAGAATCGTCAGAATCGCGGGTAACAATCTGGACGAGGCGCTGCGTTGGCTAGGGCCGGACGACCCTTCGGGCAGGAGCAGCCGAATGGCGATGAGAAGCAGGATGACGCCCCCAATGGTCCGCAAGTAGGAAATGTAGAGCAACTCCGTAGCGACAACCGCCAACAGGATACGAAAGACAATCGCCAGCGCGCCTCCCCAGATGATGGCAATGTAGCGCTGCCTGCCCGGTAATCGGCTGGCCGCCGCGCCAATCACCAGGGCATTATCGCCACTGAGCACGAGGTCGATCAGCACGATGCTACCAGCAGTAGCCCAATAGGACAGGTCAAGCGGCAAATTCATGACGAGGGCCTTTCCCTTGTGACACATTGAGAGAACCAGGCAATTCTGGCGGTATTCTATTATGGTGCAGCGTAGAAGCTACCCTCATAACTGTACGCGCCGATGACTATTTCGTCACTCAGCCAAATGATGCAATCCTTTTGCGCGATTGCTCCGTTTGTATGTGTAGACATGGTATCTTCTGTGCTGTTCTAGCACTCCACGTAATGACCCGGCGATAATCTGATAGGATGCTGAGGCGCGTCTCTGCCGCTTTCCGCCCGCCAGGCCCATCGTCAGACGCAGCCGCAGGATGAGCAGCTCTCGGAAGGGAGAATAGATGTCGAGCGACAATATGACCGAAACCGAACCAGTAGTACCACCTCCTCCGTTACGGACAACTCCTGGGCGTAGGCCGCGCAGACTGCTGATCGGGTCGCTCGTGGCGCTCGTGATTCTTGTGCCGGTGCTGGGAGGTGGATTCTGGCTCGCCACACACACCTCATTCCGGAACATCGTAGCACCCCACCGCGCTACCCCCGCCGGACCATTCCCCTGGTCGAACGCGACACGCACAACAGCGCCATCGGCGCAGTACGCTGTCTTTGCTCAGCAGAACAATCCGGTCGATCCGGCATTTCAGGCCTATTATACGCGCGTGCACGGCACGACTCTCCTCGGCAACGCGCTCACACCCGCTTATCCGACGAACATCGGCTGGACGCAGCTTTTTACCAACGGCGCACTGGTAGTCCCGGCGGCCTCGACGCAGACCCGCACTGGACCATCTACCGAGACACCCCCTGGCGATCTCGACCCCAGCCTCCTCCGAAGCGGGCAAATCGACAGCGCTACGGGTATCGTACGGCTACCGCTGCTTACCATGTTGCTTACCGCCGGCAGCAAGATTTCGCTGGGGGGCGATGATAGCAGCGTCACCTATGTGACACTGCGCGAGGCAACGGCGCCTAGCCATCTCGCACATCTCCAGACACCGCAACCCCAGCAATCTCCTGGACAGTCCATTCCCACAGAGAAGGGCGTCTTTATCGTCCAGAGGGCCAGCAAGGGTACCGCCACTGGCCACGCCATTCCGCAGGCGATCTGGAACTATGTCACCGACAGCGACGTAGCCACCGATGGCTGGAAGGATACCTTTGGCATCCCCTTGACCGAGGCGCTTTCGACAACCGCCACAGTGAGCGGCGCATCCCATCATCTGTTGGTACAGGCTTTCACGCTGGCTATCGTGGTAGTGGATCTGGATCAGGATGGGGATGATGGTCAGCCTGTCGCCTCGATGGCGCCCCTGGGCCGCGACTATCTGGAGACACTCGGTCCGCCAGCGGCAACCGTGCCCAAGCCGGCAGATGCCTGGCTCACCGGGAACGCCGCTATTGTCAGCACGCCTGGAGGCACCGATGCGAGCGTTCATCTGGGCAAGAATTTTCCGCTGACCCTCCGTGGCCAGACAGAGTGGGTCAATGGCATGCTGTGGTATGAAACGGACTGGAAGTCGATTCAGCGGAGCGGCAGCGGCTGGACAGCCGCAAGCATGGTAACGATGACCGCGCCAGATAAAGGTGCGGATGCCTGGGCATCATTCGACGCGCTCTCACCCGACATTGCCAAGTATCTGGCAGGTTTTGGAACGAACGTCGGCTCTGTGGTCTACGACGTCACGCGCAACCAGTATTATACCTACAACGAGAACACACCGTTCATCCTGGCTAGCTCATCCAAAGTTTCGATCATGGTCTCCTATCTTTCCTGGTTAGAGTCGCAGGGGCGCGGCCCCAACGACTTCGAGAATAGCGAGATGATCAATATGATCGAACATTCGGATAACAATGCCGCCCAATTGCTCTTCGATCGCCTGGGAGGTGGTCCCGGCATGGCCGCCTTTTATCAGCGGATCGGCATAGCGGGTTACGTTCAGAATCCCTACGGCTGGGGATGGGCAAGCCTGCCGCCTCTTGGGCAAGCGCAGCTGCTGACGATGCTGCAGCAAGGGAAGATTCTCACCGCGCAGGATCGCTCGTATGCGCTCAACCTGATGAGCCATATCGAGTCTGATCAGCGCATGGGCGTGGGGGAGACACTGCCGCCAGGAGCTACCGTCGCCATGAAGGATGGCTGGGTGCCCGCGCCTGATGGTCTATGGGCCATCAACACGTCTGGAATTGTCACCGCGGGCAACGAAACGTATATCATCGTAGTCTATACGGCGCAGCAAGACGACTATGATGGCGCCTGGAACATCACGCGCACCGTCTGCAAGGCAGTGGGGCAACTGCTGGTGTAGCGAGCCCCACACCAGCTATCAATCCAACAGACATGCGCGCGACGCCCGCCAGAGTATTCCTCACATTACGCTTCTGGCGGGCGCACTGTTGCCCCGGCACGCGCCAGATCCGTCTGGAACAGATCAAGGAGTGCCTCGCGGATCTTATCCAGACCAGCCGAGCGCAGCAAGTAGACCGGAACACCTGATTGCCGAGCCGCGTCGACGCGATCAGGCTGCTTGCGATACATATTCTTCAGGACCAGCAATGCATCGGCTTCCTGCTCGCTCCGGCTGATAACGGCTGGCAACCCCATCTCGCGAATGGCTTGCTCCAGCCGGACCCGGCTCACCCCAAAGGGATAGATGCGCCGCTTGCGGAATACTCCCTGCTCTGCTGGTGTAGTAGTGTCCGCTTCCTCCTGGAACAGCGCGGCGGAGCGTGCCAGTTCAGGATCAAGCCAACCTGAACCATGATTGCTCTCCACGCCTGTATCCGTATCCGTATCGCGGGGAGAGCGTGGCCGCCCACCCGCATTACGGCGATCTTCCCACCAGGGCGTCCGCGGCGGAGCGCCCGCCAGTGGGCTTCGCGAACGACGCTGGCCTGTGACATCTTCACGTGCCATAGGCGCTTCACGCAGGGGTAGCCCCACGGCATCGGCGCGTGCCGCACGGGGCGCATGCTCCGTCCAGGTGCGCAGCGAGCCATCAGGCAGGCGCTCGCGCATCTCCCGCTGAGGCGATTCCCCTCGCAGGATGGCATCCACGGCTGAGGCGACATCGCGATGCACCCCTACCAGATTGCGCTGCTCCTGCTCGATGAGGACATCGAAGGTGGGGGGGGCTTTGCGCTCGACCACCGTCTTCTGCGTCCCGCGCCGCCGCGCCTCCTCATCCCCCAGCGTCACCGTCTGCGTCCCCCCCACCAGATCCGCCAGCGTCGGGTTGACCACCAGATTGTCCAGCGTCCGCCCATGCGCCGTCCCCACCAGCTGCACCCCCCGCTCGGCAATCGTGCGCGCCGCCGCCGCCTCCAACTCCGTCCCAATCTCGTCGATGATGATCACCTCCGGCATGTGGTTCTCCACCGCCTCGATCATCACCTGATGCTGCTCCGCCGGCCGCGCCACCTGCATCCGCCGGGCGCGCCCGATCCCCGGATGGGCGATATCGCCGTCGCCCGCGATCTCATTGGAGGTATCGACCACCACCACGCGCTTGCCCAAATCATCCGCCAGCACCCGCGCCGCCTCGCGCAAGAGCGTCGTCTTGCCCACCCCGGGTCGGCCCAGGATCAGCAGCGACTGGCCCTGCTCGATGACATCGCGGATCAAGGTGACGGTGCCGCGCACTGCCCGGCCCACGCGACAGGTTAGCCCCACCACCGTGCCGCGCCGATTGCGGATCGCGCTGATCCGGTGCAGCGTCCGCTCGATCCCCGCCCGGTTATCGCCTCCAAACTGGCCAATATGATCAACGACGTAAGCCAGATCCTCTGCCGTGATGGGATCGTTGCTCAACACCACCTCACGTCCCGGGAATCGTGCCTCGGGCAGCCGCCCGAGGTCCATGACAATCTCGAGAATCTGCTCTTTGTCCTTCAACGCCGCCAGGGTCGCCCGAAGGTTAGGCGGCAGCACGTCGAACAGAGCGTTGAGATCGTCAATCGTGTTCTCTGGCATAGTACGATGTTTCACCTTCACTGAGACGTGAGGGGGCCGTCCCAAGCCCCTTGACGCCATAGATAACCCGCGACTCCAATGCCGGAGCCATCTGCTCGCGCACTGCCCGCTCCGTCAGATGCCGGACGAGCAGCGCGTGCGACCCCCAGTGCTCGAATCCGGCGGTGCGTAATGCGTCAACGGCCGCCGATTCGTACTCACGTACCTGGCAGACCACCGGACGTGGCTTCTCCAAGGCGAGCACGCGCAGGCCAAAGCGGAGCAACGCTGGTGAGACATCGGCATCGTCAGGATGCGCGAGAATCGAGATCATGTGAGGCTGGGAGCCGCGCCCAAAGCGCAGCCGCAGCCATCCACCCAGGCGCACGCCACGGTCATGCACGAAGGCGATTGACGTGGGCTCAAGCAGCGGTACGAACCACGTACGACCACCTGCGGCGCGGGTATGCACCAGTTCCTCGCTCGTCAACCCCTCGGCCAGTTGCACGCGTCGTGGCGTGCAGGCATCATAGAGGCGGAGCAAGCCCCAGGCGTCGTGGCGATGCCAGCGACGGAGCGCCACGTCCGGACGTATCTCATCAGGTCCTTCTTCCGGCAGTGGCATGGGATGGAAATGCGAAAGCAGCGACAGTGGCCTCCCAGAGACGTGCAGACTGGCGCGGTGCGAGGCATTGGCCAGCCGCTCAACGCCTAGCGCGGGAGATTCCAGGTAGTAGGTGAGCTCGCGCGCGTATCGCTGGAAGCCCAGCTTGCCGAAGATTTCGATTTCCGGACGGTCGTCCTCCACCCGCGCGAAGAAGCGGTGCACTCCTTTGAGGATCGCGGCGTTGAGCATGTATTGCAGCAGCTCGAAGAGTACTTCATACTGCGAGACGACGGGTTGCTGGCCACCTGGCGAGGTCAGCGCGGCGAGATAGGTCAGGTCCCACGCCCTGGCGCCGGGACGCTTGCATGCCTGGGCAAGGCCAAGCAGGCGCCAGTGGTCCTCGCAAATCCAGGTGAACGCATCAGGAGTAATAGGCAGGATGGCGTGAAGGAGGGCAGCGAGGCCGCTGTGCGCCTCTTCGATTTCAGGAGCAGCCACGAAATTGGCGTATTCACCCTGCCGCGCCCGTGCGCGCTGATCGAGCGCGCGGACGAAGCCTGGTAAATCCACATACAGCACTGGACGAATCATTCCTGCTGCCGCCCCCAATGTGACCCTTGAACGCTTTGCCATACTCCCGCGAGCTGGCCTACGCAGAGCCACCGGAACCTCGGAACGGACTGCTCGCCGGCAACTGGCTGGATCGCGTTAGATCGCTGCCGCCTGAGCGCTCCGAACCATTCCAAGGAAATACTCGTGAAAGCGCAGATCCTCCGTCACCTCCGGATGAAACGCCGTGGCCAACAGAAGATTCTGACGCACCGCGACGATATTCGGCTCTGGCGCCTCGATCCGCGCCAGCACCTCGACACCCTCCCCTACCTGTTCGACGACTGGTCCGCGAATGAACACCGCGTGATACGGTTTTGGCCCGAGCGCCGGAACATCAAGCATCGTCTCGAAGCTCTCGCGCTGCGCGCCAAAGGCATTGCGCCGCGAGCGAATATCCATCGAGGCGAGCAGCGGCTGCCCGGCCAGCGCGTTATCCGTCTCACGCGAGAGCAGAATCATCCCGGCGCAGGTGCCCCACGCAGGAATGCCCCGCGCGAGCAGCTTGCGTAGTGGCTCTACTACATCATACGCCACCATCAGCTTGCCCATCACAGTGCTCTCGCCACCGGGCAAGATCAACGCATCCACGCCTTCCAGGTCGTGCGGCAACCGCACGAGACGGCTCTCGGCCCCCAGGCGCTCAACGGCCTGGGCATGCTCGCGAAAGTCGCCCTGCAATGCCAGAATACCAATTCGTGTCATCGGACGCTCGCTCATTCATTTCAACCTGATAGCGCAGAGGAAGCAGCGCATATTTCGGGCCAGCCTCCTTGTAACGCTATACGCATACTCAGTGTACCATGTTGCGGACCCGCCCCGCTGGCTGGGAAAGTCCGCCAGAACAGGCCTGTTGCGGTTCGGTAGCATTTGCCATCGGTTCTGACGTCCCGACGTGTGGAGGACTAGCGGGCAAGCCCGAATGGGCCGGACGGCTGGCGGCGAAAACCGCGCCTGAACGGCCTCCCTGCGGTGGGCCATAAAACCTGCCTTCGCAGATTTCAACGATCTGCTCGCTCTCCAAAAGTGCTCGACAACCGGGATTAGCCGCAGGGTTTTCGCCTGCGGCAAGCGTGACAGCCTCTCCCGTACCGTGGTGTAACGGTCTATCCTACCAGCCGCGCGAGGCCATTAACTGGCTCTCCGCGAGGGTCTTCAGCTCGATGCCGCGCATGGGCTCGCCCAGTCCACGCGAGACCTCGGCCAGAATCGCCGGATCCTCGAAGTGGGTCGTCGCCTTGACGATGGCCTTCGCGCGGCGGGCGGGATCATCAGACTTGAAGATGCCCGAGCCGACAAAGACGCCATCGCACCCAAGACGCATCACCAACGCCGCGTCAGCCGGGGTCGCGATGCCGCCCGCGCAGAAGAGGACGACCGGCAGCCGCTTCAACTCGCGCACCTCGCGCACCAGCTCATACGGCGCACCCAGGTTCTTCGCTTCGGTCATCAACTCCTCTTCAGGCATGATCGTCAGCTTGCGGATGCCGTCGGTGATCGTGCGGAGGTGGCGTACAGCCTCGACGATGTTGCCGGTGCCAGCCTCGCCCTTGCTGCGAATCATCGCCGCGCCTTCGCCAATGCGCCGCAATGCCTCGCCGAGATCACGCGCGCCGCAGACGAACGGAATGGCGAAATCGTGCTTGTTGACGTGATAGGCCTCGTCGGCAGGCGTCAACACCTCGGACTCGTCAATGCAGTCCACGCCGAGCGACTGGAGAATCTCCGCCTCGACGAAGTGGCCGATGCGACACTTGGCCATCACCGGAATCGTGACCGCTTCTTTGATCTGCAGGATCAGCTCAGGATCGCTCATGCGCGCGACGCCGCCCTGCGCGCGGATATCCGCTGGCACGCGCTCCAGCGCCATCACAGCGGATGCTCCCGCGTCTTCGGCGATCTTCGCCTGGTCAGGCGTCACCACGTCCATGATGACACCGCCTTTGAGCATCTCGGGGAAGTTGCGCTTAACGCGCGTCGTACCAGTCTGGGTATCCACGGAAGACATCCTCCTGCTGCTATCCCGGCGCACAACAATGTGCGCCAGATTGCCCCACTGCCACAAATTGGCCTAATCCAATGCGCAGAAATTGGGCGAATGACTAAGCCATATCTGTCTGCATTGTAGCATAGCGCATAGCGACATCGCCAGAGGGGGAGGCGCGTTGGTATCGCAATGCGCAACGTGCCGCAGGCTGAAGACCTGCGGCGAATCCCGGTTGTTGAGCGTCCTTGCTGGTCGTGGTCCGGTTCCGTGGGCTTACCGCGCGTTTGCGCGGCGGCTGGCGAAGAACAGCGCGATCAGCGTGAAGATGGCGGCCCACGCGGCCAGTATCAGCACATCGGCGATGTCAAGTGGCTTGCCGGCGATCAGATGCCAGCCGAGAGACGCGGCGCGGTAAGACGGCAGCAGCTTACCGACGGTCTGCATGCCAGCGGGCATGATCGAGAGGGGCATCCAGAGACCGCCGAGAGCCGCGAGCACCAGGTAGAGCGCGTACATCACGCCAAACGCGGCTTCAGGGCCAGTGCCAAAGCCAATGGCAATGCCGAGTATCGCAACGGGAATCGCACTGAGCCAGAGCAGCGCCAGCAGGACGATCCAGCGCCACGCGTCATCGAGGGTGACACCCTTGGCGACCACTGCCGTCGCCATCACCAGCACAATCGCCGGACCAGCCAGGATAATGGCCGCGATCAGCCGGGCGGCCAGCGTTTGTTCGGTGCGAATCGGCAGCAGACGCACCTGGCGCGCCCAGCCCACCGTACGGTCCTGGGCGATGCGCGGCCCCGTCGCCGTCAACACTGCCCACATCGCGCCGAAGACACTCATCGAAACCATCAGTGCCGTCTGTACGGTCATGCCTGCCGAGCCGGTGCTCTCCCCGCCAAAGAGCGTTGAGAAGAGCAGGTAAAAGCCAATCGGCGCCAGCACCGCCAGAATGAAGTACTTGGGATCACGTAGCGAGCGCAGCACTTCCAGCCGAAGATAGCCAGCCATGAGATGCCTCCTGTTGTTGGATGCAGTCCCCTTCCGATGGGACGCAGCCGCTTCGTGCGCTTGACGCGTGCTCCG
>DASUWS010000185.1:0-23519 GCA_036378295.1 Ktedonobacterales bacterium
ACAACGCCGCCTGCGCCGGTAATCCAGAGCGTGGTCATAGAAAGTCCTCGGTATCCTTATGGCTCGTTCGTGGCCAGCGTCAAGGCGCGGTCGAGGAAGCTATCACGCTGGACCAGCAGATGTTCGAGCCACTCGGTATTGTCACGATACCACGCGATGGTCTGGGCGATACCCTCCTCAAAAGTGACGCGTGGCGCCCAGCCGAGCTTCTCGCGGAGCTTGGCCGCGTTGACGGCGTGGCGACGCACATGCCCAAGGCGATCCGGCACGAAAGAGATCAGACTTTCAGGCTTGCCCAGCGTCGAGAGCACCGTGCGCGCATTCTGCAGGATGCTGCGCTCCTCATCCGTGCCGATGTTGAAGACCTCGCCGACGACGTTCTCGGCGGGCGCATCCAGAATCGCCAGCAGGGCGGAGCAATGATCATCCACGTAGATCCAGTCGCGGGTGTTGCGTCCATCGCCATAGACGGGCAACGCGCGATCCGCCAGCGCATTGGTGACGAAGAGCGGAAGCTGTTTCTCTGGATACTGGTAGGGGCCGTAGTTATTCGAGCAGCGCGTCACGACGACCGGCAGGCCATAGGTTGCCCAGTAGGAAAACGCCAGCCGGTCAGCCCCGGCCTTGCTGGCGGCATACGGCGAGAGCGGCTTGAGCGCGTCGGTTTCCAACGACGGGCGGCTTGTGCCATCGGGAGCCTCGGCGTTGCCATAGACCTCATCCGTGCTGATCTGGATGAATCGCTCGATACCCACCTCACGCGCCACTTCCAACAAGGTGTAGGTGCCCTCGACATCGGTCTTCACGAATGCGCCGGGATCGACAATCGAGCGGTCAACGTGGGTCTCGGCGGCGAAGTTGACCACGGCGTCGCAGCCGCGCATCGCCGCGCGCACCGCAGCCGCGTCGCAGATGTCGCCACGCACGAAGCGGAATCGCGCATCGTCGCTCACTGACGCCAGGTTCTCAAGGTTGCCCGCGTAGGTCAGTTTATCGAAGACGACGACCTGCGCATCCGGCTGGGTCGCGAGCACGTAGCGGACAAAACCGCTCCCGATGAATCCGGCTCCGCCGGTAACAAAGATCGTTCGCTGCATCCGAAAAAAACCGTCCTTCCGCTCGATGGCGCTCAGCGTGTTGAGAGCTTGTTGATTCAGTCAGTCAGATCCATCAGTCAGGCCAATCAAGCCCCTTAACTGGGCAATATGCCCACCCGGCTGTGATCGCCCAGCATCAGCTTGTGGCCGCGTGGCTTGTGGGGCGAGGTATGCACCTCGGCGTAGCGCCCAATCAGGCTTTCTTCGATGCGTCCACGCACATCGCTGATGATGCTGTGTTCGAGCACGATGCTGAACTCGATTTCACACGCCTCGATGACCGCGTCGTGGTATACCGACGTGAACGGTCCGACATAGGCATTGCGCACCGTCGTCCGCGCGCCGATGATGGCCGGACCGCGAATGACGCTATTCTCGATGACCGCCCCATCCTCCACGACGACCATCCCGGTGAGCAATGAGTTCTCCGAGACGCGCGCGCTGGGCGCAATCGCGGCGGTCTTCGTGAGCAAGACCTGGCGATTAGCATCGAGGATATCCGCCATCTTGCCCGTATCGATCCAGTAGCCGGTCAGCCGCTGGGCGCGCACATCGTGGCCCTGATTGATCAGCCATTGGATGGCGTCTGTGATCTCCAACTCGCCGCGTGCCGAGGGCTGGATGGCGTCGGCGGCGGTAAAGATGGTCGAATCGAAGAAGTAGATACCCACCAGCGCGAGGTTGCTCGGCGGCTGCGCGGGCTTCTCGATCAGCCTGCGAACACGCAGCGGCAGGGCCGTAACACTCGCTGGGCCGCTGGCATCTCCACCCACGGCAACGGGAGCGGGCGCCATCTCGGGTTCCAGCTCAGCGATGCCAAACTGGCTCGGGTCCTCCACCTCGGTCAAGAGAATGTGGCAGGTGTAGGGGCAGTCGGGCGCGTCGAAGTCACGCACACGCTCGGCCAGCGATTCGCCGATCAGATTGTCGCCAAGGAACATGACGAAGCGGTCGTCCTGGAGAAACGGCTGCGCGGTCTTCACGGCGTGCGCCAGTCCGAGCGGCGCTTCCTGATGGATGAAGGTGATTTGCACCTCATCGCCCCACATAGGCTGCGCCTCGCGTACAGCCGTCTCGATCTCGGCAAATGTATCGCCGACGATAATGCCAATCTCGCGAATACCAGCCTCGATCAACGCTTCAATCGCGTAGAACAGGACGGGTTTATTCGCGAGTGGAAGCAACTGTTTGGCACGCGTATAGGTGAGCGGACGCAGGCGCGTTCCCTTACCACCACTCAGGATCAGACCTTTCATCCTCGCATCCTCGCTCTGCTCTCTTCCACCCGCTGCTACGCCTGCCTGCTACTGCCACACCAGGGAGCAGTGCTTCGCGCACATGGCGCGCATGTGGTCGTTCGTCTCACGCTCATTTGATCGGCGGACGGCCCAGCCAGTCGTAGCCGATTTCAGGGTCATCGTAGGGAATACGCCCCTCCTCGTCGGGGTTATAGGTGCAGGAGGTGACGTAGAAGAGGTGGGCAGGCGTATCGCCGATCACCCGGCAGCCGTGGGCAACGCCAGCGGGAATCTTCAAGACGGCTGGCGGCAGGTCATCGCCGAGAGCAATCTCCTGGGTGACGCCACGCGTCGGTGAGCCTTCGCGCAGATCGTGCAAGGCGACGCGCAGCCGCCCGAACGCGACATACCACCAGTCGATCTGGGTCTTGTGGATGTGCCACGCTTTGACCACATCGGGATACATCTTCGAGTGACTGAGTTGGCCGAATCCCTCCTGGAAGAAGCCATCCGTCACGCGAATCAACTCCTCGAAGTAGCCACGATCATCCGCATGGCGCGCAAGTGGCTGAAGAACGACCCCATCGATATTTCCAAAAGGCACAGCTTTTCTCCTGAAATTACCCGCCATCGTACCTGTCACTGCGCGACCAGCAACATCCGTTATTCAGACGTTGACTCCAACGTGAATCGTTCTGATGAACATCGTGACTCCCGGCGAGGCGTCAACCACGCCCCAGTATAATTCAGCGTGCATGCGATGCGAGATACCTGTATGAAGAATGTACTACCGCCTCGCCCGCCTCACCGCGCGGTATCAGCCTGGGAGTCCGGGGGAGGCTTGCTGATACGGGAGAGCGTCCGCCCCGGCGGAGCCGCCCGGCGCCCGTGTTTTGATGACGCGCGCGGGCACTCCGGCGATGATGGAATACGGCGGCATGCTCTTGGTGACGACGCTGCCAGCGGCGACAACGCTCCCATGCCCAATGGTCACTCCGGCAAGAATTACCGAATGTGAGGCGATCCAGCAGTCATCCTCGATGATAATGGGCGACCGGCTGACCCCTTGTGCTTTCAGGGTCTGCGATACATCGTCAAAGTTGTGATTCTCGGCAAAGAGGCTGACGCGCGGCGCCATCATGACGTTGTTGCCGAGACGGATGCCGCCCGAGCATCCGATATAGCAATAGGGGCCAATGTTCGAATTATTGCCGACCAGCAGCCCTTCTCCGAGCTCCGCCCCGCCGTATTGGCGCGATCCGCGAATAATGGCGAAACGCCCCACCGTGACACGGTCGCCGAAGGTAATCCCGTGCTTGGACAATCCTTCGATCTCGCTGAAGTCATCGGCAATGAAATTGCGCCCAACACTGATATAACGCTTGTTGTGCAGTGTCACATGCTTGCCGATGAAGGTAATGCCCTTGGCCCGCTTGAATCCGATGCGCCGCCTGCTGCCGCGAAGCGCTTTGCTAAGCGTGTTGGCCAGCATCGCGATGATCGCGCTCGTTGGCATCGCGGGATCCAGCATGTACTTGGGATCACGCTTGACTTTGCGCACGAAGAAGATAATCAGTTTACGCATGACCTACGACCCTTCCAGAGCAGAGCTGCACGGACCTCTCGTCACGCATTCCCCCACGCGTTATCACGCCTTGCTCGCAGTGTATCATGGGCGCATCTCGCCCGATTCTATGGAGAGTGGTGGCACTCCCACTGCGGGCGCGGAAGCATGTAGCACCGCGGCCTCGAATGCCGCCAGTGTCTCCCGCGCCGTCTGCTCCCAGGTGAACATCCGCGCTCGCTCCGTTCCCGCCTTCACCAGATCCCGCTGCAAGGCAGGGTCGCTGCCAAGCCGGACCAGGCACTCTACGAGTTGAGCGCCATTCTCGGGATCGAAGTGCAGCGCGGCATCACCGGAGACCTCGGGCAGTGCTCCGGCGGTCGAACAGACGACTGGAATACCAGCCGCGAACGCTTCCAGAACGGGAATGCCAAACCCTTCGGACTTGGATGGCAACACGTACGCAAACGCATTGATCAGCAGCGCGTGTACGTCGTCATCCGACAGATACCCCGGCAGTATGACTCGATCCTGTAGTCCGAGGCGCTCGACGGTAGCCCGAATATTCGGAGCGTCGTTCAGGTCAGGGCGTGGGCCGGGCTGCCCCGCCAGCACCAGCTTGAACGACTCCGCAAGGCCCCGCAACGTCAACTCATGGAAGGCTTCAATGAGCATCGGCAGGTTCTTCCGCCGCTCCAGCACGCCCACATGCACGAAATACGACCCACGCTCCAAACCGAAACGTTCCAGGAATCCACTGGCGGCCTCGTCGCTGACATGCATGCTCCCGGGTTGCGGGCCACCCAGGTGGGTCACGCAGACCTTATCGGGCGAGAACTTCGCGTAATGAACCGCCTCGTTCATGGCGAAGCGCGAGGGCACGATGATCGCGTCTGCCCGCCGAATCGCCGGAAGATTCACGTTGCGGAAGACGAGTTGCCAGAGCCGGTTGTAGTCTTTCGGGCGGCGCAAGAACGCCGAGTCGTGAAAGGTCACGGCATTGGGCACGGGGCACCATACCGGGGTCAGATACTCGGGACTAAACAGCACATCGTAGCCCCCCAGCAAGAGACGCAGCGGCAGCAACAGATGCAGCCAGAGCAGATTGAGCACCTGATCAATCATGCGAAACACGACATTCGTGCGCGGCAGCCCTTTGGGGCCGGAAATCGGGACTACCGTGTGTGGCAAATCGGCCCACGCGAACTCTTCCAGCAGCTTCGTCACATACGTGCGCACGCCGGTACGAGCGGTATAGAGGCACTGCACATCCATCGCGACCCGCAGAGGCCGCACCGCCTGATAGCGCTGATGGGTGTCGTCCCAGGTGACTCTTGCCCATCGGGTGAGGCTGACAGCAGAACCCGTAAGCCACAGCATGACATAGAACGCAAAGAAATTCAGCGTGACTTCGGTGAGGACGCCGTCGATCAGCATGAAGACCCATGCGGCGAGCGCTCCCACGAAGACCGCGCGTGTCAGGCGGTCGAGCCGGGCGCGACTGACTTTCCAGAGTGCGAAGAGTATCGTCAGGAAGATGGCCACGTAGAGGAACAATCCCAGGAACCCAAGCTGCGCTCCGACGGGCAGGTACGCGCTTTCCGTTCCCAATCCCGTACCCTGCCTGACGCCGACAAATCCCGCGCTACCGATGCCATACCCGAGCGGATGGTGGATAATGAACGGCACCATCACCAGGTAGGACTCCAGATGGCCCAGCGTCGAGGTATTGTCGCTGCTCGCCGCGTTCGTAATCGGCGTTATACCTCCTACCAGCGGCGCGAGAATCCCGGTCTTGTTTGCCTCGACCAGAGGCGGCGCCAGCAGGCAGGCCGCTACGACCGCAATCGCCAGCGCGCCCGCCACGCTATATGCTGCCAGCGAACGACGCCGGTGCTCTCGCATTGCCCGAATAAGGCCGATGATCGCGGCCACGACACCCGCCATCGCGATGAGTGTGATGGTCGGAACGACCACATCGAGAACGGTATAGCTTCCTGAGGGCAGCATCCCCTGAATCCCTCGTGCTATGCGCTCCCCCGGATCTCGGCCGCCCGATACATAGATGGCTGTCTGCTGAAACAACGACGCGCCGATGAGATAGCCGAGTCCGACCAGCAGCGCGCCCGCCCATTGACGACGGATGCCAATGAGCAGTACCAGCAGCACGATCTCAAGCAGGAAGACCACCATATTGGTGCGGCTGAACGCCAGGTAGATCCCCACACTTCCCAGGAGCGCCGCCGCGCTGAGCAGCACACGTCCCAGCCAGCGCCAATACGCCGTGAAGAACGGGAGCGCCGCCAGGACAATCGGCAGGGAAATCGTCATCAGCGTCGCAAGGTCAAGCGGATTCATGACGAACGAGCCTGCCCGTGGCAGCCAGCTTGGCGTGCCGGTAAAGAAGGTCGTTCCCATGTTATAGGGGAGATTATTCGCGGACGTGAAACCGAAGAAGGCGGCATTGTACCCGCCGAAATCAATCGCCGCAAAGAGATTGCCGCCCCAGAACAGACGCTCACCGATGGCTCCAACGGCGTTGAGGAGAGCAATCGCCGCGAACAGGCCAACCAGCCAGCGTAATTCGCGGCGGGTAGGCACCGCGAGCCGCCCCAGAAAATAGACCGCGAAGGGTAGCGCCAACTGGCGGAACCCGAGCATCCGGCCAGCGAGCGATACCGCATCGCTGGGAATGGCCACGCTCACCAGGCAGATGCCAGCGAACAGCAGCACCAGCACGTCCAGCATCACCAGGCGCAGGCGTCGTGTGCGCATCCACGCGAGCAGAGCAGGGATACCCACGCGCAGCAGGGCAACAGCCAGCACAACCTCTTTCCACGGCTGGATGACCTTGATGAAGGTAGCATCGCCAGTCGCGTGGTAGAGCACCGCCATCAGGAAGTTATGTAGCGGAAGCAGCAATACAAAGACGAACAGGGCCAGGCGAGGCCATATGGCTACCAGCCACACGATCGCCGCGAACACGAGCAGAGCGGCAATCTCGACGCCCGCTGGCAGGAACGCGACGCAAGCTGCCACGATCACCGCCAGCGCCACGACTCCCCCGAAGAAAGCGGCCACCTGGCGCCTCTTGGTCCGCTGGGGTGGCTCGCGCAGATCGTCCGGGAGCACCGCTTTCGTATCCGTGCCGTCTTCCCAGGTGCGCGCGCGGCCGCGGCGAGCGTGGATAGCCGGGAGCTGCGCGGATGGCTGATCAGACTGGACTACAGCGTTCGGCGCCTGCACGTGTGCCGGGCGCTTCACGCCCAAAGCGGTCATACTGGCAACGATGTTGATCAGCCGTCCGCCGAGACGGATGGTTGCTGCGTGCGTCAGATTGCGTGCCTTTTGGATTGCGCCGCTATCCCGGATGGTTAAGCCTGTCGCGGGAAAGCCCAACGCGATGTCTGCCCCTGAAAGCTGGCCCGATACCATTGACCGGCGCGTTGTGGAGGCCGACATGCTGTCGCGTGGCTCTCCTGCTTGCCTCATGCCTGCACCTCAATATCCTCTATCGCTCTCGTGATCGTGCCGAAATATCGTAATGAGTTGTGCGACGACCTCTCCAGACCGTCGTCACGCCCGATGGTGGTTCCGCACGGCACGCGAGACAAGCAACCCACGTGGCCCGGCGTACTCGATGACGGCCCGTACCCTCCGCACGTTTATACGATACCAGCCTAGGCACGTATCCCGGCACCGGAGTAGACACCCCAGAGCAGTTCATTGAATTCCGAGATAGTGCGGTCAATGGTAAAGTGCGTCAAGGCGTAATGCTGCCCTGCCCGGCCCATCTCCGCGCGCATCCGCTCATCTCGTATCAACGTGTCCATTCGCTGGGTCAGCGCATCGACATCTTCACTGGGCACGATAAAGCCTGTCTGGCCATGTTGCACGAGTTCTTTATTGCCGCCGACATCGGTGGCGACAACGGGTTTTCCGGCAAACATGCCCTGGATAATGGTCAGACTGGCGCCTTCACCATAGCGCGAGGGAGCCGCGAGGATGTCCATCGCCGCCATCAAGTCGGGCGCATCCCGGCGCTCGCCCAGCAAGTGGAAGCGCTGAGGCGCGGGCGACGCGGCGATCAACTGGTGCAGCTCATTCAGCGGCTCGGTCTGGCCGGGGACCGGTCCGCCAGCGATGAAACAATGCAGATGCGGGTAGGAGGTCATCAAGCGCGAGACGGCGCGCACGCATAGATCAGGCGCCTTCATCGCCGAGACGCGCGAGACCATCCCCACGGCCAAATCGCCGCTGCCGATGCCGAGCTCCTGCCGGACTTTGTCGCGCCCCGTGGCATACATCCACGTCTGCGGGTCCTTGCCGTTGTAAATAACCACACCCTTGGCCCGCGCTTCGGGCGTGATGAGGATATTCTCCAGGACCGCCTTGCTCACCCCGACCACGCGCACGGAGTATGAGGGCACAAAGCGCTGCATGAGCATCACCAGTTGCTTGGGATTCTCCAGTGACTCGCGAATGTGCCATACGTGCGGGCGACCCGTTCGCTTGGCCGCCAGAGCGCCCGTCCAGACAGCCAGAGTATTTGTATGGACGACATCGATAGATTCTTCCTCGATGATCTTGCTCACCATACGTACCGAGCTGCGCACACGTCCCAGGAAAGCGGGCATACCGAGGGGCGAGAGATACTTGCGCCGCGCTACGGCTATTGGCAGCGAGGCGACGCGTATTCCCGACGCGGTGAGCTCCTTGCTGAGCAGGCCGCTATATTCGAGGTCATTCGCCAGGATGACAAATGGCTCAAATCGCGTGCGGTCAAGCCCCCGCAGCAGATAGAGCAACGATGTATCGGCGCCATATAGCTCATTGCTCGGGTGCAGAAACAGGACTCGCGCAGGTCTCTTCAGATTCATTAGTATCCTCGTGCCTTTACCATGTATTTGAGCATGGTCATGCGCAGCGCTGGCTTCGGGCAAACCGCTTCATGCATACGCTGGTGCGCGCCCGGATAGACTGATCCAGATGCGGGGAGTGAGGTCCGGCACAGTGAGATACCTGCGCCTGAGAGGGCTGAACGACGCATACCATCCGGTCTCATCCTCACAGCCAGCGCACGATGAAGCCATAGACCTTCATGGTAATGGCTTGATTCCAGGCGCGCAAGAACGCCCCCCTAAATGGTTGGACACATCGCATGCGAGAGCAAGCGTGCGGCGACGGCATATCTCTCCGTCAGACGGTGCGTGCACGCCACGGTGCGGGACCACGCAGCATAATGCCGATGACGCGCCAGAGCAGAACTACACGCGCTTGCGCTTTCCGGCGGATGCGCGCCTGTGGGACGAGCGCCGCGACTGGCGCCAGAGCAACCATCATGCCAACGTATGTCAGCAGGATCGTCAGGGTGAGCACTGCCGCCTGGACCGGCCCAAGGTAGCGCCGGGTGAAATAGCGCGCGCTATTGACGCTGGCCCCAAGACCGCGCGGGCTCAACTGGTTCTGCCGGCTGGACCCGCCCTCGAAATGGACGATGGTGGAGACGGGAACATAGCGCACCGTATAGCCCGCCTGACGAATGCGATAGCACAGATCGGTATCCTCGAAATACAGAAAAATCCGTGGATCGAATCCGCCAATCTCCGCCAGCACGTGGCGCGGAATGAGCAGATAGCAGCCGGAGAGCGTAGCGACATCGCGCGGCGTGCTGTGATCCCAGTCCTGCAACTGCTGGCGGCGTACGCTGCGCGGCTGGATGCCCAGAAAGGCCAGGGTATGGCTGGCGAGCAACACCGGGAGCGTGAACGTGTCGCGGCACGAATACTGGAGCGTGTGGTCGCGATTCAGCACTCTCCCCCCCAGCGCTCCGCAGCGATCGCCCAGAGCGTCGGCGGCGCGAATGAGATCGTCGAGCGGTTCGAGCACCTGGGTATCGGCATTCAGGAAGAGGACATAGCGGCCTGTACAATACGGAATCGCCTGATTGTTGCCGACGCCGAATCCGCGGTTCTCGCGATTCATGACACACCGAATCGCGGGATGGGTTGCTTCGAGCGTACGCAGCACGTGCTGGCTGCCATCGGTCGAGTTGTTATCGGCGATAATGATTTCATAGGAGCAGCGCGTCCCCGATTGCTCGATCGAATGGACGCAGTCCGCCACCAGTGGCGCGCTGTTCCAGTTCAGAAGCACAATGGAGACATCAACGACCTGTCGCCTTGGTGCGGCCTGGGGGTTTTGCTCGTACGCGTTCTCATAGATGCTCATGCTCAACCTGCTGCGCTATGTGCCGGAATGGCGACATCATCCCGCTCGACCTCTGCCCAAGAAGCCGGAGACATTGTACCTGAAGTGGCCACTCATAAGCTATCGAGCAGGAGAAATGATGCTGGCAATCGCAATCGCTCCAGGCGCTGCCCTGCTGCCGCGCTAGCAATAAAGTCGGCTGGATGATGCCAGCATCACGCGGAATCACTATAATGATCAGGCGCGCTGATCCCGGCAGACAATCTCGACATGCGAGGGATATACCTGCCGGGAGAATTGGACGAAACCCACTGGATGCTCCTTCAGGCGCTACAATATTCCAAACAGACGATCATCTGCTTCAACGTGAACTTATCGAGTCATCTCATTTCCGCAAGGAGCGTTTCGCACAATGCCAGCTTCCGATGTTCTTTTGAGCGTTTCGGCTACTCTGAGCTGGTCCATTGGCCCGCTCACGATTCGCGGCAATGATGTCTACGCCCTGGCGGGTCTGATCGCCGGGGTGGCGCTCTTATTCGTCTGGGTGGTCATCGAGAATATCCGGCAGACTCGCTGGCGCCCAGGAGCGACCAGAAGAAGTAACCACGAGTCAGAATCCGCCGCCATTGACATGGTCGCCGAGACGCAAGACGACGCAGAGACCGATCATACGCCCGTTCTCGCCCGCGCCGAATGGCTGCTCGACGACAATACGCTCGTGCGCATGCGTGCGGTCCAGCGCAAGCCGCTCCGGCGGGCCGATGCCGCGCTCGTGGCCGAGCCATCGCGGCGACCCGGCGACGAGGCGACGTCTCCGCGCACAAAGACCGCCGGGATGATACGGGCGAGACGGCAGGTGCGGCCGTTGCGCATCGCGATGATGGGCTCGCGTGGGATTCCCGCCAGTTATAGCGGCTTCGAGACGTGTGTCGAGCAACTCTCGGTTCGCCTGGTTGCGCGGGGACACCAGGTGACGGTCTATTGCCGCGCGCATCACATCACCTGGCCGGAAAAGACATACAAGGGCGTGCGGCTGGTCAAACTGCCGACGATTGCCAGCAAGCATCTCGACACGATTGTGCATACCGCGATCTCGATGGTCCACGGGCTTTTCCACCGCTACGATATCGTCTATATCTGCGGTGTGGGCAATGGGCCACTCTCTGGCATCCCCCGGCTGACTGGTACGCCCACCGCTATCAATGTGGACGGTGCGGACTGGGAACGCGACAAATGGGGCGGATTCGCCAAGCGGTATCTGCAGCTTTCTGAGCGGCTCTCGACATGGTTCGCCAGTTGCATCGTCTCCGATTCGCATGTGGTCGAAAGATATTACCAGGACAAGTTCCACCAGCCTTCGATCTTTCTGCCGTATGGCTCGGACGTACCTCATCTGCCCCCCGGTGAGACGCTGAAGAAACTGGGTCTGGCGCCAGATCGCTACATCCTCTGGGTCGGGCGGCTCGTCCCTGAGAACAATGCGCACGACGTGATCGCGGCATATCAGCAGCTAGGAGGTCCGGCCACCGGCCTACAGCTTTGTCTCGTCGGTGACGCGCCCTATAGCAGCGACTATAAGGCGGATCTGAAGGAGAAAGCCGGGCCGGGAGTGGTCTTCGCGGGCTATGTCTTTGGCGATGGCTACCACGAGCTTGGCTCGAATGCGCGCATCTACGCCTTCGCCAGCGGGGTGGGGGGAACGCATCCCGCGCTGCTAGAGGCGATGGCCTTTGGCAACTGCGTCATCGTGAACGACATGGCCGCGAATATGGAGACGGTAGGAGATGCCGCGCTGCCCTACTCTGGAACGAAGGGCGCGAGCGATCTGGCCCGCGTCATGGGCCAGGCGCTGTCGAATCCCGCGCTGGTCGCGGAGTATCGCAAGCGGGCCGCGCATCGCGCTTCCACCGTCTATAGCTGGGATGCCGTGACCCACCAGTATGAGGCGCTCTTCGCACAACTGGCCAGCCGGTAACATCGGGTAACACCGGATGACTCGTCGTAACGCTCAGCGCGCTTCCCGCCGCCCGAAGATTTCATCGCGATACCAGCGCACCTCGTCCGCCAGCCCCACCTCAGGCCGGGTAGCAGGCCGGTAGCCGAGGATGTCGCGCGCCTTGGTGATATTGGCCTGTGTGCGCGTCTGGTCGCCGGGGCGTGGTGGCCGCCGCTCGATGCGCGCTGGCCGTCCAATGATCCGCTCGACGATGCGAATGCCCTCGCCTGTGGTGATGGCCGTGTCTATGCCAAGGTTGAAGATTTCGCCCAGGCAACGGTCCGCGTGCGTGAGCGGCGCGAGCAGCCCCTCGACGATATCGCCAACGTAGGTGTAGCTGCGCAGGTGCTGTTCGCTGCCGGCAAAGAGCGAGAAGGGCTCATCGGCCAGGATGCTGTGGATCAGCCTGGGATAGAGCTTGTCCGGACGCTCGCGGGGACCATACACCGAGAAGAGGCGGAACGAGCATGCCGGGAACCCGGTATCGCGCTGGGCCGCCAGAACCAGTTGCTCCGCCGCGAGCTTGGTCACGCCATACCATGATGCCGGGCGCGGCGCGGCATCTTCGTCGCGGGTGGCGTCTTTGCCATAAATCGAGGATGTCGCGATATTGGCGAAGAAGCGGAGCGAATCGCTCTTCTGCGCCTCCGCCAGCAGCCGTTCGGTGGCGATGATGTTGTTACGCTCGTAGGTGCTAAACGGCAAGGGTGAGAGACCAGGCTGCGCCGCGAGATGATAGATCACCTCGACGCGCTCCACCGCCGCGCGTAGCTCATCAGCCGCGAGGTCCAGCGACAGCATCTCGACGCCCCGCGCCAGGAGTACGCGCGCGTTCGCCTGTTTGAGCGCGGGCGAATAGTAGTCGGTGATGCAATCCAGACCCACCACGTCATGGCCATCGGCAGCCAGGCGCTCCGCCAGATGAGAGCCAATAAATCCAGCGGCTCCAGTCACGAGAATCCGCACAAATACTCCTCCGCTCCGCCGGTGTCGTCCAGACGTTGTCGCTCACGTGCCATGCGACCACCGCTCATGGTCGCGCTTCGCCTTTGCTCCCAAATCCGCCGCTCACAGGTCACATCCGTCTCGTAGCTGGCACGCTCAACTTCCAGTAAACGTCACCGTGAGCACGGTATCTTTGGTGAGCGAAGGGCTTGTAAACTCAGCGCCACTTCCGGCCTGTGCCTGAGCGGGCGTCTTGAGCGGGTTCGTCAGCGGCTGCGCAATCTGGCTCTTGCTCGGCGGCATGATCTTGATGTCGTATGCGATATGGCTGCCGGCCTGCTTATACAACTGCAAGGTATAGGTCGTCTTGTCACCCGCTGATTGCAGCACGTTGGGCGTTATCCACTTCAATTTGAAGATGATGCTATCGCTGCCCACGATCCAATTGTTGATGCGCGCCGCCCAGACGACATGGTCAGCTTCTGGCGCGGGAAATACAACACAGGGCGGGGTAAATGACGTGACACACTGCTCGATCTGCAGAGCGCTCTTTCCCGCCGGAAGCCAGGTGCCCGTCGTGTAGTCAGGCGACGCCTCCGAGCCATCCGGAACAATCACGCGCGTGACGCCGGTGTACCAGTTGATCGGATCTCCATTGCCCATCTGGTAGACAGGTGTGTACTTGTGCTGCACGAGCGGAAAATCATAGGTAATGGTCATATCGTGGATCGCATTGCCGTTCTTGTCGAAGGTAATCGTATCGACAACCTTCTCCTTCAAATCGCCGCTGTAGTAGGTGGCGCCAGTATCGACATCCGTCACCATCAGCCCATCTTTGCCGGGTGGCATCGGAATCGTGGAGTCTACATGCAACTCGGTCAGCAGCGATTCAAGCCGCGTGTCGTTGAAATACACCTGCACGTCTTTCGTGCTAAAGCCCGCCAGAATAGACTTCATCAGCGCTGCCTGTTTTCCCGCGCTCAGGGTTCCCACCTGGTGGAGCAGCGCGCTACCGAGCTGCGCATCAAGGAGCTTCCTCGCGCTGTTGCCATTGACGGATGTATTATTGCCACTGTTGATGATGTGAAAGTAGTGAATGACATCCTGGAGATTCGCCTCGCTCACGGTTACGTGCTGGTCGAGAGCGTCTACCGTGAGCGAACCTGTCACCCTCAGAATATCTTTGATGATCTCCGGCGTAATCATAATGACGCCATCGATCGGCACCGTGCTCTTCCCCTGAAACTTCAGATCCTCCTCATATTTCTGCATAACCAGCTTCGCTGAGGTGGGAAAGTCGGGCGAAATATTGGCGTCGCGCATGCGGAAGGAATCCGGAAACGCATTCATCCAAGCATATTGGTCGGGGATGGGGGGGCCAGCCGCGGCGCAGCGACTTGTTCCGCCGGGACAGTCGAACCGGAAGGTGTCGCTCAGATGGACACCACCAATGATCTGGCCCCCCTGCACCGTAATCAGGGCGTAGTTGCCCATGAATCCGCCCGTCGAGCGCATCTCATCGCTATCCATATTGAAGAGCAGGAAATGCGCCGGCTTGGTGACTCCGAGAAGATCGGGAAGCGCCGCCGTGACCCTGCTGGCATAGTCAAAATACTTGGGCAACTTGGGCGCCAGGTCATCCATCTTATGCAGAATCGAGACGACACTGCCCAGGCCGACGCTGGAGAGGGTGTTCTCATTGACATACTGGCGTTCGGCCAGCCCCTGCTGGACAAGCATGCTCGCTATCGCGATGTCCTGCTGGGCACGCGTCACCTGCTCCATCGTCAACCCGCCTGGGGGAGCCGCTGGCGTGGCCGTCGCGGTAGCTGTGGTGGATGCGGTCGCGTTGGCGGTTGGCGACGCGCTCGAAGAGCCGACGTTCTTCAGCGCGCCCTTCAGATGTGGCACCAGAATCAATGCCGCGTCCACGCCATAGCGGCCCGCATTCACGAGCTTGAGTGCCATCGTGAGCGTGTGATCGAGACTCTTGCCTGTGGCCGTGCCGCCAATCGGTCCGGGTATCGCACCCTGCAGGCGCACCAGATCGCCATTGAGCGCAACTAGCCGCGTCTGTATTTCCGTCAGATGCTCGGTATCGGTGACATTGCCGCTTTTGGCAATGGCTTCTATCGCGTTCACCTGCGCCCTGGCATCGGCTGCTGCCGACGCCGTATCCACCAGATACAGCGTGCCTTGCGTGAAGCAGAAGCCAATGACAACACTGAGCAGCGCCAGCACCATCACCAGCCTGATCGAGAAACTGCGCTGGCGCAGAGGAACGCGCTTATTCCGGCTCCGTGAGCTCTCGCCCGCGTCGCCTGGATAGCCAGGAGGCTCGGCCACCCCCGGATCTTCGCGCACGCCTTCATCGAAGCCGCCCGCATAACGATCTGGTACATCTCTGGGCGCTTCCCTGCTCTCGTCGAACCCCGGGGACTCCCACGCGCTCCGCTCGTCATCAATGCGGCGTGGCCGTCGCCTGTACCCTGTAACGCGCCCCACGAGCGGCATCTGCCCGGTGAACTCGCGCACGCGATCACCAAACTCACGCCAATTGTTGTTCCAATTGTCCCATGTGTTGCGGCCACGAGAGCCATGAGGGCCGCGCCGACCAGTGCCACCGCCGGGGGGATGGCCGTTGTCCTCATAGGACGATGATGAGCGTGGCGAACGCATACGAGGTTCGTTAGGCTCGCTGCTTGAAGCTGGCCTACTGGGCGCAAGCTGCCGTGTTCTCTGCGGTGCGCGCTGATCATCCATTCTCTGGCGCCCTTCCCCTCCCCAAAGTTCGTGCCCGCGTGACGATTACAGGCCGCCCAGACAGCACTCACAGCCTGATTATTCCGGCTGTAAGCTCATCTTCTAACGAATATGTGCCGATGCCCATGATATCGTACAACGGCTAAGCTTCATGCCAATAAAGGCGGGCCTTTCTGGCTAATCTGACGAATTAGCTTGACCGAAATGTTTGTGATCAGCCAATTCAGCATATCACGCAGGCAGGCGCCCCTCTCACCCGCATTCTCACACGCATTGCCCGGATTATTCGACATTGCCTTAGAGTGGCCAGCCTGCAATCTTCTCATGCAATATTCAAGCCAGCGGCGCGTCGTCATCACACTATAGAGAAGCGAGAATGCGATGGCATGGTATGGATATTATGACGTGCGGAGAGGTTCCGGAGTATCCAGCGAGACGCCTTCTCGTCGCGCTCACCGGCTACGAGGTACAGGCTACTCCTCGTGCGCACCGAGACATGCCAACGCACATCGCGGCGCGCAAAGTACAATATGAGCAACATGGGAACTCAACTCCTCAGAAATCAAGTGGGGAGTCCCCTGCGCGGGCTGTACCTGGAAGCAGCCACGATTGTCATCATTGCTGTCATTGCCAGCACCATCAGTGGCGAGCGCCTTCATGAGAAGGAGATTCGGAAGGAGCATCCGTGTGAATACATCATCTGGACCATCCCCGCAACCGAAACTACCACAGCACCCGAATCGGCGGCGTGTCTACCGCACGGAGCAGATCGCGGTCTCCTGGGATCCGGACGTCTGTATCAACTCACATCGCTGCGTGGAGGGGCTTCCCGCCGTCTTTCGGCCATCCGAGCGACCCTGGATACAGGTGAGCGCAGCAACAGCCGATGAGATCGCGCGGGTCATCACACGCTGTCCGAGCGGCGCCCTGCACTTCGAGCGCCTCGACAGCGGAGCGCAAGAGGAGGCCGCCGAGGAGGTCACGGTAGCACCGCAGCCCAACGGCCCGCTGTATGTGCGCGGCCTGGTGCGCATCATGGCGGCGGATGGCACGGTGCTTCGCGAAGACAACCGCATGGCGCTCTGCCGCTGTGGCCAGTCACACCGGAAACCGTTCTGCGATGGCAGCCATACGTCCAATGGATTCCAGGCGGAGTAGTCTGATGCTATATCAGCGCCAGCACCAGTCCACATCATAGCAAGGAGCCTGAAATGAGCAGCGAGCACGCATCCTATGAAGTGATCGATAACAAGGCCACGGAGCGCTACGAGGTACACGCGGAGGGACACACCGCCATTCTGATCTACAAGCGCCGGGGCAATCGCATCACCTTGGTTCATACCGAAGTGCCGCCCCCGTTGGAGGGCCGAGGCATCGCGGGCATGCTGGCGCGCACCGCGCTCGAAGACGCGCGCGCCGACGGGCTTGAGGTTGTTCCGCTCTGCCCGTATGTCGTGCAATACATCCGGCGGCACCAGGAATACCTGCCGCTGGTCATCGAATCGCAGCGGGCGCGTGTGCTGCAGGGTGGCGCGTAGCGGCAACCAGCGCCACATGAGGAGATCATCCGTGGCGGAACCAGTCGAAGGTCACGCCAGACGTAGCGCGTAACGCTTCCAGGGCCTATAATGGTGCGGACCTTATAATCAATCACCCTGAATCGTGCGGATGACCCCGGCAGGAGCGCAAGTATGGCCGCCTGGGGAGAGCAGGCGCGCGTTGTGGAGGGCGGCATGGAGCAACTCACCAATATCGTCGTATCGCAAGGCGAGCTGGAGCATATTGCGCGCCTGCTGGAACAGCTGGCTCTGGATACCAGCGGAAGCCATGTGCTTCTGCTGGATAAAAGCGGGCAGGTTATCTCGGTGTATCAGCAATCCGGCGAGCGCGATATCGTCGCGCTGGGAGCGTTGCTGGCGGGCGCGTTCTCCTCGTCGCGTCAGGTCGCCGAGATTCTGGGTGAGCGCGACTTCCGCGGAATCCTGCAACAGGGCGTACAGGAGAGTATCTACACCAGCCTGATTCGCGAACACTGGCTGCTGGTGGTGGCATTCGACAAACAAACGCATGTTGGGCTGGTAAAGGTGCTGGCGCGCCGGACGAGCGACGAGCTGGAGCACGTGCTTGACCGAGTGCTGCTGGGCAGCGCCGCGGCGAAGGAGCAGGTCGTCAACGTCCAGTTCCGCAGCTCGGTCGAAAATACCATCGATTACTTGTTCCGAGATTAGGTGTAGATTAGGCGTATCATGGCCCTCATCAATGTTGCCAGCCGTGAGATCCAGTGCAAGATCGTCTATTATGGCACTGGCTATTGTGGCAAGACGACCAACCTGCAATATATCTTTGCCCATGCTCCGCAACCCGCACGTGGCGATCTGCTTTCCATCGCCACAGAGAGCGAGCGCACGCTCTTCTTCGACTTCCTCCCGCTCGACCTGGGCGATGTCCATGGCTTCCGGGTGCGCTTCCATCTCTATACGGTGCCCGGCCAGGTCCTCTACGAGCGGACGCGCGTCGCCGTGCTGAATGGGGCCGATGGCATTGTCTACGTGGCCGATTCCTCGCTCGAAAAGCTGGAAGAGAACTTCCAGAGCCTGATCGAGCTGGAAACCAATATACGCCGGATGGGCAGAGACCTGGGCAACTTCCCATTCGTGATGCAATGGAACAAACGCGACTTGCCCAACGCGATTCCTGAGATTACACTGGAACGGTATCTCAATCGGCGGCGTGTGCCCTCGTTCCCTGCATCCGCCGTGACCGGCGAGGGGGTCTTCCCAACGCTCCGGGCGATCTGTAAGGCGGTGATGGCCTGCCTCTGAACGTGAAGGGAGTGACGCGTATGCGCGCTATCGTGAGTGTCGCTGACAAGACGGGTATTGTTCCCTTCGCGCAGGGATTGAGCGCGCTGAATGTCGAGATCTTTTCCACCGGAGGTACCGCCCGGGCACTGGACGAGGCAGGCGTTCCGGTGCGCTCGATCAGCGAGATAACCAACTTCCCGGAGATTCTCGAAGGGCGTGTCAAGACACTGCATCCAGCGGTTCACGGAGGCATACTGGCACGCCGCGACCGCGAGGGGCATATGGCTGAGCTGGAAGCGCATCACATCACGCCGATTGACCTGGTCGTCTGCAACCTCTATCCCTTTGCCGAGACCGTTGCCCAGCCGGATGTGACGCTCGAAGCCGCTCTGGAAGAAATCGACATCGGCGGCGTAACGCTTCTGCGCGCGGCGGCGAAGAACTTCCCTTCGGTCACGGTAATCGTGCGACCAGACGACTACGAGCCGGTACTCGAAGAGATCAAAACGCAGGGCGACACCAGCGCGGAGACACGCCGCAAACTGGCTGCCATCGCATTCCAGCATACGGCGTTGTATGACACGGCCATCACCGAATATCTCCGCCATGGAGTGGCTGATGAGCTTTTCCCCGAACAACTGACCCTCGGCCTGCGCCGCCTGATGCGGCTGAAATATGGCGAGAATCCGCACCAACAGGCAGCCCTCTACGCGTGGGGCAGCACGCCCGCCGGACTGGATGAGCGAGCCGGTACGGATGAGGATGGGGATGCCGCCCCCAGCGCAGCCGAGAGCGGAGCAGGCCACATATCGCACGGTGCGCCGCCATCGGTTGCGGGCGCGCGGCAACTGCAGGGCAAAGAGCTTGGCTTCAACAACCTTCTCGACCTGGACGCCGCGCTGAATACCGTGGCCAGCTTCAAGGCACCCACCGCTGTAGTGGTGAAACATACCAATCCGTGCGGACTGGCCTGCGGAGATTCGCTGGTCGATAGTTATCGCCGCGCTCACGCGGGTGATCCGGTCTCGGCGTATGGTGGTATACTCGGCTTCAACCGCGAAGTGGATGAGGCGACGGCGCGCGAGCTCAGCCAGATCTTTTACGAGGCAATCATCGCGCCCGGCTATTCACCCGAAGCGCTGGAGGTGTTGGCGGCGAAGAAGAATCTGCGCCTGCTGGCAACGGACGCGCCGATTGGGCCGCAGTTTATCAAGACCGATCCACACGACCCCTATCAACTGGATGTGCGGCGGGTCAGCGGCGGATTGCTAATCCAGTCCGCCGACATGATCTCCGATGCCGATATTCAGCGCAAAGTGGTCTCGGAGCGCGAGCCGACGCTCGATGAGCTGACCGATCTGCTCTTCGCATGGAAGGCGGTGCAGCGGGTCAAATCGAATGCGATCGTGCTGGCCAAGAAGCTCATGCTGGTGGGCGTTGGCGCGGGTCAAATGAACCGCGTCTACAGCGTGCATATCGCGGCGGACCGCGCGGGTGACCGGGCGCGCGGCAGCGTGCTTGCCTCGGACGCCTATTTCCCGTTCCCGGATAGCATTGAGCTCGCGGCGAAGGCTGGGGTAACGGCAATCATTCAGCCGGGCGGCTCGATACGTGACGGAGAATCCATCAAGGCGGCCAACAAGTACGGTATCGCGATGATATTCATGGGCCAGCGCCACTTCCGGCATTAGAGGCGCTTGCTTTGTCAACCCAGGACAGCCAGTCTGCGTATGTAGAGATGACGACATCACCGCGTTATCGTCAACAAGAGGCGTCAGAGGTAGCGGGAGGTAGTTTATATGACACAGCCAAGCAATCCTTATGAGGCAGCTCCTATCAACACGCAGATAACCACACCCTCTACTCCCGCCCCAACATCGATTCCTCCGAGCGGCGAGAAGAAGTCTGGATCGGGCGGCAAGATTGCGCGTCGCGCGTTGATTGCCGGGGCTGGCGTCGCGGCATGTGTCGCCGGAGTGGAGCTGGCGCCAACCGCGCTCAAGAAGGCGGGAGAGTTTACGCAGGCCGAGGTACAGGATGCCTTCAGCGCGGGCGTGGATAGCGGCCGCAAAGCGATCCTGGACGAGCTATCGCAAATCGAAGGGCTGACGATTGATGGCGCTATCAAGGCGGCGGAATTGACCCGGCTGGCCGTCAAGTTCATCGTGCTGCCCCTCTCACGGCTGGTGAGCACCATCGAAGGCAGCGCTCTTGATGTGCTCTACAATGCGCTCCAGTCAGCCAAGGATAACCTGGCAAGGATCAATGTCCACATCAGCCAGTTGGATGGCATCGAGCAGATGGTCGGCCAGTGGCGCGACACCATCAATCAGTTGCCTACCGCCCTCGACAAGTATGCGAATGCCGATATCGACAGCGCGGAATCGTATCTGAAGGCGCTCCAGAAGCGCATCGAGCAGGAGAAGGCGCCCAGCCTCTAGCCATACGAGTTGGCGGCTCTCGGTCTATCGCGCTGGCCTCGCGCGTGTTCGGCCAGAAGCTGCATCGCGCGCGGACTCATGCATGTTCGCGCACGCGTGCCGCGTCGGGTCAGGGCGCGTCCTGCCGCTCGTGTGCTTGCCTCCCTCCTGAGTGCCGCTTCCGTGCCACTTCCGTGCCGCTTCCGTGCCACTTCCCCTTCCCCTCCCTCCTGATGCCCGCTGCGAATGCGAAGCGTGACACCTCTGTGATAGCACTCCCCGCGAACTGTGACGATCACGTGAGAGCCATGAGTACCACTGAGAGTATGGAGGCGTATGCGACACGAGCTTCATGCGAAGGCAATCTCACATGGGCCAGGTTTATCCAGGAAGGAGATGGCGACCATGATGGAAGGTATTACCCTGAGCGACTACGAGAAGGCCGAGGGCGAGCTACAGGCCAGGGAAGGACGTATCAGCTTCTACGTTCACGCAACGATCTATGCGCTGGTGAACATCCTGTTGATTGTCATCAACCTGATGTTTGTCCCGACGTTCTACTGGTTCTTCTTCCCCCTCATTGGCTGGGGCATCGGTCTGGCGATGCACTACCTCTTCGCCATTCACTTCGCGCAGCGCGAGACCGCGGACTGGCAAGCCCGGGTTGAGCATCGCGCACGCGAGATTCACACACAGCAGGCCAGCATGGCCTGATGTGACCTGAGCAATGAGCTGATTCGCCGGGGCCGTCAGGCTCCGGCGAACGTCCACAGGACGAAAACCCCACGTGAAACCAGTATGAGACCTTTCGCCGCGGTGTACCGGCTACCATCACGAGCCTGCGCCGGGGCGATCGCGTTGCTATGCCGCAGCGGGATGTTTACGCGCCCGGCATCTGCCGGACATCATTCCGCTCAGCGTGTGTGTTGCTTGACTTCATACCAGTCGTGTTCGTTCCGCGCTTTGCCGCGCTACAATGAAGTGAGCATGGAGCGAGGGTGTATTGGCATCTTGGTCCGCTTCGGGCCAGCGCGCGACCAGACGCATTGCGCGGTCAGGCCGGCGGCAGCGGAAAGGGAGACTTGGTTGCCATGGCAGATACAGATCAATTCCGCTCGTCTCCGCTGTTCGCGCGATTCCACGAATGGACCTCACGACGGCGGTCGTCCATCGCCTACTTCGATGAGTACCGCCGCACACTGGCGCAGATGGCGAGTGGACGCGTGCTTGAGCTTGGCGCGGGCGGCGGGCAAAATTTCCCGTACTTCGATCCAGAACGGGTCAGTGAGGTCGAGGCAACCGAGCCTGAAAGCACGATGCTAGGCTACGCGCACAGCCATCTCAGCGAGAGCCGTGTGCCTGTGCATCTGACCCAGGCCACCGCGGAGCATCTTCCATTCGATACCGGCACATTCGATACGGTGCTGGCGACGCTCGTGCTCTGCTCCGTGCACGACCTCCAGCGGACACTCAGCGAAGTTGCGCGCGTCCTCAAGCCTGATGGGCGCCTATTGCTGCTGGAGCATGTGCGCAGCCCACAACACTGGGTAGCCAGGATGCAGACGGCGTTCACCCCGCTGCAACGGCGCATGGCGGGCAACTGCCACTTGAATCGCGATATTCGTGATGCGCTGCTCCAGGCAGGGTTTACCATCGAGATGGAGCGGCATTGTAGCGGCGGCTTCTTGCCGATGCGCATCTACGCGGCGCGGCGCCCGAGCGCCCCTCTTCCCTGAGCCCGTTCCGCGAATCGCCGCCGCTCCGAGCACTCGACGCGTGCCACGCGCCGCAGGCTGAAGCCCTGCGGCTCATCCTGATCGCTCGCAACCCGCGTTCATGGCAAGCGGGTACGCTGGGGCCAGGATGAGCCGTGACCTACAGGCTACGGCGCGCTCCCTCTACCGCTGCCTCCACCAGTCTGAGAACCGAGGTGATCGTTCCCGGTTCTCCGCTAGGGGGAGACATGTGCCGCATTTCCAATGAGGAGCGAGGCATAGGGGCAACGCTTGTTGTGCTGCTACCCAACAGACACCCGCGTCCAGCAGAACAGGCGTGAACGTAACCACCTAGGGGGAGACGCCGCTAGGATACCCGCTCGCGGGTGGCAAGCGCCTCGACGACGCGTTGCAGCTTCTGACGTGCCTCGGAAGCGACGCTCTCGACGGCGGGATTGTCCACGATGCTCATCATCGCTACCGGGTCGGCAATATCTACCCGGCTGCCTGTCTCCGTCGCGCGGACCACGACGTTGCACGGCAGCAGCAGCCCAATCTCGCGCTCGGTGCTCAGCGCGCGATGAGCCAGCGGCGGATTGCACGCGCCAAGAATGGTGTACTGTTCCATCTCGGCTCCCAGCTTCTCCCGCAGAGTTCGCTGCACGTCTATCGTCGCCAGCACGCCGAAGCCTTCGGCCTTGAGCGCCTCGGTGGTCGCGGTCATCGCCTCCTCGTAGGGCATATGCAAATCAATGCCAAAACCATAC
>DASUWS010000186.1:0-21475 GCA_036378295.1 Ktedonobacterales bacterium
CTCAATGCCCGACGGGCGAATCTCCACGCGTGGATCGTACCAGGATGTCTCGCGCCAGCGTCGCATTGCCACGAATATTCCCTCCTTGCAAGTATTCTGCCATGCCAGCAGGTCACGAGCAATCGCCCACGCTGCCAGACGCGATAGGACAAAGATGAGAGAAGCCGCCAGCAGATGGCGTGACCGCTCGCGGATGGTGCTAGTGCTATGGGTTGCTATGAAGAAGATCAGGCCGTCATCTCGCGCACGATTTCATTGACGCGCTTGCCATCGGCGCGGCCCTTCGTCTCTTTGGAGACCAGGGGCATCACCTTGCGGAGATAGTCTTGCTGGCATGGGTCGAAATGTTCCGTAAAGGTTGAAATCATGCGCATTCTCACCACATACTCCGTGGGAAGTCTTTCCCTTCGACACCCACCGAGGGGAAAAACTGCTGCCAGTATAGCACCCGCGGTCGGCATCACCACGACCCTTGACCGGAGGTATAACAGGCGCATAAGGTACATGCGGCCAGAGTGAAGAAGCGCTTGCTCCTCCCCCTACTCGTTGTCCACAGCCCTGCATCACTGTGCGAAGAATCGCTGGACGAGCATAGCCATGAAGACAATCTCGATAAGCGAACCGAAATGCGTCTTACTGCTGTCGCGGGGTCAGGCTGGTCGACGCTCCTGGCAGGATATCTTTGCTCCCTGCCACAGACCAATTCCGCAGAGCGCGGTCTAGTCTCGGCGAGCCAGCGGGGTGCTATCCAGGTATCCACTGGAGTTGCAGCCACCCGCTCAGGACGAAGGATGCGCTCACCAGCAGCACGTATGGCGTCATGGCGAGCACAAAGATGCAGCACATGCGCGCCAACGGCACCAGACGCGTGGAGGAGAAACGCGCCAGCGCCGCGGCGGCGGCCTCTGGCGGCGCTTCGGGCGGGCGCACGTAGTACAGCGGCGCCGCAGGCGCCGCAATGAGCCAGGAGCGATACCGGAGCCAGACATGACTGCTCGCCTCGACATGCCGCAGCCAGCGATACTGTGTCATCGTCGAGAATGCTATCGCCGCAAACAAGCTGGCGATGACTATCCCCGTGAGGGGATAGGTGGGCGGGCACCCATTCAGGCACCCGTTCCCGTCCGGGGCAATGCGTGCATCGGACGCGCGCAGCCCATACACAGTCGACCCGAAGAAGACGCCTATGAGCACGACGGCGAGCAGCGCGCCGAGCACGAGCAGGGCCAGGCTCAGCGCTCGTTCCCGGCGTCCGTATCCTAACCAGCGTGAGAGCGCCGGTGGTTGCGGATAGGTCGGCCAGGGGCTGGACCACAGCGCAGGCGGCAGACCGGTGATGTCCACGGCCCGGGCGAGTTGCATCCTGAGTGGCCACCGGTTGAGCAGCAGATACGAGGGCGCAACCACCAAGAGGCAGAGCGCTGTCAACAGCAGCGTGCCCAGCGGGGTGGTCAGGACCCACTGCAGCACTGGCCATGGCAGGTGGCCGCCTCGCGCTCCACTCCAACTCCAGGTGACATCCAGCAACGCCAAGGACACAGCAACCATTAGGAGAAGCGCTCCATACAGGATGGCTGAGACCTTGACCGCGCCGCTGGCGCTCGTCCCGGGCAGCCCGGGGGGAACCGCCGCTGCTGACATACCGCTCCCTCTCTCCTTGTCCCGCTCTCCCGCACACCGGGCGGGTGTCGCGACGGGCCTCAGGGTGCAAACCCAAGGTGCAGAACCCAGGCTACCGTCCATCCATGCTAGCGTGCGGTTGACCGAGCGTCAAGGGCGGCTGTACGGCGTGTAGTCTTTGGTCAACAGCAGTTCCGTCAAGGCATGTTCGAGCAACATCTGGACAAGTCTTTCCCTTCGTCGGGTAAGGACATTGCCCCGCTGTTTGCTAGCTGGTCATCTCGCGCACGATTTCATTGACGCGCTTGCCGTCGGCGCGGCCCTTCGTCTCTTTGGAGGCCAGCGGCATCACCTTCCGGAAGTCTTTGCCCTGCTCCTCGACCAGCCGCGCCACCACCGTGCGAATCTCGTCGTCGGTCAGGCGCGCGGGAAGATAGGCTGCGAGCATCCCCGCCTCGCGTTCTTCCTTCTCGGCCAGCTCAGGGCGGTTGCCTGTGCGAAATAGCTGAGCGGATTCCTGCCGCTGCTTGATGAGCTTGTCAACGATGGCCAGACGATCTTGCTCGCTCAACGCATGACGCGCGCCCGCTACTTCCTCGTTGCGAAAGGCCGTCAGCGCCATACGAATCGTATCCATGCGCACCTGATCGCGTTGGCGCATCGCATCTTTCAGATCGTTGCGCAGCCGTTCCTCGACCGATGCCTGCGGTGTCGCGTCGCTCATCTCGTTGCTGCCTTCCCGAATGCCGCCCCTGGCGTACTCACGCTGTCTAATTCACGCTATCCAGGCTATCCACTGTGGCGCACTTGCACCTGCCACTGCTCCTGTTGATAATCGTTCAATAGGCGGACTCCGAATGCTGCCAACTTAGCGGGATTCCTGGTGGCCAGATATTCAGCATAACGCGCGTTGAACCGCGACAGGTAGCGATCAAGGTTGATGCGTATCTCATCCTGGAATTCAGCAGGGATCGTGCCGTCAGCGACCTGCCTCGCAAACACATCGCGCATCATGGCGATCTGCCGTCTCATGGACTCGACATTTGCCTTTCGAGAGGGAGACGGATTCAGCAGGACAAGGCGAAGACCAGCGTCCGCAAACATCTTCTCGTAGTCGTCCATGGTGAAACAGTATTCCCCAACACTGTAGTCCTCTGTATTGCCTGTGGCATGGTAATACGCGATAGCGCGATCCCGTTCGAGCAGCGTCAATCCAAACAGACCATAATGGCCGTCGCGCATGACTTGCGAATACGAGAACGCGTTCGGGATCGCCACATGGCAAACGCCCGATGGCTTGAGGAGATGGGCGATTGTGCTCACAAGCTGGCTGGCTTTTTCCACATGCTCGATGACATTATCGCAGGTGATGATATCGAACTGACCGAGACTATTCGCCAGCTCTGGCTGCAAGATGTCCCCGCTAAGCAACGTGCATTGCAGACCAGGATGGTCGGCGAGGTTCACCCTGGCCAGCTCGAGCAGCCCTGGGTTGATCTCCACTCCGTACGCTTCGGAGCCTGCCTTCGCAAACGCAATAGGTGTCCCGCCGTAGGCGCATCCGATATCCAGATGACGCGCACCCACCACGTCAATATACTGGCGAAGGCTCCGCACCGCGGCGTTTCCACGTTCGTTGGTGCCCAGCGCATATTCAACCCAGGTTTTCAACATCGTGTGCTCGGGACCAGAGGTGTTGCGTGCCACTATCGTCCGCGCATACGCGCTGCTGCTGAGCGCACGCTTCCCTATGAGTTGTACCGCATAGCGCTCCACCGCTGACGATTCTGGACGCGGGCGTCGGTCAGATGTGACGACAACGCGGCGCCATGCCGTCCAGACCTTCACCCGCACGCTGTAAGGCACCAGGCGATGATACTCCCTATGCAGAAAGGTGATGGCTGGCTTCATCGCAGATAGTCCTTCGTCATGACTTTCCATAATCTAGCGCTTTGTGGAGCATCTTCATAGCAGAAGGCCGCCATGCGAATCGTCTTCATGCGATCCACTCTGGCGCACCTGGCATACCATATTCTCTATTCCCTACCGGCTGGCGCTCACACTGACCCCGCAAATACGAACGCGTAGGCAGGGGAAGCGCCAGGGAGACGTCCAGTGGGGGAAGGAGTCACATTCGGTGCGGTGGTCGGCGTCAGATCGGGGGCTGTCGTGCTGGTCGGTATGGTGGGCGTGTTGTCCAGTTGGGGCGTTGGCCGTGTGACCATGAAGAAGACGAATGCCACTGCGACGCCAAGCAGGAACATACCCCCAATAATGCCAACACTCTTCCCGAAGTTGAGTTGGCCCTGCTCTGGTTCAGGCGCAGCACCCCGCCCACCACGCGGCGCGCGTGGGTCGCGCATGCCAGGGCGCCCCCGTGGGCCACGGCCATCGTCGCCCCAGAGTCCCCCGCCCGGTTGCGGCCGGCGCGAGGAGCCAGAGGAACCGGCAGGCCCACCAGGGCCACCGCGCCCGCGAGAGGGAGCGTCCCAGTCGTCGCGCGCTGCAGGTCGCCTGCCACGCATCGAGCGGTCGGGAGGACCGCCGCGGCTGCCGCGTGGGTCATCCCAATCACCACGTCCGCGCGAGCCGTATGAGCCACCACCACCACCAGCGCGTCCACCGTCTTGCCGGTCGTCCTCAACATCTCGGCGAGGGTAGCGCGACCCGCCGCCGCCGCGTGATGGGCGATCCCATGCTCCAGCGCCACCGCCACGCGCATCGTCGCGCATGCCACGCGTGCCCATGCGGCTCGAACGCTCATCGCCATCTGGGCGCCTGCTCCGTGGAGATCGGCTGTCCCACCGACTGTCATCGTCCCAACGGCCTGTGCCCATTCCCCTCTCCCACGCTGGATGTCGCGCACGGCGGGTCCACTCCACCGCACCCGCTGGCGAACAGAACAACGTCCAGGGATATCCTCACCCTGCTACAACCCAGCCGAGTGTATCATATCCGGAAAGAGATAGCATAACGGAGTAGCGCATACGGGCTGGAAAGCGCGCATCTCGCCTCCCGGCATCAGCCGCGAAGACGAGATGTGTGGATGTGTGAAGGCATAGACCAGGGCTGGCTACAACCGCCGCCCTATTCTATTCGTGGTCAGGCTCGCGCTCTGGCTCGCGTTCTGGTTCGCGTTCTGGCTCGCGCCTGGGCGCCGATGGAGCGGCCTGCGTGCCGACGAGTCCGCCAAGCAAGGCTGCCTCGCCCTCTTCATGGGTAATAGGCGTGCGCTCCAACTCCTCGCGCAGCGAAGTAACCTGCGTGCCCAGCGCGTCGGCTCCAACGCCCGCGCCCGGCAGCACCAACCCCGCGAAGCCAAGCCGCGCCAGCACGGGAACGCTGTGCATCTCCGGCAAGCCTTCGAGCGTCGCCAGCACCGGGAAGCGCAGCGACTCCACTACGAGCCTGAGCCGCGCATACTCAGCAATGGTCATCTTCGCGATGGCGTTCGCATTCAGCCCTATACGCAAGAGCGCCGCCTGCTCAGGTATCAGATTCTGCACCCGCAACAGCAGCAGCGCCATGTCATCCTGGGGCGCGTTCAGCGTCACCACGCGGTCAAATCGGTCCAACTCCTCAAAGAGCATATGCACTGAGGCATTCGCGCCGACGACGGCAAAGCTTGCGCCCGCCTGTTGCGCCTGCTTGAGCGTCCCATAGCTGCCGCTCTCGCCCTCCGCCAGCCAGACACCCAGTAGCGTGTTGCCTCCGCTGACTGCCGACGAGAAGGCGCTCAGGTCGCTCTTGGCGCTCCAGCCTGTAACGAGCACTGCGTCGGCTCCAGCCTTCGCGGAGGCTCCGGCGGCGGCGCTATCCTTCACTCCCAAACTCACCACGATGCCCGAAGGCCGGGGCTTTGCCGTAGCGGTATTCGAGCGGCCAAAAAATCCGATGCCCGAGCCGGACGATTGTGTTATCTGCTGGAGCTTATCAACCAGTTTCCCCATAGTGTGCGTTCCTCCCTGCGCATGGCATCGTCGCTCGCCACGCGCCGCCGCGAGGCGCGGCTGGTGGTTATGACACCTGTGGCATAGACGACAGGTAGGGATGCATATGCCGATGTGTCATAGTCATCATATCAGCCGCAACCCCTCAACCGCCATGGCCAACGCGCGCCCAGAAGAACGCGGCATTCAGGCTCAGAGCAGGCCAGCGAGCTGTGCCGCGAACGTCCGGTAAGTTTCTTGAGTGCGCGAGTGGTCATGGACCGCAAAGAGCACATGGCGGAATCGCTGGTAAAATGCCCCCTCCGGGCCGAGATGGCGCGCGAAGATCGCCGCGACCGTCGCCGGCTCGTTCTGGAAGACGCCGCAACCCCACGCGCCAAGCACCAGCGCTTCGCACTCACGGTACGCCGCGAGGGCAAGCAGCTTGCTCGCGCGCTCACTGAGCACGGGCACGATGCGCTCGCGGTTGGCTGGCTCGTTGCGCATGATCGCGCCCGCGTTGGGCGCCGGACTGGTGATGAAATCCACGGTGTAGGGCTGGGCCAGCCAGTTGCCCGTGTCGTCGCGCAGCACCGGACATGCGGGACTGTAGATCATACGGTCGGAGTAGAGGCAGGTGTCCTGGGCGCGGTGGAATTCATAGAATTGCGAGGACTGGCGCAGGCTGTAATACAGGCCGGAGCTACGAGCCAGGCTTTCCTCCTGGGAAATCGCGCCATTCAGGAAGCCGCCGCCTGGCTTTTTTGCCGAGGCAAAGTTCAGCGCGCCGACGCGCCGATACTGTCCACTGGCAACTAACCGGGCGCATCCCTCCAGCGTCGTCTCGTTCACGACGGCAACCGTCGTCTCGATCGTGCCAGGCTGCGCTAAGACCCGCTCCCGGATAACTTCCAGCGTATCCGGATGATAGAACGCGGTGCCGCTAACGCAGGCGGATACAAGCTCGCGGATGGGGACGGTCGCCCCGCCGGGCGCGACATACTCTCCCGCTTCGAGCGCGGTGAGCGTCCCATTGGCAATGGCTTTCGCGTCCATGGCAATCTCCCCTCCTGACATTCTCGTACATTCTCATTCTTGCGCATGTACCGGATCACCCTAAGCTCAGCAAAGAGTCGCAGATACAGCATATGATATGCACTACAAAAGGGCGTGGGGACACATGCGCGATACACAAGGGACACATAGGCAAACGAGGGTAGAGAGAGAAACAGCATCAGACAAACAGAAATAAAATAGAAAGGTAACGACGGATGGAGCATCCGAAATACAAAACGCTGATACCGCTCTTCGACGAGCTACGCGGCGAGCGGGTGGTCGTGCGCCCCTATCGCCTGGAAGACGCGGACCAGCTTCTCGCGGCGGTCGAAGAGTCGCGCCGGCACCTCTGGCCGTGGCTCCCCTGGGTCGTCCATCATCAGACCATCGAGGATTCACGGGACTTTATCCTGCGAACTCAGGCGAACTGGCTGCTGCGGGAGGATATGACTGTCGGCTTCTTCGAGGCAAGCACCGGGCGCTATCTGGGCGGCTCCGGCCTGCACCCGCGCGGGAACGGCTGGGACGTTCCCGCGTTCGAGATTGGCTACTGGGTACGGGCCAGCGCCGAGGGGCACGGCTATGTCACTGAGACGGTGAAGCTGCTTACCGAGTATGCCTTTACCGCGCTTGGCGCCCAGCGTGTGACGATTCACTGCGACGCGCGCAACACCCGCAGTGCGGCGGTGGCCGAGCGGCTGGGCTTCGTGCGTGAAGCGCGCCTGCGTAACGAGGCTCGCGCAGCCGATGGCGTACTGCGCGACATGCTGATCTTCAGCCTCATCCCCAGCGATCCCCGCTGGCCGTCAGAGTAACATGCCCCGACACGGATACGCTGTGCCATGACGTGACTCGACACCGCATGGGGGAAGATCATCGCGAGCGATCTAGAGCTTGTTGAGGGTCTTCCCCATGAGCTTGCCAAAGATCTTATACGCGAATTTGCGGAAGAAATAGCGGCGGATGCGCCTGGGATTGCCGCTGGCCAGTACCTCGGCCATATAGATGTCGCTGTCAACCTTGCGTACCGCCTTTGCCGCTTTGTGCCCGTGGGCAGCAGCGTGCTTTAATTCCTCGCCGACGGTGTCGCTGGACTTGCTTTTGCTCATCGCGGTATCTCCTGTCGTTGCTGCGCCAACTGTTCAACCAGCCGCCGACTCATGGTAGTGTCTCGCCGCCCACTCGTCAAAACAGCCAGCCATTCGTACCCTCCACTGTGGGAGAATCGTCCTGCCTGCGTGGTGCTAGCTGGCTCGCTCTTGTTCACCCGACCCGTTCCCGCGCAATGGCGACCACAACACGAAGCAGGAGGACGGCGCTGCAAAACAGCCCGAAGTAGCCAAAGAGATGGTAGACGGTCAGCATTGAGGAGATCCTGGGGCCGCCACTCAGGCCGAGCAGCAGCACAGCGGCTATCGCCAGACCGACTCCGATGAAGGCCAGCACGACCCGGCTTACCATGCGCGAGATGAGTCGCGCATCCCGCTCGTCAGCGAAGAGGCGCACATTCGTGGAAAACTGGTTGCGCTCGATTGCCGCGGTGATACGATCAAGGCGGCGGGGAAGGCGCTGGAGCAGCGGCAAGACGCCCAGCATCTCATCGGTCGCGGCGCGGCGCAAAGAGGTTGGCCCGAAGGAGTCTTGCATCCACTGCGCGCCAATCGCCTTCGCTTCGTGCATCACATCGAAATCAGGAGCAAGCAATGCGATCGTGCCCTGGAGCGTGACGAGCGAACGGAAGACGCCGCCAATGACTGGCGGGAAGGACAGGCCAAAGTCCAGCAAGACCGTGAAAAGATCAACCAAAAGCTCCGGACCAGGCTCCATACCAGGGCCGAGCCGCTGCGCCATGAGTTGGGCGAGCGAGCGCTCCAAGCGATCCTCATCGAGGCGATCGGTGCGCACCTGGGCAAGGTCGAGCAGGGCATCGGTAAGCAGAGTCGCGTTGCGACGGTCCATCGCGACGAGCATCCGCTTGATTGCGGCCTGCTGGAGCGGATCGAGTCGGCCCACGGAGCCGAAGTCGATGAGGGCAAGATTTCCATCGCGCAAGATCATGACGTTGCCGGGATGCGGATCGGCGTGGAATGTTCCCTCGCGCAGAATCTGGCGCAGGAAGCAGCGCAGCAGCGTGTCGGCCAGTCCAGGGCGCGAGAGGCCAAGCTGCTCGATCAGTGCGTCAGCCTCGCGCACATTCACGCCGTCCAGGAGCTCGATGACCAATACGCGGTCGGTCGAATAGTCGGTATAGACCCGTGAGATACGCACGACTGTCTCCCTGGTGACCTCCAGCGGACCACCATCGGCGGCACGTGGCGCCGGATCGAGGCTGGCGGCCACGGCGCCAATGTTGCGCGCCTCCACCCGGAAGTCGAGCTCTTCCCGCAGGCTCGCCGCAAAGCCATGCGCCAGATCCACCACGCCAATGGCGCGTGCCCAGGCAGCGCGTGACTCGATCATGCGCGCCATACGGATGAGGATGTCGAGATCACGCTCCACTGGCTCGCGAATACCTGGGCGCTGTACCTTGACGATGACGGGCTCGCCTGTGGCGAGTGTGGCGGTGTGGGCCTGCGCAATAGAAGCCGCGGCTATGGCCTGGTTGTCGAAAGCGGCGAACACCTGACCAGGCGGCGCGCCAAGCTCACGAGTCAGCAGCTCCTCAATACTGGCTGGTGGGGCAGGCGGCACTTTGTCTTGGAGCGTCGAGAGCTCGGCGATGGCCTCAGGCGGCAGGAGATCGGCGCGGGTCGAGAGTACCTGGCCCAGCTTGACGAAGGCGCCACCCGCCTCGGCGAGTGCCTGGCTCACACGCGCCCAGAGCCGCCGTGTCCCGCTGTTGCCGAGGAGAGGCTTCCCATCGCCGCGTCCGTCACTCGTCTCTCGCCGGCCTGTGAGATACGGCCCCAGGCCATAGCGTGCGATGATACCGGTAATCTGCAGATAGCGCACCCAGCGAGCGAGCAAACGCCGGATGCTCCGTAGTGGATGAGGAATCCCGGCGCCTCGCTGTTGCGCTGCCGTGGGGCTAAGCGAGAGCGCAACCAGCTCGAACAGCACCATGAAGAGCATGGATGCGACCAGAACGGAGCCGAAATACACGAGCGGCGTCGCGATGTCATGGAACTGCTGCGCGCCGACGGATGTGGCAAACGCGGCACCCAGCGACCCGCCGAGGTAAGCGACGATGAGCAAACGCCACCATGGCGGGCGCAGGCCCAGCAGGCGCCCTGTCACGGTGCCCACGAGCCACAACATGCCAAAAGCGACGCTCGCACCGAAGATGACGACAACCGGTACGAGATATCCAGGGATTTCCGGATGCGAGTCCAACCTCTGCTGTGGAGCCATGGCAATGAACCAGGCGGCATATGGCGCACTGCCCGCACGCGCGGATCTCTTCATCAGCCCCAACGTTCGCGCCATCCCGCGTGCTCCTGGCTCCTCCACCTGCTTCATCATGCGTGTCCTTACGTCTCCGCGTCCGTACATGGTTCTCTCTTCCTGGTGGACCAATCTGGTCTGCCCTCTGTTGTGACGCTTTTCCCAGGCTCGACTTACAGAAGAAGCAACCTGCGTTGCCATTCGCGAGAAATCAGGCTAGCAGAGCATAACGCAGGCGCAGTGGCAACACGTGATCAAGATGAGCATATCATCATGCGCTTATCATCGCAGGCGTCGAATGGTGGCCCTGGTGTGCATCCATGGCGAAGGGGGCCGCCCGCATAACAGTGGTCGCGGCGGTTTGACGCGCATGCTGCGAGAGGGCTATACTTCAGGTTTGAGCATACAATTTGGGAGCGATCATCGGCGCGTGGCGCGACTCGTTCGCGAGCATGATGACACGCTGATGCTGATACCATGACAACCGCAACCGCACATGACCCATGGATTATTGAGAGACTGAGATTTTATGCCGAAGCTCTATGGATGGGTGCGCGAGGTCGTGCCGGAGAGTCCCGCTGATCTCGCGGGGGTTCATCCTGGTGACTTGCTACAGACAATCAATGGCAACCCCGTGCGCGACCTGGTAGATTACCAATTCTATGCCGCCGAGGAAGAACTGCTGCTCGGCATCGAGCGCAACGGTCGCTCGCGTACCATTCTGGTCGCCAAATCACCAGACGACGACATGGGCATCCGCTTTGGCGAGGAGCCAGCGCCCTTCATCCGCATCTGCGCCAACAAGTGCGTCTTCTGCTTCATCAAAGGGCTGCCAGAGCGTCACCAGCCGCAGCGTGGTCTGCCGCTCGGCATGCGCGAGACGCTCTATATCAAGGACGACGACTATCGCTACAGCTTCCTCTTCGGCAATTTCATCACGCTGACCAACCTGAAGGAAGCCGATTGGCGGCGACTGGAAGAGCAGCGGCTCAGCCCGCTGTACGTCTCAGTGCATACCACCAATCCGGAACTGCGGCGCAAGATGGTGGATGGGCCGCGCTCTGGCGAGATTCTCGACCAGATTCAGCGCCTGGGCAACCTGGGCATTAGCTGCCATACCCAGCTTGTGCTGTGCCCGGAAATCAACGACGGCGAGGAAATGGAGCGGAGCATCGCCGATCTGGCCGCGCTCCGTTCCATCGTCGAATCTATCTCCGTCGTTCCAGTCGGCCTGACGAAATATAACAACATGCTCAATGTCGAGGGGTTGCCGCCGATGCGCTCTTTCCGCCGGGACGAGGCGGAAGATGTCATGGCACGGGTCGAGCGCTGGCAGCGGCAATTCGCCGCCGAGCCTGAGGCACGCGGGATGCCGTTCGTCTACCTCTCCGATGAGTGGTACTACGTGACGCAGCGCACGTTCCCGCCCGCGCGCCACTATGGCAGCTACGCCCAGATCGAGAACGGCGTTGGCATGACTCGCAAGCTGCTGGATGACTGGCAGGCTGCCCGCAAGACGCTTCCCAAAGCCCTTCCCGCGCCACACCGTATCGCCATCGTCACCAGTATGATGGCGCGTCCTGTGATCGAGCGGCTGGCGCGTGACCTGCGCCGCGCCACACATGCCGAGGTGCGTGTGGTGCCGGTGGAGAACCGTTTCTTTGGGCCGGTGGTGACGGTGGCAGGGTTGCTCTGCGGCCAGGACGTGCTCGATCAGGTGCGGGAGCAGTGCGGCGATTTCACCAGTGATGATCTGCTGCTATTGCCGCGTGTGATGCTCGACAACGCCGGCAAGCGTTTCTTGGATGATGTGACGGTGGAAGACTTCCGCGCACAGGCGCCAGCGCGTGTCACATTCGCCCGCAACGCGGATGAGCTTGCCGCGGCGGTGCGCTCGCTTGCGGGCGATAGTGTTGTGGAGTCGGGTGTGATGCCAGTAGGCGGACTATGATGTACCCAAAAGGTTTTGCGCGGCGCTGGGGGATGCCGCTGTTGCTGCTGGCCACGCTGGCCACACTGTTCCTGACGGCCTGCGGCACGCAGGGCAATCCGCCCGCGCTGAATAAGTCCGTCCAGGTCACATTGCGCGCCAGTGGCGGCGATAACTCGCTTGGCCAGGCGACGCTCACTCCATCTTATGGCGCGCATGTCATCATCTATATGCACGGCGCGCTGTTGCCCTTTGAGAATCCCCAGACACCCGCGCAACTTCGCCAGGGTGGATGTTACGGGCCGGTTGTGGCGCCGCTCACGTCGAATGCTCCGGTAGCTGGCTCACATGCGGTCGTGGGACGCGATGCGACATCGGGCACAAACATCGCGCGCCCGCTGGACCAGAACTGGTATGTAGTCGTGCTGAAATCCGCCGCGTCAGACGCTCCCGTGGTAGCATGCGGACATCCGCTCTCCACGCGGCGCCAGTATTTCGACCTGTATGAGCCAGACAAGGTAGATCAGGGCATTGGCCTGGGTATCGCGCTGTTCGAGGGCATCGTCATTACACAGGTGCGTGTTTCGCTGACCACACCCACGGCAACACAGCCCTCCGAGTGGAGCATTCATAGCGGCGGATGCCAGGGCAGCACGCTCGCCAGCGGATCGATTACACCGGGCAGCGCAACCGGCAGCGGCATCGCGTTTGCGCCGCTCGATATGAAGTCGTGGTGGCTCTCGGTCGTCGTCAACGGCGCGAGCAAGCAAACCACCTGCGTCAAAGCGGGGTAGAGCGGTTTCAGCCGCCAACTGGGCAAGGCAGGAGGGGTCCTGATGGCAGATACAGCAGATACGGCACGCATGGCTTCAGATGAGAGACAGGCGCCGGGGCGCAAGCGCCTGCTGTTGCTGATGACACCCGCCACCTACCGAGCGGGCGCGTACGTTGATGCCGCCCAAAACCTGGATGTCGAGATCGTTCGCGGGCTGGATTTGCCGAAGGCGCTCGCTGAGGAATGGGGCGTGCAGCTAGGGCTTGATTTTGCCGACCTCGATACATCCGTCGCCACGCTCAAAGAGGCACACGCCCGCGCGCCGTTCGATGCCATCGTGCCTGTGGATGACAGCGCCACAATTCTCGCCGCCAGAGCCAACGCCGCCCTCGGATTGCCCTGGAATCCGCCAGAGGCCGCTGAGGCAGCGCGCGACAAAGGCATCATGCGCCGCCTGATGGCTGCGGCTGGCGTGCCCTCGCCGGTCTTCCGCCGCTTCCCGCTGACCACCAACTCGCGTGAGATCGCAGAGCAGGTGAGCTATCCCTGCGTGGTCAAGCCGCTGCGCCTCTCAGGCAGCCGTGGCGTCATTCGCGCTGATACGCCCAGTGAACTGGTCGCTGCCGTCACTCGGCTGGAGCGCGTCTTGCTCGACGACGGCAACCTGCGCGAGTCCACTGATATTCTCGTCGAAGACTTCATTCCCGGCGTCGAGGTTGCGCTGGATGGGCTGTTGCGTCCCGATGGGCTGCATGTGCTCGCACTCTTTGATAAGCCAGATCCACTCGACGGCCCGTTCTTCGAGGAAACGATCTATACCACGCCGTCGCGGCTCTCGGCAGAGACCCAGGAGGCCATTGCGGAGTGCGCCGCGCAGGCAGCCGCGGCTATCGGCCTGCGAGACGGGCCAATCCACGCGGAGCTACGTGTCAACGACCGTGGCCCGTGGATGGTGGAGATTGCCGGGCGCTCGATTGGCGGACTCTGCTCGACTATCCTGGAGTTTGGCGCGGGAATGTGCCTGGAAGAGATCCTACTGCGCCACGCGCTCCGTATGGACCTGCCATCGCTTGAGCGGACGGGGGTCGGCGCTGGCGTCATGATGATTCCGATCCCCAAGAGGGGGGTGCTGCGCTCGGCGCATGGCGTCGAGGAGGCTGAGGCCGTGCCCAACATCACGGGCGTCGAGATTACGATTCGCCCGCACACGCTGGTGGTGCCGTTGCCAGAGGGCAGCAGCTACCTTGGATTCATCTTCGCCCGCGCCGAGAGTCCCGCCGCCGCTGAGGAGGCGCTGCGCCTGGCGCATAGCAAACTGCGCTTCGAGATTGCTCCGCTGCTGTCGCTCGCACGCTGAATGCCTGCCGGATACCCGCTGAGACCGTTAGGCTGGTCGCACATTGCGCCAGCGGACGCATCGTGCTATCTTGCTATACAATCTGAAGCGTTGAATATGCGCCAGAAGGAGGATTTGTCGTGCCAATCGTGACGGACAGCGAGGGCATCCGTGATGTTCTGACTCGCTATCGCCGCATCGCCGTCGTCGGGCTCTCCAATAATCCCGACCGCCCCAGCTATAACGTCTCAGCATTCCTGCAAGAGCAGGGGTATGAGATCTATCCCGTCAATCCCGTACTGGCCGGGCAGGAAGTCCTGGGGCGCAGGGTCTATGCTTCGCTGGCGGAGCTTCCGGTTCGCCCGGAGATCGTAGATGTCTTCCGGCGCTCCGAGTTCGTTCCTGAAATCGCGGAACAGGCGATTGCGGTGGGCGCCGACGTGCTGTGGACACAGCTTTTTGTCATCAACGATGCGGCGGCGCAACGCGCCAGCGATGCCGGGTTAGCTGTTGTCCAGAACCGCTGCCCGAAGATCGAGTTTCACAAGCTGGGACTAAGCCCTGTGGCGCCCCGCCCGGAAAGCGCGAAGGACGAGGCGTAGGATGGCTGTTGTGCCGACGAGAACCCCGCTGGCCGTGGGACGCACTGCCGAAGTCTTTGCCTGGAACGATGACCAGGTGCTCAAGCTGTTTCGACCAGGCTGGGGGATAGCCAACGCCGCGCATGAGGCTGAGGTGGCCCGCGCCCTCTACGCTGCCGGGGTTCCTATGCCCCGGGTGGATGACGTCATCGAGGTGGATTGCCGGGCTGGCGTCGTCTACGAGCGCATCTCTGGGCCGTCGCTGCTGGCGATACTTCGCGCGCATCCCCAACAACTACGCCCTGTCGCGCGCATGATGGCGGAAACCCATGCGCGGATGCACGAGCGCTCTATCACCGGACTGCCGCGCCTGCGTGAGGTGCTCGCCCGCCGCATCCAGGCTGCTCCCTGCTTACCCACTGCCCACACGCACGCGGCCCTTGATGCGCTGGATGCCCTGCCCGACGGTGATGCCCTCTGCCACGGCGACTACCACCCCGATAACGTGCTGCTCTCAGCCCGTGGCCCGCTGATCATCGATTGGGAAAACGCCGCCCTCGGTGATCCGCTTGCCGATGTGGCGCGCACGCTCCTGCTGATACGTGCGGGTGCTGTCCAGACAACATCTCCGGCGATGCGCGTGCCGATGCGGGCACTGACGGCCGTGCTGAATCGCTTTTACCTGCGCCGCTACCGCCAGCTTCACCCATACGCCCCAGAGCGACTGGCTGCCTGGGAGCTTCCAGTCACTGCCGCCCGGCTCTCCGAAGGTGTCGAGGTAGAGGAGGCGTACTTGCTGGCGCGGATACGCCGACTTGTACGCTCGGCGACATCTCGCATCTGAACTTCATCCATGTCTGGGCCGCGTCAATACCCCGGGGGCGGCCCTGGCATCACGGGAACGACTGGCCCGCCGGCCCAGCGCTCGGCAATCGCACCAATCAGCGGAAACTTGACCACACGCCCGCCGAACGCCGCGACCATTCCCCATATCCACATGATCATATAGGCGAGCACCACCACACCGATGCAGAGCATCAGCAGAATCAGCCCCAGCCCGGCAATCGTGCTTGCCGTAGCGGTGTCGGCACTGGTTCCGGCAGCGCTGGCGGCGATGGTGATAAAGAAGGCAGCGAGCCACAGGCCAAACAGGACCAAATAGGCGATCCCCAGTAAGATGGCCTGAGCGTTGTGAAAACGCACGAAGCGATTCCGCTTCTCGATGAAGAAGAAGATGATCGCCAGAATGCCAAAGAGATAGCCCAGACCAGCGGAGACGTTGGGATCCATGCCGATACTCGACGGACCCCACTGGCTACCAGTACCCATTGGCGGCGGTGGTCCATACCCTGGCTGGCCATAAGATGGCTGCTGCCCATACGGTGGGAACTGCTGTTGGCTGTAGGGTGGCTGCTGGCCGTACGGTGGCTGTTGTGGTGGTGTATTCACATTAACCGGCGCAGGAAGCTCCACCCCTTCAGGGAGGAGAGGAATGCGCCGCCTCCTTTCTCTGTGTTATACTGCCTGTGTGCTAAGGCACTCCGGTTCGCCGGAGCGAACGGTTGACACAGCACCTTGCCACCTGGATATGCTGGGGGTTCCCGGCGGGAAACGGCGCCGGGGTCAAATATCCAACGTCAAGAACTCCCGTTCTTGTCACACGCGACACTCCTTCGGGAGTGTCGGGCCGCAGTCAATCGGCCAGATGCGGACACTCGGCAACGGGTGAACTGCAAGCTCCCGGCTTGAGTTGGGGGTAGTTGACAGATTTCCTCCTTGATTCCCGGGTACCAGCATCACACTCCAACTATACAGCAAAACTCCCGGTTCCTGACCGGGAGTCCGCAATTGGTTCTAAGGGCTTGCGATGGTATCTCGTGGACTGGCCTACAAAATATAGCGGCTCAAGTCCTCATCTTTGATCAACTCGCCCAGCCGCTCATCCACGAACGCGGCATCCACCGTCACGGACTGCCCGGTGAGCGATGGCGCGCTGAACGAGACATCTTCCAGCACGCGCTCGGTGATGGTGTGCAGCCGCCGCGCGCCGATGTTCTCGATGCGCTCATTCATGATGCGGGCACACCGCGCGATCTCTTCCAGACCGTCGGGTGTAAACTCCACCTTCACGTTCTCGACACCCAGCAGCGCCTGGAACTGGCGCACGAGCGAGTTTTCAGGCTGCGTGAGAATAGCCACGTAGTCTTCCTGCGAGAGCGACGTAAGCTCCACACGCAACGGCAACCGCCCCTGGAGCTCTGGAATCAGATCGGATGGCTTCGAGTTGTGGAAGGCGCCCGCAGTAATCCAGAGGATGTGGTCTGTCTTGACCGGGCCGAAGCGCGTCATCACCGTTGAGCCTTCGATGATGGGCAAGAGGTCGCGCTGCACGCCCTCGCCCGAGACATCTGGCCCCGTCTCAGACTTCACCCCGGCGACCTTGTCGATCTCGTCGAGAAAGACAACACCCGATTGCTCAACGCGCTTCGTCCCCTCTTCGATCACCTCATCCAGGTCAATCAGCTTGTTGGCCTCCTCCTGCGTCAGCAATCGGCGCGCATCCTTCACCGAAACCTGCCGCGAGCGGCGGCGGCTGCTGGGCATCGCGCTGAGCAGCTCCTGGAAGTCGCCGCCGACCTCATCGCCCGCAAAGCCCGCCATGAACTCGAAGACCGAGGGGTAGGCGTCCTCTGGCTCAAGCTCGATCTCGATCATCTGCTCGTCCAACTCGTTGCGTGCCAGGCGCTCCGCGACGGACTTACGAGTCGGCTTGCGACGCCGGGCCGGTGCGGCGCTTGGCGTGGCGCCGTTGCTGGAAGCGGCAGGTGCGGTGGTCAGCGCGCTCGATGTCTTGCCGTTTCCACGCGAGGCCGCTGGCGCAATAGCCACGTCATCGGCGGCTGCCTTGGCCGTCAGGATATCGAGAATACGCTTCTCGGCCACCTGAGCCGCGCGCTCGCGCACCTGCGATACGCGCTCCTCGTGCACCATGCCGATGGCGGTTTCCATCAAATCGCGAATGATAGACTCGACATCGCGGCCAACATAGCCCACCTGCGTGAACTTAGTCGCCTCGACCTTGATGAACGGCGCATCGGCCATTTTCGCAAGGCGGCGGGCGATCTCTGTTTTGCCTACGCCCGTCGGGCCAATCATCAGGATATTCTTGGGAGTGATTTCTGATTGCAGATCCGCAGGCAACTGGAGCCGGCGGTAGCGATTGCGCAGCGCAATGGCCACAGCACGCTTCGCCGCATTCTGTCCGACGATGTAGCGGTCCAACTCCCGAACGATCTGCTGGGGAGTCAGGTCTTTCATGTGCAATCTCCTGCCTACGAACGTCTTCGCATATCTTCGCGCGGGCGAGTGTGGCATCTTAGCATCTGGGGGCTCCTCTCCGCGCGAGCAGAGTCTCCCCTTGCGCTCCCGTGCTATACCGCCGGGGCCGCCACACTCTTTGTCACCTTCTTCGCGCTCTCCTCACCGCCGGCAGCTTCCGCCTCATCGAGAGAGTAGAAAAGGATGTGATCATTGGTATAGATACACATCGAAGCGGCAATCGCCATAGCCGCCCGCACGATTTCTCCGGCACTCATCTCGCTATATTGGAGCAATGCGCGTGCCGCGGCCTGAGCGTAGACGCCGCCAGAGCCGATGGCCGCAACGCCTTCGTCCGGCTCGATGACATCGCCGTCGCCCGTCAGCACCAGCAGCTCGTCGCGACTGGCTACCAGCAGCATGGCCTCCAACCGGCGCAGGAACTTGTCTTTGCGCCACTCTTTCGTCAATTCGACCGCAGCGCGGCGCAGGTTGCCCTGATAGCGATCAAGCATAGCCTCAAATTTGTCGAATAGGCTGAGCGCATCGGCGGTGGACCCCGCGAATCCAGCCAGCACCTGACCATTGGCCAGGCGGCGAATCTTGCGCGCGGTATGCTTCATGACCACATCGCCTACCGTCACCTGACCATCTCCGGCCATCGCGACATCCGTGCCGCGACGCACGGCCAGAATAGTCGTGGCGTGCATCTCACCTGTTACTCGCTGTGTCATACCCTTCCATCACTTCTATCTCGCTATCTCGTCGGCGCTTTCCCGTCTTTTATCTCCCCTATACATAGTACGTCGAAAACGCCATTTTGTATGCACGACAAATCCACGACACATAACAGATGCGCGGCGCATGCGCCGCGCATTCCTTCATCTGACATCTGAGCGCCTTGGAATTCCAGGCTCCATATTATCTATCAGCCGCACGAGCGATTGCAAGCGCGGCGTTACGACGCTGCCTGCTGCCGCGTGGACCGACTTGCGCGCCCGGTTCCGCTGGTAGTCGCCTTGCGTGTGGCCGTCGTCTTCCGTGCCGTGGTGCCCGTCTTGCGCGTGGTGGTCTTGCGCGTGGTGGACGTCTTGCGTGCCGTAGCCGTTCCGCCAGCCGCGCGGCGCGGCCGCTCCGGAGCGGGGGCGCGATGCCCTACCACCTCTGGCGTGCCCTCCTGCGCGCCGACGACCAGCGCACCACAGGAACCACAGTGCGCCTCGGTCTTGCCATTGGCGAGCGTCAGCAGTCCGCCGCACTCCGGGCAGGGCGTCGCCAGCGGGCGGTCCCAGGCAACGAAATCGCACGCTGGATAGTTCGCACAGCCATAGAACACCTTGCCCGTGCGCTTTGCGCGCCGCTCCACCAGATCGCCACCATCCTTCGGGCAGATCGCGCCTGTCTTGGCCACCAGCGGCTTCTTGAAGTCGCACTCTGGATAGCCAGAGCATGAGATAAAGCGGCCAAAGCGTCCTGTGCGAATCAGCAAGGGCTTGCCACACTGCGGGCAGAGCTCGTTCGTCTCCTCGACCGGCTTCTGCACGCGATCCATCTCCGCTTCGGCGCGCTCAAGCTGGCCACGCAGCGCGGCATAGAAGTCCTTGAGGAACTCCGTCCAGCCCTGCTTGCCCTCCTCGACACCGTCGAGACGACGCTCCATATCGGCGGTAAAGTTGGTATCGACGATTTCCGGGAAGTGCTTGAGCATCAGCTCGTTGACCGTCTCGCCCAGCCACGTCGGCACGAATCGGCGCTCCTGCTGCTCGACGTAGCCGCGATCCTGAATTGTGCTGACGATGCTGACGAACGTGCTGGGGCGGCCAATGCCCCGCTCCTCCAGGTCTTTGATCAGGCTGGCCTCGGTGAAGCGTGGAGGCGGCTGCGTGAAGTGCTGCTCCGGCGTGATCTTGTGCAGATCGAGCGCGTCGCCTTCGCGCAATGGCGGCAGCGTCGTGCCATCCTGCTCGCGCGGCCAGACTGCATAGAATCCGGGGAACTTGAGCGTCGTGCCATTGGTACGGAAGATGAAGGCCGCCGCCGCGATATCCACCCGGAGCGTATCGAAGACCGCGGGCGCCATGAACGCCGCGACGAAGCGCCGCCAGATCAACTCATAGAGCTTGAACTGGTCGCCCGACAGGAACGGCTTGACGCGATCAGGCGTCAGGCTGACATCGGTCGGGCGGATAGCCTCGTGTGCGTCCTGCACGTTGGCGTTGGCCTTCGCCCGGCTGGTGCGCCCCGGACCAATATACTGCTGGCCAAATGCCCCTTCGATATACTGGCGAACAGCGGCCTGCGCCTCCTCCGAGATGCGGGTCGAGTCGGTTCGCATGTAAGTGATGAGGCCCTGATGCCCGGCATCACCAAGCTCGATGCCCTCGTAGAGACCCTGCGCCAGGCTCATCGTCCTCTTGGGCTTGAAGCGCAGACGCACCGAAGCATCCTGTTGGAGCGTGCTGGTAGTGTAGGGCAGGAACGGCTGGCGGCGCACGTCTCGCTGACGCACACTGAGCACGCGGTACGATGCACCCTGGAGCTCGCGCAGAATCGCCTGTGCCTGCTCCTCGGACTCGATCTTGATGCGGCCCGCGCGCCCGTTCTGGCCCTCCTGCTCCTGCTGTTGCTGCCGCGAATCATTGCCGCTCTCGGCCTCCGCGTCGCTCTCGGAGACCTCCTTCGACCCCTGGCGGCCAATCAGCATGGCGGTGAACGTCTCGCGCTCCTTCGCCTTGCTCAGCGTCGCGGCAATCGTCCAGTATTCTTCTGGAACGAAGGCGCGAATCTCGGCCTCGCGGTCGCAGATGATGCGCAGCGCCGCCGACTGCACACGCCCAGCGCTGGTGCCCGATTGCACACGCCGCCAGAGCAACGGGCTGATCTTGTAGCCGACCAGCCGGTCCAGCACCCGGCGCGCCTGCTGGGCGTTGAAGAGGTCTTCGTCGATGTCGCGCGTATGAGTGATACCGTCCTGCACCGCACGGCGCGTGATCTCGTTGAAGACGGCGCGACGTGGCCTGCGCAGACCGAGCATCTCTTTCAGCGACCAGGCGATAAACTCTCCCTCGCGATCAGGGTCGGGAGCGAGATAGACCGTCTCAGCGCTCCGGCTCGCCTTCTTGAGCTCCGTCAGCAGCTTTTCCTTCTTCTCGATGACGACGTATTTTGGCGCGAACTCGCGCCGGGTATCGACGCCAAGTCCCTTGCGCGGCAGGTCGATAATATGCCCCATCGAGGCGCGTACCTCGAAGTCGTCGCCGAGAAACTTCTCTATGGTCTTGGCCTTGGCGGGTGACTCAACAATCACCAGATTTTTCGCCATGCTGGTATCCACCTTTGCCATACTATGAGGCAGTCGAAAGGACGAATCCTGTCGTGTCAGTTAATTGTTCTTTATGATGCGAACGAAAACGCTCACGGCAAGCAGATCACTGCCTAATCAATCCACGTATACGTGACGTGGGATACACATGAAACGCAACAGAATGCGCCCCAGTACGCCACTCTGCCACTCTGCCGCATAAGCGCGGCATAGTAGCAACAGGC
>DASUWS010000187.1:0-6548 GCA_036378295.1 Ktedonobacterales bacterium
GAGGTCACACTCGCCCAGGGAGTATGCAACGCCTTGTGGGGCCGGGCAGGCCCTTCGGGGGCGAACGTAGTGGGTTGCCACCAGCGTTCTCCGAGAATCTCCCGCATTTATGCGGGGGAGTGTCAATTCTTTCAGATCCGCCGCGAGCCCAATGCGCTACATACACGCGACAGATTATGTGAAATCAAGGTATTGACCAATCGCACTACGTTGCTTTAAACAACAAGCCTATCAAAGGTTCTGTCTGCCGTTCACCTACTTCCACCACCAGTGCGCCGACTACCTCCCCGGCAGCGGCTATGTCGCCGTAGCGGTGACCGGGAATGCCGGGGAGGTAGAGAAGGGGGGATGCAGGCAGGTGTGGCGGGACGTCGCCTCCTTCCAGCACATGCGCGCTCTCTGCTATGATGAACACCCTGGGCGAAACTGATTACCTGTGCGAGAACGGGTAATCTCTGCCGCATTGCTGACGGGCACGCACGCACACACACAAGGAGATGCGACGCATGACTGAAGACAACTCCACGCTCACGACGTTCTACACCTTCTGGAAAGAGTACCAGGATCACATCACGCGGGCGCTGGCGCCGCTGACCGATGACCAACTCGCGCTGCGTGCCGCGCCGGGTCTGCGCGCTATCGGCGAGATTGCGCTGCACATCGTCGGCTGTCGCATGTACTGGTTCGCGGAGTTCCTGAGCGAAGACGGCGGCGAGGCGATGAAGGCGTATGCTCGGTGGAACGAGGCTGCGCTGGGGACGCCTTACGCGAGTTGGAACGAGGTCGCGCTGGCGCTGGGGGCGCCCGCCCCAACCGGCGCGGAGCTGGCCCAGGGCATCGACCGCAGCTGGCAATTCATGGCCGATTGTCTGGTGCATTGGAGTCCCGAGGATATGCGGCAAACCTTCCACGATGACCCAGTGGATGTGCCGCGCGCCTGGGTCGTCTGGCATGTGCTGGAGCACGACCTGCACCACGGCGGCGAGCTCTCGCTCACATTCGGTATGCACGGGCTCCCGGCGGATTTCCCTGGCTAGACCCTGAGAAAGACGTGATATGGAGCGGTATCGCTCGCGAGAAGCATCAGCCTGATGGCATGGGTGCATGTGCATAGGCAGGATGCATCTCTTGGGCAGACAGTGGGTCTGGTGACGGCTCCCTGTGGCTGAAGCCAGGGGCTTCTACGGGTATGCACCGATGCTGTGCCGCCCCACAGCAGAGATGGTGGGTGCGTTCAACATAGGAGAGGTGGAATGCGCCCGGCCGGTGGCGATGATAGCGACGATGGGCAGGGGCTGCTGAGGAAGATGGGGAGGAAACGAATGTGTGATGATTGTGACTTGCTCTGTGGCAGATGGTACTCTATACTCGGTGCTCAGCCATTGAGGCTACCCGGCATGGGCCTGGGCGCCGATGACGAGCCCGCGACGACTGAAGCAGTGTGGTCGTCCCGGGGCGGTAGGGAGACTCTCGCGGACGATGGAGGTTGCCGATGCCACGCAGATATTACGTCCTCTGGCTAGTTGCCATGGCGTTGACGGAGATAGGCTCAACGCTGGACGTATCGTGGCACTTCGGTCACGTCTTCGACGAAATCTCTCCCTCGCATCTTACCTCCTTCTCAGGCGTCTGCCTCATGGTCGGGCTGCTCTTCTGGGCGCTCGTGCGCGAGCGGAAGCGCGTGGTCGGGCTGGAGCGCACAGCACTGCTCGTGGCCGCCGTCGCGCTGGCTATTGGCATGCTGGATATGCCATTCGACCTGCTCTGGCATGAGGTATTCGGCGTCGATATCACCACCTGGTCGCCGACTCACCTCATGCTCAACTTCCCCTCCGATGTCTACAACGTCTGTGTCGTCGCCGCGCTGCTTACCTCGCCAGCAGCGCGCGGCCTCGGCGCCTGGGCGATTGCCTTCGCCGTCTGCTTCCGCAACATCCTGACGACCCACTTCGCACTGAATCAGCAGGAATACGGAGCGGTCGCCCTGGCCTCGATCCAGCGGACCGGACGGCCCCCCTGGTATGTCGAGCCGGCGCTTTGGAAGCTCGCGGGACCGCGCGCCGCACAACTCGTGACCGGCGGCATTCCCGACTGGGTTTATCTGGTCTATTTTGCCTTCGCCCTCGGGTATGCGCTGACATTCGGCGCGGCTGTGTTGCGACGTCCTAGCACATCGGACGCAATCTCACGCCGCGCAGTCTGGCCGCTACCCTTCGGCAGCGCGACCGCGCTTGCGTTGGTCTTTGTGCTCTGGCGCCTGGCGTTTCAGACGCTTTTCCTCGCGGTCCATCAGGCATACATGGTCGTAGACTGGTACGTCGTGCCGGTGGGCATCGTCGTTGATCTCTCGCTCATGTTTGGTCCGCGGATCGTTGGGTATCTCCTTGCCGGTCGTGGGGCCGCGCTCCGCCCGCACCTTGGATTGATCGCCGCCGCGCTCTCTGGCGTCCTCGTCGCTCTCACGCTCTCTGGCGGTATCGCGCTGATGGGCGCCGCGCACCAGATTGTGCCGGCCATGCCGCTAGTTGCCCTTCCCTTCGCCTGCCTGACGGGCGCATGCGGTACCGCACTCGGCTACACCGTTGCTACCCGGGTGCGCGCGAGCGTTCACCGTCAGGCCGTGGCCAAACCGGAGGCGACGCCGAGTGCCGTCGCCTCCGCGTGAGCGTATTCCCGCTGCTATTCCCACCCGCTTAGATGCGGCAGGTTGCCAGGCCGTGCTTCTCCAGGTAGCGCTGGTGATACTCCTCGGCGCGGTAGAACGTCTGTGCTGGCTCGATGGCGGTTACGATGGGGCGGCGATACTTCCCGCTGGCTTGTAGCCGCTCCTTCGAGGCGCGCGCCTCGGCCTCCTGCTCTGGCGTATGGAAGAAGATGACCGAGCGATACTGGTCGCCGATGTCTGGACCCTGGCGGTTGAGCTGGGTGGGGTCGTGCTCGTTCCAGAAGACGTTCAATAGCGTATCGTACGAGACCTCCGCCGGATCGTATGTGACCTCCACCACCTCGGCGTGCCCCGTCGTATGCGAACAGACATTCTGATACGTCGGATTGGCGAGCGTGCCGCCCTCGTACCCCACGATAGCGTCTACCACGCCGGGTGTATTCCTGAACGCGACCTCGACGCCCCAGAAGCATCCCGCGCCGAATGTCGCCTTCTGCAGCGCGCGCCCTGCGCCCTGCGGCTCGGTTGTGTTTGTCGTGTCCGCCGTCGCTGTGACCTTCGCGGACTCCCCACGCTTCTCGTCACTCATGATGACTGCTCCTCAATGCTGTAAATGGAATGAACGTTGAACCTATCTTCATTGCCGCGCCCTCACCGCCACCGCCCGCGTGGCACTCTCCAGTGTCGGAGGATGCGAGCGTATTGGCAGCAGAGCACCTGTTTCTTACACACCTATACAGTATTTGTATTATGCCACTGATCTGCTCTTGCCCGCTGTTCTGCTCCGCAATGCGCGGCGCTATGATATACAATGAGACGTCAGCCATAGGGACGCCAGTCATGCGCGATACGCCACCCGACGAGCGGGTGAAGCCAGCCCTCTTTCATGTCGCGCCGTACCGTGTCCGACGTTCATCGCCTTCCAGTGTTCATGTGTCACTTTACGCGTAAACCATCATAGAGCTCGCTGAGCTCGTGTCTGTTTCATGTCTGTGTGGCGCGTGTTACCGTAGCAAGTGGTGGTGAGCACCCTGCGGATGGCGGCGCGAGATGAGCACTTTTGATATCACGAGTTCCGCGCAAACGATCCACTTCGGTCCCGGTTCTGTGGCCCAGCTGGGCGAGGCAGTGGACCAGTTCGGCTGGCGGCGTGTCATGCTCTGCACCACGCCGCATTTCCGCGCGCGTGGGCATGTTGCGCCGGTAGAGGACGCGCTCGGCGCCCGGCTGGCGATCACGTATGAGGACGTTCAGCCGCATGTGCCCGCGCTCCAGGTCGCGGATGCCACGGCGCTTGGCGATACCTATCAGATCGACGCCGTGATTGGTCTCGGCGGCGGTAGCCCCATCGGGACCGCCAAAGCCGTCAGCCTGGCGCTGCAAGAGCAATCCACGACACCCTCCACGGATGCGCCGCCCGTTCCCGTCATCGCCATTCCGACGACGTACGCTGGCTCAGAGATGACGCCAGTCTTCGGTGTGACCGAGTCGGTGGAGGGTGTGGCGCGCAAGGTGACCCGCAGCGACACGCGTATCATCCCACGGCTCGTCATCTACGATCCCCTGCTGACGCTGGACCTCCCTCCGCGCATGACGGCAGGAACAGGCATCAACGCCATCGCGCATTGCATCGAAGCGCTATACTCGATCACGCGCAACCCTCTCTCGTCCGCCGCCGCATCCGGTGGGCTGCGCGTCATCGCGGGCGCGCTCCCGCGCTGCTACGCCAAAGGCGACGATGTCGAAGCGCGCGACGAGATGCTCAGCGGCGCGTTCCTGGCGGGCACGGCGCTCGCCCATGTTGCCATGGGGCTGCATCATGGCATCTGCCACGTCATCGGCGGCACCACTGGCGCGGCTCATGGTGATGCCAACAGTGTCATGCTGCCGCACGTCATGCGCTTCAATCTCACCACGGTCGCGCCACACCTGGCGGAAGCGGCGGTCGCGATGGGCGTCGCCACGCCGGGTCAGAGCGCCGAGGTGGCGGCACAGGCCGCTATACAGCAGGTGGCCGACTGGGTAGCGCAGATGCATCTGCCCGCGCGTCTGCGCGAGATCGGCGTGCGGGAACAGCAGCTTCCGGAGCTTGCGCGGATGGCGTTTGCCAGTCGCACCGTCCAGAACAATCCCCGTCCCATCCGTGCTGTCGAGGAGATCGAAGAATTGCTGCGCCTGGCCTGGTGACGTGTCTGTCTGGTAATGCGGCCAGTGGTACGAACCTGTAGTGCGTCATGACTGTCGCGACCCCCGTGTAACAACCCGTTCAGCAAGAGGAGAAGTCGCTCATGGCAATCAATCCGATGGACTACAGCGCCAAAGACACCGTTCTCGATGTGGTACGCACCGAGCGAGGCAAGTTCTACTCGGTCATCGACGATCCAAAGAACTGGGAGGCGCCGACGCGCAGCGGCCATTGGGAAGTGCGCGATCTCGTCGGCCATATGATCGATGTCACCGAAGGCTATCTCACGCGGTGGGACATGGCGCATCGTGGTGAATCCGCCGAAGCGCTCGGCCTGCTGGTGATGGCTCAGGAGCTCGATCGTGTCGCGCTGACCTTCCGCGACCTGCCGCGTGAAGAGGCACTCGCCCGTCTCAAGGCCGAATCCGACCGGTTGATGGCCATCTTCGACAGCCTCACCGCCGATCAATGGGGCGGTTTCAACGTGACCCATGTCTTCATGGGGCCGCTACCCACGTTCTTCTATCCCGCCTTCCAGATCATGGACTACGGCGTCCATAGCTGGGATATGCGCTGGGGACTGGGCGACAAGAGCGGCAAGCTGGACGAGCGAACGGCTGGGGTGCTGGTTCCGTATATGCTCATCCTGATGCAATCGACGGTCGATCAGGAAGCCGCGAAGGGCGTGGATATCGAGTATGGCATCGTCGTTGATGGCGATTGGGGCGGCGCGTGGCGGGTGCGGGTGAAGGATGGCCGGTTCAACTACGAGCCAGCCGACGATGTCTCGACGCTCCCCGCCGTCATCCACTTCCCCGACGCCTCGGACTTCGTGCTGACCACCTTTGGTCGTCTGGAGGCTGGCACAGCGACCGGCGATCCAGATGTCATCGACAAGGCGCGCCACCTCTTCTTCAGGATTTGAGCGCGGCCCACGGAGAGAAGGGAAACGAGAGGCGGCGCGCTGGGAGGGGGAGCCCGCGGGTTACTTGCCGTAGCCTCAAGGCCACGGCTCATTCCGGCCCGAACATCCCCGCGCGCCCGTCTGAGACAGGCTGAACGAGCAAGGTGAGGAGACTTGTCCCGGTTGGTATTCAGGAGGCGTATCCATGGCGAAATTGCAGGTGCAGGGTGTCCATCACCTCACCTTCGTCGGCTCCAACCGTAACGCGATCATAGACTTCTATCAGGGTGTGCTTGGCATGCGACTGGTGCTCGACCAGCCCAATCTCGACGTTCCCAATGAGGAACACCTGTATTTCGACGCGGGCGATGGTCGCCTGCTAACGTACTTCGTCCGCCCGGCGCGTGAGAACGATTCCGCGCCCAATCCCGAGGATATCGGGAATCTCCATCACATGGCGCTCACCGTCTCGCGGGCAGTCTATACTCAGGTCGCCAGGCGGCTCGACGAGCTTGGTATCGAGAACACTGGCCCGATTGATCGTGGCTTCATGGATTCGATCTACTTCCGCGATCCCAACGGGCAGCGGCTGGAGCTCGCCTGCTACAAATTCGTGCCGCCGGAGGGCTGTACAGTGGCCGATGTGTTGTGCCAGGCGCACCGCATCCGTGTCGAGGCGGGCGATTACAACGTGGATGATCGGCACGTCGCACAGGCAATCGAAGCGCTTTCACAGCGGAAAGTAGCGCTCTAGCGTCCGGCTGAGCGTGGCGCGAGGGATCTGAGCCATGGCG
>DASUWS010000188.1:0-13895 GCA_036378295.1 Ktedonobacterales bacterium
TCGTGATGAGATTGCCCGGGTCATGCCGAACTATGCCGGGATCGAGAAGCTTCGCAAGGCGGGCGATCAGGTGCAGTACGGCGGGCGCTTCCTCTACGCCAATGGCCAGTTCAAGACGCCGGACGGCAAAGGCCACTTTAGTGCGCTGATGCCGCCCGAGCTGACACTGCCGGAGGGAAAGTTCATCCTCTCGACCCGACGCGGCAAGCAATTCAACAGCATCATTCACCAGAAGGTAGACCCGCTGACTGGTGTAGGCCGCGATGCACTGTTCCTTGGCAGTGAGGATGCCGCGCGGCTTGGCGTCCGCGACGGCGATCTCGTCACAGTGCGCGGCGACAATGGCAACAGCATGCAGTGCCACGTCCACATCACGAAGATGACGCCGCGCAACGTCCAGGCATTCTGGCCCGAGGCCAACGTCCTGATCCGGCGGCGCGTCTGTGAGGCTGGGTCTGGTGTGCCCGACTACAACGCTATCGTCGAGATCATCCCAGAGCATGCGAAGGCGGGCACGGCTGCCGGCGCGAAGACGAGCACCCCAGCCTGAGGTCTGCCACCTAGCCCCCACCCGGACGCGGGGAGGGGTTCCAGAATCGCCCGGCGCGTTTCCTGCTGAGTGGACTTCTGGCTCCCCTCTCCTATGAGGAGAGGGGCTGGGGGAGAGGACAGATCGTCCTCCCCCTCCCGGCTCTACGCGCCACCCTCCCCCGATGGGAGAGGGAAGACCCGTGCTCCATGGCGGCAGAAACGGTGGAGCGCAGCCCCTCCCCCCTGGGGAATAGGGGGAGGGGCTGCCACCTATTCGAGCAATGCCAGCGGCTCCTCGATGAGCGCGGCGACCGTCGCGAGGAACTCGGCTCCGCGCGCGCCATCCACGACCCGATGGTCGCACGACATGGTGAGCGTCATCATGGGCCGCACGGCGGGCTGTCCGTTCACTGGCACGACGCGATCCACCATCCGCCCAACAGCCAAAATGGCAGCCTGTGGCTCGTTGATGATGGCGTTGAACGCGTCGATGCCATACATTCCCAGGTTGCTGATCGTGAAGGTGCCGTGTTGCAGGTCGTCTGGCCGCAGCCTGCCCGCCTGCGCGCGTCCGACCAGGTCAGCGCGCCGTGTGGCAATCTCGCCCAGGTGGAGCGTATCCGCCCGGTGAATCACCGGAACGACCAGCCCATCCTCAACGGCGACCGCCAGCCCAATATTCACTTCATTGTGAGGGATGATGGTGCCGCCCTGCCAGGAGGCGTTGAGCCGTGTATGGCGGCGTAAAGCCACCGCTACCAGCTTCACCAGCAAGTCAGTGTACGTGACCTTCCCGAACCCCTGCTCCACCGCCCGCGCGCGCCAGGCGACCAGCCGCTCGGCGGCAACATCACGCGCGAGGAAGAAGTGAGGGATTGTCGTCCAGCTTTTGGTCGTACGCTCGGCCATCAGCCGCCAAATCGTGCTCACCGCCGATTGGTCAGCGGTCAAAGGCGCGGATCCTATGGCTGGTGAGGTGTACTCTGGAGGGGGAGTCACCGCGAGCGTTGTCGCCTCAATGTCTACCGCCAGCACGTCAGCTGCCAGCACAGAGCCGCCCGGTCCGGTTCCCCGCACCGCTGCGAGATCCACCCCTCGCTCCGCCGCGATGCGCCGCGCCTTCGGTGAGGCCCGGTGGCGGCCATTGCCGCTGTGATACGGGGACGAGACGGATGCGAGCGCCTCCGCACTCGCCGCTGGCTGAGGCGCTTGCGCCGGGACGCTCTCTGACGCGGGAATGATGGCCTGAGCAGGCATACGCTTCGGCTGGCCTGCCCCGGCCTCCGCCTCCTCCGGCGAGAGAATGACGGCGATCACCTGTGCCACGGGCACCTCATCACCAGGCTTGGCCGATACCCTCGCAAGGATACCGCTCGCTGGAGCCTCGATATCCACGGCTGCCTTGTCGGTCTCGATGGTCACCAGTGGCTCGCCAGCGGTGACGTGCTGGCCTTCGGCCTTGAGCCATTCGACGATCTTGCCAGTATCCTGGGCCATCCCCAACGCTGGCAAGATGACGTTCGTTGCCATAGACGATCTCCCGTGACCCTCTATCTTATGCCCGCTCCGGCGCGCTGTGCGCCATCGCGCCGCGCCGGTGCCCATCAGCTTTGACATTCAGGTGCGACTGAACTTCGCGCTTCGTAGAAAGCTGCCCGCTGACGGTGTAGTAATGCGTGCCAGCGACGAGCAGTTCCTCGGCGGGGAATCGTGTGATGACCTCGCAGCCGTCCTTGGTCACGACAAGCTGCTCCTCGATGCGCGCAGCGGTCCATCCATCTGAAGCGGGCCAGAAGGTTTCCAGTGCGAAGACCATGCCCTCCTGAATCACCTCAGGATGATCGAGCGAGACGAGGCGGCTGAAGATGGGCTTCTCCCAGATGGAGAGACCGACACCGTGGCCATACTGGAGGGCGAAGGCGGCTTCTTCGTCGGGGAAACCGAACTCCTGCGCCTTCGGCCAGAGCTTGACGACATCCGCTGTTGTCACTCCAGGCTTGATCGTATTGATCGCGGCATCCAGAATCTCGCGACACTTCTTGTAGGCGTCCACCATGGCCTGCGAGGCGCTTCCGACCGCGAACGTGCGGTAGTAGCAGGTGCGATAGCCGTTGTAGCTGTGCAGGATGTCGAAATAGGCGGGGTCGCCCGGGCGCAGCGCGCGGTCGCTGAACACGTGCGGGTGCGGGCTGCACCGCTCGCCTGAGATAGCGTTGACGCCCTCGACGTGCTCAGAGCCCATGTCGTACAGGGTCTTGCTTACGAGACCAACACACTCGTTTTCGCGCACGCCCGGCTTCATGAAGCGATACAGGTCATCATAGGCCGCATCCACCATCATGCAGGCGGTATTGAGCAGCGTCACCTCGTCGCGCGTCTTGATGAGCCGCGCCTCCTGCATCAACTGCTGGCCGTCCACCACTTTGATGCCCTCGGCCTGCAGCGCGAAAAGCACCGGCAGTTCGATGGCGTCTACTCCCAGAGGCTCGCCGAGCAGGCCGCGCTCCTCCAGCTCCACGCGAATCTTGCGGGCCACCTCTTCGGCACGCCCGGCGGCGGGCAACATCGCGCCGCGCTGGGTGGAGATACCTGCGCGCGACCGCTCCTCGCCCAGCCACGGACAGTAGAGCTTGTGGTGTCGTGCCGCCGAACCGAAGTCCCACAGAATCGGCTCGTCGTCCTGCGGTAACAGGGTAAAGCGGGCCAGCTTGTCCATGGCCCACGTGCCGATGTGGGTAGCGGTAATGTAGCGGATATTGGTCATGTCGAAGCACAGCAGGGCGCCCAGATCAGATGCTTTGAGCAACCGCTTGATGCGCGCCAGGCGCTCGGTCCGCAACCGCTCAAAGTCCACGCGCTCTTCCCAGTCCACGCCCATGATGCCGTATGTCTTGAGTGCCATGATACTGCTCCTTTGGCTTGACTTGGCTTGGCTTGACTCGGCCCGGCTCCAGGAGATACGCCGGGGCGGCTAGACACGGCCACAGAGAGTCTTTGCCACCTCAGTGACCGTGGCGGGAGTGGGGACCGTCTGGTCCTCCAATACCGGAGAGAACGGAACAGGAACGTCCATAGCCCCCAGCCGTTTGACGGGAGCATCGAGATCGTAGAAGGCGCCCTCAGCGATCACCGCGGCCAGCTCAGCAGTGACGCCGTAGCGCTCGTAGCCCTCGTCCACGACGATGGCGCGGCTGGTTTTTCTGGCCGACGCGATCAGCGTCTCCTTATCGAGCGGGAACGTGGTGCGCGGATCAACGACCTCGGCGCTGATGCCAAGCTGCTCCAGGTTGTCGGCAGCGGCAAGAGCGACCTGCACCATGCTGCTGGTTGCGACGATGGTAATATCCGACCCCACGCGCTTGACGTCGGCGACTCCGAACGGGATGGTGTACTCCTCTTCGGGCACGGGTCCCTTGAGCGTATACATCATCTTGTCCTCGAAGAAGACCACCGGGTTGTCGTCGCGAATGGCCGTCTTGAGCAGCCCCTTGGCGTCGTAGGGCGTGGAGGGGAGAACGACCTTGAGGCCGGGAATGTGGCTGACCCAGGCATGCAGACTCTGACTGTGTTGTGCGGCGCTGCGGCGGGTTGCGCCGAGCGTGGTGCGAATGACGAAAGGCACCTTGAGCTTGCCGCCGGACATGTAGTGGACCTTGGCCGCCTGATTGGCAAGCTGATCCATAATCAGCCCGATGAAGTCGCCAAACATGATGTCCACGACGGGGCGCATACCGGTCATGGCGGCGCCGACACCCAGGCCAGTGATGCCAGCCTCCGAGATGGGCGAATCGATGATCCGCTGCGGCCCGAACTCCTCAACCAACCCGGAAAGCACCTTGAATGGCGTCCCAGCTTCGGCAACATCTTCGCCCATGATGTAGACCGTTGGGTCGCGACGAAGCTCCTCGGCCAGCGCCTCGCGGATGGCCTGGGCAAGCGTCAGCTCGCGGGTCGCGGCGGCTCCCGTCTGGCTCAGGGTCGTGCTAGGCGTAGACATGCTGATCAACCTCGCTTGCATCTGGGAACGGCGCATTGAGCGCGAACTCGACCCCCGCCTCGATTTCAGCACGCGCCTCACCCATCATCCGATCCAGCGCGGCATCGTCGGCAATACCATGCTCCTTCAGCCACTGGCCAAGCAGCGTGATGGGGTCACGCTGGGTCTTCCAGTGTATCTCCTCCTCTTTGGAGCGATAGTACGTGCGCTGGATGTCGCCGACGTGGTGGCCGTAGTAGCGGTAGGTGTTGCAGAGCAGGAACGATGGCCCCTCTCCGCTGCGCGCCCGCGCGACCATATCACTGGCGGCAGCATAGACCGCGCGGACATCCTGACCGTCCACCTCCTGAGTGGGGATACCGAACGCGCTCGCCCGGGTGGTAAACTCGCCCGCGGTGGTCTCGGTATAGTGCGTGTACTCGTTATACAGGTTGTTTTCACAGACGTAGATGACGGGCAGCTTCCACAGCGACGCCATATTCATGACTTCGTAGAGGAGTCCCTGCCCCATCGCGCCATCGCCGAAGAAACAAACTGCCACCTGATCGCTGCCGCGCTGCTTGCTGGAAAAAGCGGCGCCCGTCGCGATACCAGCGCTGCCGCCGACAATAGCGTTAGCGCCCAGATTGCCAGTATCCTGATCGGCGATGTGCATCGAGCCGCCCTTGCCGCGACAGTAGCCGGGCGCCCTTCCGAGCAGCTCAGCGAACATACGGTCGATGGCAGCGCCCTTCGCCAGACAGTGGCCGTGGCCGCGATGGGTGCTGGTGATGTAATCGTCGTGACGCAAGGCCGCGCAGACGCCTACCGCTACGGCTTCCTCGCCAGAGTAGAGGTGAGCCAGGCCAGGCATACGCGCGGTCTTGTAGAGGTCGTTGACCTGCTCCTCGAAGAGGCGGATTCTGATCATCTGCTGGTACATACCAAGCCAGCGCTCGCCCTCATCAGCAGGCAATTGGCCAGCTTGCTCCGCTGCTCTCACATGTGCCATGAACGCTCCTCTCTTCTCCCAGAGGGCACGCTCGCCCATCATGCTGGGAATAGATGTGCTTCACGCCTCGTTGCGGACCGCCCGCCGGGTATCATCGCGCACCTGCTCCAGATGCGCGCGCATGCACCGCCGAGCAGCCTCAGCATCTCTTGCCACAATCGCGTTGAACACGAGCTGGTGATGCATTTGTCCTCGCTTGGGACCGCCGGCCACAGCAAAGACCATTTTGCGCTGGTCGCTGAGGAGATCAACGATGGAATCCATCAGCGCCAGTATCAAAGGATTGCCGGAGCCACGCGCCAGGACACGATGGAAGTCGTTGTCGGCGGCGATGAAGGCGTCAGCATCGTCAAGAGCCTGCTCCATCGTCTCAAGCGCGGCGCGCAGTCCTTCGATGTGTTCCTGCTCAGCGCGATCTGCCGCCAGTGCGGCAATCTCCGGCTCAAGAATTGCACGCACCTCGCTGAGATGCGCCGGCGTGTGGCGGCTCCCGATGTGCATCATCAGATGCAGCGAGTTCCGAACCGCGCGCGACGTATCGTCAATCACCATCGTCCCACGCCCAGGCCGCATATCAACCAATCCCCGCTGCGCGAGCGTCTTTAGCGCCTCACGCACAGCCGTCCGGCTCGCACCGAACTGTTCCGCAAGCTCACGCTCCGAGCCGAGATAATCGCCATGGCGTAGCTCGCCCGTGAGAATGCGGCGCTCGATCTGCGCCACGATTTGTTCGAAGACTCTGGTTCGCTCAATCGGGCTATACATCGCTTCCCTTGTCATCAATCTTTGCCATCATGAGCCCTATCGTTCCTCTCTGCCACTCAACTCCATCAGAGAGTCTCTTGCTTCAACTGGTATGACAATCATACCGGACAGCGCGGAATTGTCAAGCCACCCACATGCGGGCGTGGCTTATCTCAGTGGAAACTCCCGGCTGCTGCCATGCTATGCCATGCCACTGGCACGTCCGACTCCTTTCGCGCTCACCATCAAGAAAGAGATAGACTGGCACGCGCGGCTTGATACCAGCGTGCATCGCAATACTCCTCTGGCTGGCCCAGGCGCACATCCTGAGGGCCGTATGCCGCGCGTAGCGCAATCACCTGGCGCAGACCCGGTTCATCGGGCGCGGGGTCACGCCCAAAGCCCGTGGCAGGCGCGACGAAACCGGCATACGCGCGCGCAGCCAGGTCGGGCGCTACGCCCAGCGATGACTCCGAGCGGATGAGCGCCTGCGCCGCCTCAGCGTTCGCGGCATCGTAGAGCCAGCGCAGCGCTTGCAGGATGGCCGCGATATAGCGCGTTACCATCTCCCCGTGCGCCTCCATCCACGAACGCACACCAGCGGTCGAGCCGGAGGCGTACGCGGCATAGGTGCCAGCAGAGGAGGCAATCAGTGCGCACCCCTGCTCGGCAGCGCGAACATCGAACGGCGCATAGAGAATCGTGGCCGCAATATCCCCTGCCAGCAGGGCATCACAGCGGGCATGCGTGCCACCGGCCACGACGAAGCGATAGTCACGCTCCAACGCCATTCCCTGGCGTTGCAGTAGATCGCGCAAGACGATGGCGAATCCAGAGGTGGGGTTATCTACGCCGAGTGTTGCCCCGCGCAGATCCTCCATGCCACGCACGCCGCGCCGGGCATAGACGCCGAGCGGGCCAATGCTTCCTCCTAGCACCATTGCGACATGGGGTGCATGCTCTGGGTCCACCCCAAACGCGGCGGGCCGAGACTCAAAATTGATCACGTTGTCTGGGGCAGTCTGGATCAGATCGTACTCACCCCGCGCCAGACCAGCAAGCTGCACGGCGGACCCCGTCGTAAAGGTCAGCTCGACCGCCAGCCCGCGCGCGGCAAAGTACCCCTGGCGCATCGCGACGTAGAGCGGCAGATTCTGCAGACCCTTGAACGAATTGACCCGGATTTCGTCGCGTGTCTCCTGTTCCATTGCGCTGCCCTCGCTCCCGAACAGGCATACCGCAGTCATCTGAGCGGCGTGCCTTCTGGCCACTCACGTTCCCGCCCCAAGGGGCCGCCGTGACCACGCGCCCGACCTATCCTGATCTGATACCCGGCTCTGGCTCTCCCTAGACGTCCATTCCCGCCATCTTCGCGAGCACTTTGTACACGATGAAGAAGTCGTGCTCGGCCAGCCCCATCGCGCGGGCTGCCGTCAAGAACTGGTTGCTCACGGAGACCGTCGGCATCGGCACGTCAAACTGTAGGCCCATTTCCAGCGCCAGGAGCATATCTTTCTGCATCATATTGACATTGAACCAGGCCTCATCTGGCTCTTTGAGGATGAATGGCGTGCGATACTTGAGTGAGGGAGAGGCGATTACACTATCCAGCAGCACCTTCAAGGCCATCTCGCGAGGGATGCCGCCTTTCTCAGCCAGGAGCAGCGCCTCGCTGAACGCCGTAATCTGGACCTGCAGATTGAGGTTCACGGCGATTTTCATGAGCACCGCCTGGCCATTGGTGCCTACGTAATTGACGGTAGGAGCGATGGCTTCCAGCACCGGCCTGACGCGCTCGAGCGTCTCCTGATCGCCGCCGACCATCATGGACAACTGCCCCTGCTCCAGGGTAACCGGGCTTCCCGATACAGGCGCATCGAGCATACGCGCGCCACGAGCAGCCACCTGCCCTGCCAGCTCTCGCGACTTCGCCGGGCTGACGGTGCTCATATCAACATAGACCTTGCCCGGCTGTAGCCCCGCCAGAACACCATCCGGCCCCAGCGTCACGGCTTCGAGGGCAGCAGTGTTGGTAACCATCGTGAAGACAATCTCGGATGCTTCGGCCACTTCGCGTGGTGTATTGGCCCAGCGCATCCCCGCCTCCCGGAGCCACTGCGCTTTCGCCGGCGTACGGTTATTGCCGGTAACTTCGTACCCGGCATCCAGGAGCCGCTTGGTAATGCGGCCACCCATTGCGCCAAGACCGATGAAGCCAAGAGCGACACGAGCCATGTCTAGCCTCCAAGCGATGTACGTGAGCGACGGCAGGCAGTGCCGTCGTCACAGTTCCGGCATCCCCCTGCAGTGATTCAGTGGGTGCTCCGGCGAAGCGCCAAGGTCGGAGAGAGCGCACGCTCCGGCGGCAACGCGACGATGCGCGCAATGCGGTAGCCTCACCGAGCAAGCACACGTCCCAGCTTATGCAGCCGGGCAAACCAGTTGTCCTCCTTCACGCTGGAACTGGCCCGGTACTCTGCCGGACGACGAGCTCAACAGGAATCACGATAGGCTCCGGTGAGAATACTTCGCCAGTAATCTCCGCAAGCAGGCGCCCCGCGGCGATCTTCCCCATCTCATGCAACGGCAGCCGCACGGTCGTCAACAGGCGCGTTGTGCCGATAGCGGCGGAGAGGTCATTGAATCCGACGATAGAGATATCGTGCGGCACCTGAAGCCCGGCCTCTTCGATTGCGCGCATCGCGCCGAGCGCCGCCAGATCATTGACCGCGAAGACCGCTGTGGGCGGCTGCGGCAGTGCCAGAAGCCGCCGCATGGTGTTGTAGCCGCCTGGCTCTCGAAAGCTACCGCGCACGAGCAACTCGCGATCCGTGGGCAGGCGATGGCGCTCAAGCGTATCTAGATAGCCCTGACTGCGTGTATAGCCCGTGGACATCTCATCTGAGCCAGCGATATGCGCGATGCGGCGGTGGCCAAGAGCGATGAGATGCTCGATAGCAGCGACGGCTCCAGCATAGTCATCGGGTACGACGGTGTTCGCCGGGATGGGGTCGGTGTGGCGATTAACCAGCACAAAGGGAAAGCGCCCAACGGTCAGAGCCTCTATGGTGGGGTCTTTTCGGCGTGCCGTAGCCAGGAGCAAACCGTCCACCTGCCGGCCTCGCAACATGGCGATGCTGCGTTGCTCGCGCGCGCTGTCATCGTCGGTATTGGCCATAATCACGCTATATCCGCTATCATCCAGAGCGTCCTCGATGCCTCGGAATAGGATGGCAAAGAATGGATTGGCGATGTCTGGGATGATTGTGCCGACGACGTAACTACGCTTCGTGCGGAGGGAGCGGGCAAGGTGATTGGGCTGGTAGCCGTACTCGCGGGCCAGCGTGACAATGCGATCACGCACCTCCTCGCTCACACGCTGGCGCGGATCATCATTCAGCACCCGCGCTACCGTCGAGGGATGCACCCCTGCCAGCCGGGCAAGCTCTTTTAAGGTCATGATTATGCATCGTTTCCTTTGCTCTCGCCGCGCCGCTTCTCCACAGCCAGACGCCCCCCTCTCCCTGAACAAACGGTTGTTCTGACAACTTTAGCATTAATCCTGCGGATATGTCAAACGTTGTGAGGAAGCTACCGAAGTGGAGCGTTCCTCTCGCCACGCGGCCTCGGACCTCTGGTTGTCTGTCCATCGTCAAGCATAACACTGACCGGATGCATGGTGGTACAGATATCACTGCTGGATTCACCGAAATAGGCCGCGGTACGCCAAAAGATCGGCGCGTTGACATGCCAGAAAGCGAGTGCTACAGTGGTGTGCAATCGATTGTCCAACGTGAACGAACGATTTTTCACATCGCGGTCTGCCGCCCCGCCCGGACGCCCCCGCACATCATGACATGACATGACGTGACGTCTGGGTGAGTGGCCACTGTTGCACACCAGGGAGGGATTATGCCCGCGACTGATCCCAGTGCCGACCTCAGCGCCAATCGTCCCCCGCAAGACACGCGTGTCCGTATTGCCGTGAGTCACTGGGCGCCGCGATTTGTCTCGAACGGCGTGGACCTCAGCGACTTCAACGCCACTCTGGCGCGCATTCAGACCTGGAACGAGTGGCTGACCGAGTGGGGAAAGACCGCCCGCTATTATGAAGACCTTGCCCGCGATGCCGAAGCCAATGGGCGCGCGCTCTCAGCAGCCGAGGCATGGCGCCGAGCCGCGCTCTGCTGGCATTTTGGGAAGTTTGTCTTCATGGAAGACCCCGAACAGGCTCTTGCGGCCCAGCGACGACTTGCGGAAGATTACCAGAAAGGGATGTGGGCGCTGGAACCCCCGGCTGAGCGGGTGGAGATTCCCTACAGCGGGGTCCAGATGGGGGCGTTGCTGCGGCTTCCGGCTGGCATGCAGCGCCCGCCTGTCGTCATCATGCTCCCGGGCCTCGACTCGACCAAAGAAGAAATCCAGACTACCGCCGACTACTTCCTGCGTCGCGGCATGGCGACCCTGGCTGTGGACGGCCCCGGACAGGGCGAGACCGAAGCATTGCTCCACATTGAGCCCGCGTACGAGCATGCCTCCCAGGCAATCATGCAGTGGCTCACCAGCCGCCCCAACCTCGACCACGACCGCGTGGGCGTCTTTGGCGTAAGCCTCGGTGGCTACTATTCCGTGCGAACCGCGGCGTTCGTTCCTGGCATTAGAGCAGCGGTGGACCTGGCCGGGCTGTATTCGATGGCCGAGCACTGGGATGAGCGCCCACCCATGACACGCGCGACGTTCACCAGACGGTCAGGCGCGGCGGACGAGACAGAGGGACGGCAACGGGCGCAAGCCATGACGCTCGCCAGCGTTACCGAGCACGTCCGCTGCCCGCTGCTCATCGTCCACGGTACAAACGATACAATCGTGCCTTTCAGCGACGCTGAACGTATGCACGCCGAGATTCCCGGCTCGGAGCTGGCAGCTTTCGAAGGGAGCAATCACGGCTGCACCGACCGGGTCTTCGCGTCGCGATCTCTGATGGCCGACTGGCTCGCCGAACGACTCGGCTAACAGCCTCACTCTCGGTACACCCGGTGCGGGTCACCTGACACGAGCAACGAACGGGCACTTGCGCCCGAGAGCGCTAGCAGCTAGAGCAGGAGAAGGCCATGACCGAGCGGTTTGACATCGTCGTCGCGGGGGCGGGCCATAACAGTCTAGTAGCCGCCGCGTATCTGACCAAGGCAGGACTTTCGTGCCTCGTGCTGGAGGCGCGTCCGCGTATCGGCGGCAATACAGCCACTGAGGAGCTGACACTTCCCGGCTTCCTGCACGACACCTGCTCTACTGCGCACGCGATCTTTATGGAGAGCCCTATCTGGCGCAATCAGGAGCTACCACTGGCCGCATACGGCCTGGAATACATCCCCACAAATCCCGCCTGTCATCTCGTCTTTCCCGACGGAGCTTCCATCACTCAATGGACCGAGATTGACCGCACCTGCGACGAAATCGCCAGGTTCTCTCGGCACGACGCGGATGCCTACCGGCGGATGATGGCCGAGTGGCGCGAGGTTGCTCCGGTCTTCGGCGCCACGCGCTACACCCCGGCAGGCTGGGGCAAGTCCGTCACCGACCGGCTCGCCGATCGGAGCGATGGGGCGATCTGGCTCCGCCGCCAGGCACTTTCGGCCTGGGATATCATTGATGCCACCTTCGAGGACTGGCATGTCAAGTCCATGATGGTCTGGTTTGCCGAGGGCACGTTGCAACCCGCCGACCGGCCTGGCACCGGGACGCTCGCCTATTCATTCGTCGCCGGGCGGCAGCGGAGTGGCTGGGCTATTCCCAAAGGCGGGTCGGGTACGCTGCCCCGGATTCTTGGGCGCTACATCGAGGATCACGGCGGCGCGATCCTGCCCAATCAGCGGGTAGCGCGCCTGGTGATCGAAGACGGACGCTGTGTCGGCGTCGAAACGGCATCTGGCGAAGAGTTTCGGGCGCGCCGGGCGGTCATATCCACTATCCATGTCAAGCATCTGGTGGATATGGCGCCTGCCGAGGCGTGGGGAGAGGCTTTCCTGTACGGCGTCGAATCGTACAAAGGCGGACGCACCATGTTCGTCGCCCACTATGCGACGACCGAGCCGCCGCTCTTCGCGGTCGAGGGCGGTATGCTTGCCACGGTCGCGGCAGGCGTGGCCCAGACCACTGAGCGCCAGTTCCGCGCTGAGGAGCGTTTCCGCGAGGGGCTGCGTAACGATGACGCGTCTCCCCTGCTGGTACTGACCCCTTCGGTCGGCGATCCTTCGCGCGCGCCTGCTGGGAAACACATGGTCAAGGTGATTAGCCACCAGCCTTATGAGCTGCGCGAAGGCCCGGAGAAGTGGGACGAGATCAAGGCTGAGGTGGCCCGCAACAACCTGGAAGAGTTGCGCCGGTACGCACCCAATCTCACCGACGACAAGATTCTCGCCACTGATATCCGCAGCCCGCTCGACCTAGAGCGATACAACGCGCATAACTGGCATGGCAGTTGTCATGGCGGTGATATGGGGCCGTCGCAATCGGGCACTTTGCGGCCCGTTCCCGGCTACGCCCAGCATCGCATGCCGATTCCTGGTCTCTACCAGACGGGCGCGACCACCCATCCCGGCGGCTCGGTCACCGGCGCTCCGGGGCGCAATGCCGCGCAGGTGCTGCTAACGGACCTGGGACTGGACTGGGGCGCGGTGATACAGCCGGAGTAAGGGAGCTAGCGGAACGGCCCTTGCTTATCGTCGCGCGAGATGCGCGTCCGCCGCGCCCACCCCAAGTCTGGACAAGCCACTTGCCAGGCAGGGGAAGGCAACAGCCAGCAGACCGGAGTGCCAATCTGCTGGCTGCGAGTTGCGTCTGTGCGCGATGAGCTAGTTGCGGAGCGGCTTGCCCGTGCGCAAGAGCGCCTCCATCCGATCCTGCGTCTTTGGCAAGCCAGCCAGGCTGACAAACGCCTCGCGCTCCAGATCGAGAATATCCTGCTCGGTCAGCGTATCCAGCGATGAGGCATTGCCGCCGGTCAGCACAAAAGCCAGCTTGCTTGCCACCACCATATCATGCTCTGAGATTTTGCCCTGCAAGCGCAGATTCTCCACCTGCTGTTCCAGCACCAGACGCCCGCCCGCACCGGGCAGCCGGAAGGTCGGCGGAGTCGGCGGCTGCCATTCTCCACGCGCTTTGGCCTCCGCCAGCGCGATAGCATCAGCCTTCGCGTCGGCCAGGAGCCGCTCGCGGTCGAGCGTGATGGCATCAGTTTTGCGCAGGAAGCCATACGTCATCGCCTCGGCGGCGCTGGTAGAGACCGTCGCGACGGCGACGATCTCGAAAACGTGGCGTGATGCTGGGAACGGCCCCTGTTCAGGCGTCATCGTCTGCCAGCGCGCCAGCAACTCTTTACAACCGCCACCAGCGGGAATCAGCCCGGCGCCGACCTCTACCAGCCCCAGATACGTCTCAGCAGCGGCCCGCGTCTTGTAGCCGTGCATGGCGATCTCACACCCGCCGCCCAGTACGCGACCCACTGGCGCAACGACGACCGGAACCGGGCTGTACTTGATCGCCAGATTCGCCTGTTGGAAATTGGTGGTTGCCCGCTCTAGCAGCGGCCACTGCCGCATCTTTGCCGCCATGAGCGCCTGGGCCAGATTGGCG
>DASUWS010000189.1:0-21322 GCA_036378295.1 Ktedonobacterales bacterium
GTGATCCCGACGACCACAGCGCCCGCCTCGCGCGCGGCCTCCACGCCCCGCAGGACGTTTGGCGAGTTGCCGCTGGCACTGATCGCGATGACGATGTCGCGCCAGCGCACGAATGTCTTCAACTGCTCGGCAAAGACCACGTCGTAGGAGTCATCGTTGCCCCAGGCGGTCAGCAGCGGGACGTTATCCGTCAACGCGAGCGCGCGCAAGCGGGGGTGTCCGGGGGTGCTGGCCGTCTTCGCCAGATCACATGCCAGGTGGCTCGCTGTCGCCGCGCTGCCGCCATTGCCGAAGATAAACACTGTACGCCCTTCGCGGGCGGCGTCGAGCAGGAGTTGGGCGATTTGCGCGAGTGGCTCGCGGGGCAACGCGGCGAGAACCCGGCTCAGGTCGGTCAGGTAGGCGGAAACATCGCCCAGCGTCTGTTCAGTCGCGAATTGCCTGATGTTCAGTGCATCGCTCGATCGTCCATCCATACGACATCCTCCCTGGTCTATGGCACAATCGCCCGTGTGGCGTTGATGATCTGGGCGTTCTGACCCGGTGTTTCGGGTTCAGGCTCGGGTTCAAGTTCGTGTTCGAGTTGGGAAATCTGCATCCGGGAGCAGAGCTTCCGGATCGTTCGCACCAGCATATGGACATCCAGCCAGATCGAGTAGTTGCGAATGTAGGTCAGGTCAACGGCTACTTCAGCCTCGATAGAAAGGTTCCATGTGCCACTCAGCAGCCACCACGGGCCGGTCAGCCCCGGACGCACGCACGCCAGCATCGAGCGCCAGGCGCGATACCTTGGCTCCAGATTGCTCATGATGGGCCTCGGCCCGACCAGGCTCAGGTCGCCACGTATGATGTTGAACAATGCGGGCAGGCGCCAAATGTGCAGCCAGCGCAGCGCATCCTCTGGTGGGAAGGTGTACATGGTGAACCGGCGGCGTCCGTCGCCGATCACTCGCGTCTGGGTGATGGGATTGATCCGGCGTATCGCGACCAGCCAGAGCGCGACGAGCGCGCAGACGGTAATGGCCAGCGGCAGGAGCAGCAGCGCGATGCCGAGGTCCAGCCCGCGCTTGAGCAGCCCTTCAAGCCCACCAATCCGCAGGCCCGTGACCGAGAGCAACGGCAGCGACCCGCGCCGGTGTATCTCCAGGCCGGTCGTCAGGAGGTCGCGGATTGCTGGGGCCAGCCAGAGACGCTGCAAGCCCCAGGATGACGGCTCGCCCTTAAGCAACACTTGCAGCGACTCCCAGCTGATGGCCTGCGGTACCAGGATCGCCTCGGTGGCCGCCGTTTGCTGCGCCACGCGCGCCAGCTCGAGCGGCTCGCCCAGCACCTCGTACCCGTGCATGACCGTTCCCTTCGCCACGTACTCATCCAGGAAGCCCAGCACGTCGGTCGCGCCACGCGTGGAGCTGAGCTGATCGGCGAGGGCGATGCCATCTTCTCCTGCTCCGATGATCAGCGTGCGCGCGCGGAAGTAGCCGTGGTGACGCAGCCGCCGGACGATACGGCGCATGACGAATCGCCACGAGCCAAGAATGGCAATCGAGAGGAACCATGAGAGCAGCAACAGCGACCGGGGAATGAGCGCGTCACCATCCAGCACCGCCAGGATGCCGATGAGGAGCAACAGTCCGGTTGTAGAGGCCTGGGCGATGCGCTCGTACTGCACGAACCCGTCGAGCAGGAACTCGATATCGTAGAGATGGTATGCCGCCAGCAGGACCATCCATCCAATGATATAGATTCCCAGCGGTGCGACGCGTACCGGATTGATCGTGGCGGGAACCGTCCCCTCGCGCGCACTGCGGGTGATCGCCAGGGCCAGCCCAAAGGCCAGCATGATTGCGACCGCGTCGGTGCTAATCGCCACGAAACGCAGAATGCTCCACTCACGCCCTCGCTGCATATGGTTCGCTCCCTAGGCCGTTGCCCGGTTCTCTGCCGCCACCGCTGGCAGCGGCGTAAAGACATTGCTATCCAGGCGGGCGCCGCTGTTGACCAGGACACGCGCACCCGCGGAATCAACATGGAAATCCATGCGGATCAGCCCGCGCTCTTCCAATGCGCTGGTCACGGCCTCCTGATGCGCTGGCGGGCAATAGAGCATCAGGAATCCGCCACCACCCGCCCCGGTGATTTTGCCGCCGAGCGCGCCATGCGCCAGGGCAGTGTCATACGCCTCGTCTATCGTGCGATTAGAGATGCCAGAGGCGAGCCGCTTCTTGCGCTCCCAATTCTCGTGCAGCAACTCACCGATGCGCTCGGGGTGATCGGCTTCCAGCGCGGCGCGGGTCTGTTCGGCGAGCCGCTTGATGTCGTGGAGCGCATTCACCACGGCGCCGCCTTGTTGCTGGGTTGAGCGCGTCTGCTCGCGCAGGATCGTCGCTGAGTTGTGGGATGCACCGGTAAAGAACAGCAACAGGCTCTGTTCGAGCGTGCGCCGGGTGGCGTCTGAGAGCGCGAGCGGCCTGACGATCGCCTGCTCGCGGCTGAAAGTGATCGTGTTGATGCCTCCGAAGGCAGCGGCGTACTGATCCTGTTTGCCGATGGGCTTGCCCAGCTTCTCGATTTCGATATGGCAGGCTGTCTCAGCAATCGTCTGCTTGGAGGCGGGCAGGTGCAACAGGGTTGCCAGCGCTTTGATGATCGTCACGGCGACGGTGCTCGATGAGCCGAGGCCCGTGCCGGGGGGCACCTCGGACGCGAGGAACATCTCGATGCCGTCGGTAATGCCGAAGTGGTGCAGGATCGCTCGCGGCAGGCTGAGATCACCCTCCCAGGCGAGCTGGCGGCCGGGAGGATTGCGGAAGAACGCGTGATAGTCCGACGAGGAGACCTGAAGCCCCGGGCGACCAGTCACCTCGACCACGGCGTAGAAGTACTTGGCGATTGCCGCGCTAATGATGAGGCCGCCATAGCGCTCGTAGTACGCCGCGAGGTCCGTTCCACCGCCAGCCAGGCTAATGCGCACTGGTGCGCGAGCGATCAACATACAGGCACCTCCTGCTGAGCGTTGCCGTGATGCGGAACCGAGGGGGCGACGACCGGGCGTCCGGCACGCTGCCCCACGGCGCCAGTTCTTAACCTACCGTTCGATGAAGATCGTGCCGACGATATGCGCATGTGCGTGCGCAAGACGGCCCGACAGGTCCTCAAGGTCTTCTTCGCGCGTGCGTCCCTTCTGCGCGACGACGACAACGCCGTCCACCAGGCCAATCAAAGACAGCGCATCGGGATAGCTGAGCAGCGGCGGGCAGTCTACGATGATCCAATCGCCAACGCTCCGCAGCCAAGCGAACACCTCAGGAAGCCGTGGTGACTCGAACAGGTCGGGTGGGCCGGGGCGTGTGCCCGCTGGCAGGAGGTAGAGGCCCGCGACGTCGGTGGCGAGCACGCAGGTGCTCAGATCGCCGAGCGGGCCTGGCTCCCGCAGCAGATCAGCCATGCCCTTGCTGGCGGGAACATCAAAGAATGTGCGCAGCGTGGGACGGCGAAAATCGGCTTCCAAATAGACGACCCGCCTGAACTCCTGCGCGAATGCGATGCTGAGATTGAGCCCGGCGAGGGATCGCCCTTCGGCGTGCCGCGCGCTCACCATCAGCAGGATGCCGGAAAAGGCCAGGCGCATGTTGAGATGCGCGCGCAACTGGCGGAAGTCATCGGCGCGGCGCGTCAGCAGTCTCGCGGGCGAGAGCAGATAGGCGCTGGGGTCGCGGTAGGGCGAGATGCGCAGGGGGAAGCGGTGCGCAACGTGAACAAGGGCCGCCGTTCTGGAGATCGGCAGCGACTGGCCCGCTGGCTCAAGCGCGGCGCGATGCTCGTTGGCCTGAGTGGTCGCCGCCGACTCCATAGGAAATAGATTCTGTCCGTGGAGTGCCTTTCTAGCGAGATCCTGCTGGGTCTTCATGGTGCAACCTTCCCCCTGCTCTCCGCTGCCTTCCAACCAATGACAACCCCGCAAGGGCACGGCGACGAGTTTCGAGAGCGGTCGGTCTTGCCAGGCACCGCCATGTGTGTCTCGTCTCCGTACGCCAGTAGTGTAGGTGCCGGGCCGCCGTTCGGTAAATGGGCAATGCGCCTAGTGCGGCGGGGGAAGCGGATACGTGACAGGCGCCGATACGACGCCCACGCCTCGCGGAGGGTATCCCATACAACGAACCGGGCTGGGAGATTTCCCAACCCGGCTTAGGCAATGCATCATCCGGCCTGAGAGTATGATGACCATGGCCGGAGCTGACGCGTGCTACTCACTACTCAGGAGCGATGAGACCCTTCTTGATGGCATAGAGTACCGCTTGCGAGCGGTCGTAGATGTCGAGCTTGCGGTAGATGTTGCTTACGTGATTCCGTACGGTCTTCTCGCTGATATGCAGCGTATGGGCAATCTCCTTCGCCACGAAGCCGCGGGCGATCATCGCGAGCATTTGGAGCTCGCGCGCGGTCAGGCCATCGTAACATCCTCGCCGGTCCTGGCTTTGCTTGCTGAGCATATCGGCCACATGGCGCGCAACCCCAGGCTCGATCACCTGCTCGCCTGCCGCTACTGCCATCACGCCGGAGATCAATGCCGCGGGTGACGCATCTTTGAGGAGATAGCCGTCCGCTCCGGCCATCAATCCTTCTACGACATAGCCATCATAGACGAACGATGTCAGAATCACGACGCGGATGTTGGTATGGTGGGCCTTGATCTCGCGAATCGCCGCGATGCCATCCACCCCTGGCATACGTATATCGACCAGAACAACATCCGGAGCCAATTGCTGCGCGAGGTCTATAGCGTCCTGACCATTCCCGCCACGGCCAATGACGACGATGCGGCCATCCTGCTCCAGCAGCGTCGCGATGCCTTCCCGCAATAAGAGCTGATCGTCCACGACGACGACACGCACCGGCGTTTCGACGCTTGGCGCTGGCACATCACCGGGGATACGCTGGGGCGCCGCAGCTTGCGACGCCATTGGATCCATCTGCATCCTTCCCCCTCTCACACCTTCCACGGTGTCGCGTACTGCGTACTTGCCTACTCGATAGTGGGTACTGACTTAGAGAGACATCGTCCCTACGCGGCCTAATGAACATACTCGGCGGGCGTCTGCTGTGCGTCGCTGGGTGGCTCAGGCGTTGAGACGTCCTCCATTGGAGTCTGCTCCGCCGGGGCGAGTTGGCGCGGAATGCGAATCTCGACCCGCGTTCCCCCGCCAGGAGCGGATTCGAGATTGAGGTGCCCGGCGAGCAAGGACACCCGCTCGCGCATACCAACGATGCCGAAGCCGGTCTGGCGCTCGTTTGTGATGACGATATCCTCCGGCTGGACCTGAAACCCCACGCCATTGTCGGCGATGATGATGCATATCTGCGCTTCATCGGCGTGCATCAAGATCGTCACTTCGGTTGCGTGGGCGTGTTTCTGCACGTTCGTGAGCGCTTCACGCACGAGGAGATACAGGCTGGAGGTCCAGTCGAGCGGAAGATCGGCGGGCCATTCGCGGCTCTCAAGGTTGAGCCGGATACCCTGGGCGCGTGCCTGAGGCACGAGGTAGCGGTAGAGCGCCTCCGGCAGGCCGAGCTCCGCGTGGGGATGGGCGCGTAGGCCGCCAAGCGCGCAGCGGAGCGCGACGATGGCTTCTTGCGTCAGTTCCCGCCATGCCGCGACGTACGCCTCGGTTACTCCGGGGGCAGGTGGATGCAGGGTGAAGGTCTCCAGACTCGTCACGAGCGCGGCCAAGGGTTGAATGACAGTGTCGTGCAGCTCGCGGGCTATGTCGGTACGCTCAGCTTCACGCGCTTCCTCCGCGATCCTCGCGGTATCGGCACGGACATCTCCGTATCTACCTCTGGACATGATGCACCTCACACAGAACGCTTGCCCCATATCACCCCCGGAACGGTGCCATGCCACGCCGCACCTGGTGTATGCGGATGGGACATCCGCACGGTCTCCGTGGCCAACGTGCAGGCCATATGCTGGAGGAAACCAGGCTTCAGCTTGGGGTATTCGGTATTCAGGGAACGCGCGCGGGTATCGTGGAAAGCACCATATTCCTCTTCCTCCTCCTCGATCACATAGCATGGCAGCGTGGTTTCTGATATTGCCGGAACTATGGGGGGAATGGACAACTGGAAGAGGCCAGGCCAGGGCTGACCGTCTCCACGTTCCGGCAAATCAGGACCGCGCTTCTATCTCATGCGATGCGATCTACAGCCCCTTGCTAGCGACCTGCTCAGATTTGTGGCGCCTGATGGTGCTGTGCGAGGTACGACCCAGAGCGTTGTGGATGGATCGACGATGGCCAGTGGGGATCAGGATTGACCGAACCTCGACATCCTCGTCGCTGCCCGTTGATCGGGGTTCGGCTCTGTGGCACCCTCGCACCAACGTAGCGCTCCTTTAATGGATTCTTAACAGTGTTGCTGTCTTCTTAGGCTACTCGATGGCACGCACCGCGACAAGTGTAAAACTGTATATCTTCGCGGCGGCATTATGTATACAATCGGGATACGTCCCGTACCTGATTGTATACATAAGATCGTGTATATGGTCGTCGTCCCTCTGTGCTCTATGCGCGGGTAATGTGTAGCCGCTATCTGAGCAGCAGGTCGTCGAGTGAGAGAATCTGTGCCTGCTCGCCTGCTCCAAGCTGCTGGATGAAGATATGCTCGCGAGACAGTGCCAGGGTTGCAATCGTTGGGGCGTCACTGTCGAGGAGGGCTCCAAGCAGTGCCGCGTAATCGGCAGCCCTCTCGTCAGCGGCGGCTACTACAATAACACGTGGCCGCAGACTGCGGATGGCAGCCATGTAGGCGCGATCTTCCCAGCGGGTAAACTTGAGTGGCAGCGCGCTGCCAAGGCGTCTCCGTACCTCATCGTCCGAGACGTCGGATGACTGTATTACTACGCACACGCGTTCAGTGAACGTTGTCGCATCCATACATATCCATCGCAATGAGACCGGGATGCCACGTGGCCAGCTCGTGAAGGAGCGGGGCAGGTGCAGCGAAGCTCTTCTGTGGAGCGGAGATGTTCATGGGTATAGTTGTGCCAGATATCCGCCATCTCCGCTAGCCCAAGATAGTGTATGTTTGTGTATACCTGGTCTGGCTCGTGCAGCGCGAGATCGAGACGGCATCTCACACTTGGTCGCTCATGGAGGGTGGCTCGGTTCTGTTGCTTTGCAGGGTGACAACCAGCGCCTGGTTGCGGCTATGGACATTCAGCTTTTCGAGAATGTTATGGATGTGCTTATAGACGGTGCCTTCGGCGATGCACAGGGTGGTGGCGATCTCACGGCTGCGCATCCCCTTGCGAACTAGCTCGAAGACCTCGCTCTCGCGGGGTGTGAGCTTCGCATCAACCTCGACGGGCTTTGTCGCCGCCTGCACGGTGACGATGCGCCGCAGTTGCCGGATGACGCGTAGGGCCGCCACCCGCGTCAGCCCCACCTCACCACGCAACACGCCAGAGAGCGTCTGGATCAAGACTTCCGTTGAGGTGTCACGCGTCAGGTATCCATCCGCGCCCGCGCTGATCGCCTCATAGATGGTTGCTTCATCGTCATCCGTGCCGAGCATGACCAGCCGCACCTCTGGCAGCATCGAGCGGAGCTGTTGGGTGGTAGCGATTCCGTTGGCAAAGTCGGTGATCGCCTCTACGACAACCAGATCAGGCTGCCAGGAAAGCGTGCGCTCGACGGCGTTTTCGGAGCGTGTGACCTCACACTCGATGGGTTCATCCCTCTGAATGGTGCTCAGGATGAGGGTGAGGCTTTCGCCAACGAGCATATGCGAACACGCAACCAGGATCTTCATGGGCTAATTCCCCTGGCTCTGCCCCAACGGGTCAGGTCCTGAGAGTTGAGTGTTTGATGATCACACGCCGGGATGGGATATGCCTGCGGATGGCCGGAGAATCGCGAATAGTGCATTCCTGTCCCTATCAAGGAACACGGTAGCCCTCTGCCTCCACCACGTATGTCCAACAGCCCTGTGTTGGGCACCTGACTCGCCGTAACTGGTATTTCAGGTGTCCAGCGCCGGCACATGTACTCGTCCCGCAAGTGCTCCGATGAAGTCATGCCCTCAGACGCGTGAGACTACGGACGAGCGGTTGCACGGAGTTGGAGTACATGTTTTGCAGCTCTACATGTACACGCACGTATGCCCATATTCGTGTACGCTTCCCCCACGTGATCCTTGCATGGCGTACATGAATATGGCATCCATCTATCAGATGATGGCATATTTTTGCGAGAATGTCGAAAGGCTACACAAATACGCGCATACGTGCTATAGCATTTTCATCGCAAGAGTAGTGCCTGGCTGGATCAGCAAGAATACCTAAAATGTCAGACGCTTTTCGTGTGGCCCAACGAACCATCTCGTCGCGCGTCGCTCAGGGGTCACCCTCGAAGAAGAGAGGGCCACCACGGCGATCGCCATACGACACCCGCGATGAGCGCCAGCGGACCCGAGCTCACCAGTGTCGGCTTGCGCGTGGCACGCTTGGCACGTAGGGCTTGTATGGCATGATCTGAGGCAAGCGCTTGTGCCGGCTGGATGCGCAGCTCTCGAAGCTCAAGGGCGCTTCCCGGCTCTGCCATACGCACATAGCTGAGGGTGTTGGATTGCGGCTCCCAGCTCATTCCAGCGAGCGTGCCGGGAAGGAGCAGGCAAGCCACCGCCAATGGCGTCGCGGGAGGTGCGGTGGCTTGTGGCGCGGGGGTAAGACATATCTCACTGGTGCGTGCGCTCGACGGCGCCGGGGCCAGCGCCATCCAGGTCTCGTCCTTCGGCCAGCCCGCAAGAAAGCGAACGCTCTGGAGCCCTCGTAGAGAGACCTGCTGCTGGTGAGGCGTATCCCAGTACAGCGTCATAAGCGGCGCTCCGGAGGCTTGCGTCGCGTAGGCGATGCCGTGGCGCGAGATAGCGATGTCAGCGTCGGTGACGTTCGCATCCAGATAGCCGAGCGTGGTCGTCAGCCTGTGGAGTGGGTCAACCGTAACGAGCGAGACGACGCTCCCCATATGCACGATCGCGACAATCTGGCCGTTTTGCCAGCCAAGAGGTATGAAACGCTGGCTGGGCTCTCTCATGAGCGTCTGGTACGAGCCGCGCGCGATGGTAGCCAGCCGCAACTGCTGCTGTCCATGGGCATCGTAGGCGATCTGCTGGCCGTCGCTGGACCATGCGAGGTGCGTTCCGGCGTGGGGATCGAGCACGATAGGGCTTTGGGGCGCCGCCGGAGAGACCAGCTCAAGCTGAGGTGTGCCGCTGGCCCCTGGCTCGGTGAGTACTGCAAGTTGATCCGTTACGGGAGACCAGCGTGCCTTGGTTGCCAGGAGCGTTGTCACCGGGCGGGAACCCTGCACCTGCCACAAGAGCGTCGTCGCGGGTGCGTTGGACGCGCTGCGCGCCGGAGCAACGCTGACTGCCACATATGCCCGATCAGGCGACCATTGGGGCGGCTCGATGAGTCGCGTGTCTGGAGGAGTGAATCGCCCGAGCAGGCGCTCTGTAATGGTGACGTTGCCGGTATCGCGCCAGTTGACCACCGTCGTGCCCCCGAGCCGGAGCGTGACGGGACTCGACGTTTGCGGCGCTTCACGCTTTGGCGTACGTGGAGGGGCAACGAGCGCGTACACGATAGTGAGGAGAATCAGTACCCCAGCGCCAATGCTCGCCGCCGTGATGATCCATATCCTACGCCCCCGGGTTCTTTGTGCTCGCCACCCGGCCGCAGCGGCAGCCGCGGCCCGCGTGGTGGTCTGGCCGGGTGCTGCTTGCATGTGCCGGGTGTGGCGTACCACTCCGATGGCGGATGCCTGAGCGGACTGCATGCGCGCCGTCCGCTCGACCTGCCGCAAGGCGCGACTGTACGCCAGGTTGATGCGAGACATCTGCGCCGCCGCCTCACGGCCCGGATTGATGTCGGGGTGATAGCGGAGCGCAAGCAGGCGATAAGCTCGCTTCAACTCGGACAGTGTGCAATCGCGCGAGACGCCTAGGACTACAAAAGGGTCATCGTCCGCGCTTCGCGAATCCGCCGTGCTCACGATGTTGATTCCTGTCGGCGCATCTAGGGCTATCCGGGCGCATCATGCGATAGCGGTTCCGCGAAAGGCGCCCACCAGCACCTCCGCGACCTCCGGACGGCTGAATTCCGGTGGCGGAGCCTGGCCACTGCGAAGCATGGCGCGCACGCGTGTTCCGCTCAACATGACATGCGCTTCTTCGGGATGGGGGCATGTCTTGCTCGACGCCATACCGCCGCAATGGTGACAGTAGAAGGTGTGCTCGAAGAATAGGGGGGTCAGCCCCAACTCATCAGGACGGAAGTTGCTGAAGATCTTCTGCGCGTCGTATGTGCCGTAGAAGTTACCTACTCCGGCATGGTCGCGCCCAACGATGAAATGGGTGCATCCATAATTCTTACGCACCATCGCGTGGAAGACGGCTTCACGCGGACCCGCGTAACGCATGCGCGCGGGAAACGTGCCCAGGAGTACCCGATTGGCTGGATAGTAGTCGCGTAGCAGGACTTCGTAACACTGCATGCGCACTGCCGCTGGGACGTCGTCGGATTTCGTCTCACCCACCAATGGGTGGAGGAACAGCCCGTCAACGACCTCCAGCGCGCACTTCTGGATATACTCGTGCGCCCGATGTACCGGGTTGCGCGTCTGGAATCCCACGACAGTCCGCCAGTTGCGCGCCGCAAACGCTTCCCGCGCTTCAGCCGGAGTGAGGGTGTGTGGGCCAAACGCCGAGTAATCCGGGGGGTCGAGGAGCCAGATGTCGCCCCCAAGGAGGATATCGCCTTGCTCGAAGAGCGCACGCACACCAGGATGGCTGGTATCGTCGGTTCGATACACCTCCTGGGCCTCCCACACTTTATCGTAGGGGTAGGATTCTTGCAACATCAAGATACCGCGGGCATGGGCGCTCGCATCCTGGAGGACTACCGCGCCACCTTCGTGTAGCGTAGCGGCGATCTCAGGCGGGACCGATAAAGTGACGGGGAGGGACCACACGGCGCCACTCGCCAGTCGCATCGTCTCTACCACCGAGCGATAGTCATCGCGCGTCATGAAGCCGGTGAGCGGGCTGAATGCGCCGACGCCAATCAATTCGAGGTCGAGCAGCTCGCGCTGGGAGAGCGTAATCCGCGGAAGCTCTGGCACAATCTGGCGCCAGCGAGCGGCTTCTTCGCCCGCCAGAACCCGATTGACAAGCGTTCCTCCGTGAGGGGTCGCGGCCATATGCATTTGCCTCTTTTCATACTTCACTGTGGCCGTTAGTTTCGTCATCCTCCGTCCCACGCAACGCCATAGCACGGCGATTCGTCTCAGAGGTGCGGCCATTGCGGCTGTGGCGTGTCGCGGCGCGCGCGATCCCACACCCACAGACCGCAGCGCCTGAGATGCGCCTCCGTCCACTCGTCAAATAGGCGGGCGTCGAGACTCTGGTCTGCATGCTGCACCAGATCGCGAAGGGCACGGAGATGGCGTTCTCGCTGTTGCTGGCTCTCTGCGGCGACGAGTGCCGCCACCATTTGCCGGATCAGCCGTCGCTCAAGGATGGCCTGCAGTGATTCGACCTGTGGCATGAGACCAAACCTCCCGCATCAGGTTTCGTTACGTTGTGATGGCCAGCGTGCCGTCCAGCCCGGCAGGCTCAGGAACGCGCATCAGGGCAAATATTGCGGGCGCGACATCCTGCATCGTCAGTGTGGCGGTGATGAGATCGTGTCCGGAGACATAGAGCAAGGCATCATCGTGGGTGTGTTCCCCAATCAGCACATCGCCCTTATGTGTCAGGTAATCGCGGTCGAGCGCTCCCTTCAGGGCATAGCCCACATGCGGCGCAACCACCAGATCCGGCGCGTTCATCTCGCTGGCGCCGTGATAGATTTCCTCGCGCCGGTAGACCCGTTCCACGATCCGCGCGCCGTCATCGGGGTCACGGAGCTCCATTAGCTCCTCTGCCAACGCTTCCCGTACCTGCTCGTACTCGGCGCCTGGGCGCACGCTGCCCCGTGGCTCGCGGCCCTCCAGGTTGATGAAGATACGCCCGGGGTCGAGGCTATACGCGCGGCTGGAAGGCGTGATATCGGTGAGCGTGGGCGGTCGGCCATCTCGCGGCTGCAGCCGGAGCCAGCCGCGCTCGCGCAGGTAATGGTTGAGGTACACCTCTTTGCGCACCGTGCAGAAACCGTGGTCGGAGAGAATGATGAGCGTGGTATCGTCGCCGATGCGCTCCCATACCTGGCCGAGAATGGTGTCGAGCCGCTCGTAGAAGGCGTAGAAGGCTGGCGCCCAGACGGGATCGTTGGCCTCCATGTATTCCCAGTAGAAGTGATGAAGACGGTCGGTTTCCATGATGTGCGACATGAAGAAATCCCACGGCTCGCCGTCCATCAGCTCGAACATCGCCTGCGCGCGGTGGTCGAGCACGTCAAGCAGCTCCCGCATGAACTCCGTCTTCGATCGCCGTGCGATGGTGGCATCGGCGTCGATCTTATAGCCCATGCGTTGCAGGCGCCCGGCGAGCTCTCGTGGATAGGTTGCCTTCTCCAGTGCGGGCGAGAGGAAGCACGAGACCATCAACCCGTTGACCTCGCGCGGCGGATAGGTGACTGGCACGTTCATCACGCCCACGCGCTTGCCCGCGCGGCTCAGCGTGCTCCACATCGGCTCGGCGCGCATGGTTTCGCTATTGGGCAGGAACATGGTATAGGTGTTCAGACGGCGATCAACAAACCCATAAATGTTGTGCTTGCCCGGATTGCAGCCGGTCATAAATGATGACCACGCGACCGACGAGACGAACGGCCAGGTCGAGGTGAGCGGGCGGACGGTGCCAGCCTGGAAGATACGCGCGAGATTCGGCATGCGTCCCTCGCGTACCATGCGCGTGGCGAAGCTGTGTGGAACGCCGTCCAGACCGATCACGACGACACGCCGCGCCACGCCTGGACGTGCCTGCCGACGCGCAAACCATTCCATTGCTCTCCTCCTCACAGGTATCCCAGTGCTTCGAGACGCGCCGAGACGTCCGCCTCCTCCTCGGGAGAATACGCCTCCGCTTCCTCCTTTGCCTGCTGGTCATGCTGGACGTTACCCGGCACCATGTTCACAGCGGGCGTTGCGACGGGATCGAGATAGCCGCGCCGCTCAAGCCAGCCGATAATCTCCGCGGCGCACTCCTCCGGCGACCTGCCCACGGTATGGACGGTGATCTCCGCGGCGAGGGGTGGCTCGTAGGGATCGGATACCCCGGTGAAGGCGGAGACCCGGCCGGTGAGCGCCTGGCGATAGAGGCCCTTGACATCACGCCTGCGGCACTCTTCGAGTGGGGTGTCTACGTAGACCTCGACAAAATCGCTGATCATGGAGCGTACGTGGTCTCGCGTCTCGCGATAGGGCGAGATGGCCGACGCGATAGCGATGATGCCATTGCGCGAGAGCAGGTCGCACACAAAGCCAATGCGCAGGATGTTCGTGTCGCGGTCGTCGCGGCTGAACCCCAGACCCTTGCTCAAATGTGTGCGCACGACGTCACCGTCGAGCAGCTCCACACGCCTTCCACGCTCGCGTAAGAGCCGCTCGACCAACTGTGCCAGTGTGGTCTTTCCCGCGCCGGAGAGTCCGGTGAACCAGAGCGTAAATCCGCGTTCCATGTAACTCGCCCTCTCGTTTCGTTGTCGCCTGTTTGTTCTGTCTCGTGGTCGCGTGCTGAATCCATGCCGAATCTATGCCGAATCTATCCAGGCTGTCTCAGGATTTCACGAGCGTCTCGCCTCGTGTGCCGGGGGGTGTGTTGGGCGTTGCGGAGGCGAGTGCCGCCTGGATGGGTGTGCCGCGCATGTCGGGCGGCACGGTGACGCCCAGGGCTTCGAGAATGGTGGGCGCGATGTCCATCAGATGGTGGGCGGGAACCTCGCCCATGGCAGGCACGCCAGCGCCCCGCATGATGAACATGCCGTACTGGGCGTGGTTGGCGTCGTCAGGTCCGGTATCGTTCTCGAAGGTATGGATTGCGCCGTGACCAATGGTGCCAACCGAGCGCCACAGCAGATCGCCGAAGAGCACGATCAGGTCCGGCGCGATGTTGCAGACAGTCTTGTATGTCGTCTCGGGCCGGGCGACGCGCGTGCCGATGGGCTGGCCGTTCTCGTCGCCCAGAGCTTCGAGCTTCGCCGTCAGCTCGTCGCGCAGCGCCTCGTACTCTTCAGGGGCGACGCAGCCGTTCGGCTCGCGTCCGCGTACGTTCAGGAAGACGCGGCCATAGTAGCCGCCCGCGCCCCAGGCGCGTGTGCGCTCCCAATCTACCTCGGCCTTTTCGAGTGGCACGATGCCCTGGGGCTGGTTCTTCAGCACGAGATAGCCCTCGCGGATCAGCCACTCATTGAGACAGATGCCGCCATCCATGCGCTTCGCGCCGTGATCTGAGACCACGAGCACGGTCGTCTCATCACCCACATTCGCCAGGAGGTCGGCGATCTGGTGGTCGAGATAGCGGTAATAGTCGCGGATCGCGTGGAGCAGCGGCGTGGGGCCGGGATGTTTGCGGTGCTCGGCGTCCATATACTTCCACAGCCCGTGGTGGATGCGGTCGGTTCCCATCTCGACGAACATGAAGAAGTCCCATGGCCGCGTCTGCATCAGGTGGCGCACTAGCGTGAAGCGGCGGTGCGTCATCAGGTAGATCTGGTCGAGCAAATACTGCTTGTCCTCGGTGCGGAAGTCGCGCACGTCGAAGAGGTATTCACCGACGACGGCCCGTACCTCCTGTTTGAGCGCCGCCGGATAGGTGAACTCGCTCTCAAGGCTCGGCGTGAGAAAGCATGTCACCATCTCTCCGTTTACTGGTCGCGGTGGATAGGTGCACGGAATTCCGACCAGCACCACGTGCTTGCCAGCATTGCCCAAGACATCCCATACCACACGCTCTTTGACGTAGGTGCTGTTGGCAACCGCTGTCTCGCGGTAGGTTGGCTCGATGCGGTTGCGAAACCCGTAGATACCAAGCTCACCGGGATCTTTGCTCGTTAGCATAGACATCCACGCGGGCACGGTGATGGGTGGAATACAACTTTCCAGCCGCCCATAGACGCCTTGATCCATGAGCCGCGCAAAGGTCGGCAACTGATCGCGCCAACGCTCAAAGACAAGCTCCGGTGCGGCGCAGTCGAGTCCGATGACCAGCACCCGGCGTCGCGAATTCGTTTGTTCCATCCTTCACTCCTCTACCCATTCCGTTCACGCGGATGTTGGCGCGGCCACGCGGTCGCGCTGGCGATGCCGCCCCCGGCGGCATCAGGACGTGCAGCCAGACTGGTTACAGCAGACGCAAGCCAGAAACCGCGAGCGCTCCGGCAACCAGCGGTCGCAGCACGCCTTCGGGAATGACCTTGGTCAGGCGCGTTCCCATCAGGACGCCGGGAAGCGACCCAATGAGGAGCTGTCCTACGACTGGCAGGTTTACCGTTCCAAAGTGCAGATTCGCCGAGGCGGCAGCGGCCGTCAGAATGAACCCCTGGAAGACGTCTGTGCCGACACGCTGGCTCATGGGCCACTTGGGGAAAAGCAGCAGCATGCTGAACATCACCAGGCTGCCAGCGCCGACCGAGGTGATACCCACAAGGAACCCGACGATCACACCGACGGCGACCAGCATCGGCGGGCGGTAGCGTCGCATGGTGCGGAGGCGTGCATAGAAGACCGTGGGCCGGTTCTGGGGCCACAGATGTTTGCGCATCACCGGCTGGAGGAGAAGCAGCACCGCGACGAGGATCAGCGTATAGGCGAGGGCATGCTCGATGAGCCGGTCCACATTCATGCCGGGCGCTTTTTCCATGGTATGGATCGCGCCGACGCCGAGCAACGTCGCTGGCACGCTGCCTGCCGCGTACCACAGTCCGGTTGAGATGCGCACCTGGCCCTGCCGAAAGTGTTGAACCGCCCCCACCGCCTTGGTGATCGCCGCGTATGCCAGATCAGTGCCCACCGCGACGGTCGGGCGAAAACCGAGCACGAGCACGAGGATCGGCGTCATGAGCGACCCGCCACCCATGCCCGTCAGACCCACCAGCACACCCACCAGGAATCCGGTAATGATGAACTGTATTTGCACGCTTTGACCCTCCCGCATGGTCTATGTGCCGCCATCCTAAGCCGAGGAGGCGCCGTGGTCCGCGCAGTTCGCACGATTCACAGTGAGCCTGCGTTAGCCAGCGTAGCAGTGGGCCTGAAGCAGTCGCAATGGGCGATTCTCCCCCATCCGTTGTGGGCGCGTGTCCTGTCAGGGTGGCTGCCAATGCGGTCGCGCTGGGGCGCGCGAGGCGTGGAGAGCGCTGCCTTGCCTGCTCTGATAGTGGTGTCGTTAGCAGTGCAGGGGGCTGGCGCTTGTCGATAGGTTTGATAGGTTTGGGGGTGCGAATGTTGCGAGGGGGCGCGCAATCGTGGCATGGATATGCAATCTTGACGCACTTCGCAATCGGCGTCAGAATGTCATCATACCGTTTTGACGGGCATCGAACACTGTCACTACCGCAACAGAGGACAGGTGCATGGACGACAAGCTTTTCCAATCCCTCGCGTGGCGCTGTATCGGGCCGCATCGTGGCGGTCGAGTCGTTGCCGTGGCTGGCCACCCAACCGAGCCGGGCATCTTCTATTTCGGCGGCTGCGCCGGTGGTGTCTGGGCGACCACCAGCGGCGGCGCGCTCTGGGAGAACATTTCCGACGGATACTTCACGACGGCGGCGGTTGGCGCGATTGCCGTAGCTCCATCGGCGCCGAACACGCTCTATGTGGGTACCGGCGAGGCGACGATACGTGGGAACGTCTCGCACGGCGACGGCGTCTACAAATCCAGTGACGGCGGCCACACCTGGCACAACGTCGGCCTGGCGGACACGCGCCATATTGGCGATATTGTCGTTCACCCGACGAATCCCGACATTGTCTACGTGGCGGCGCTGGGGCATGCCTGGGGCCCAAATGCTGAGCGCGGCGTCTTCCGCACGCGCGACGGCGGCGCTTCGTGGCAGAAGGTGCTGTTCAAGAGCGAGAACGCCGGGGCTGTAGATCTCGCCATGGACCCGAATCAGCCAGATATTCTCTATGCCACGATCTGGCAGACACGGCGCTACCCGCACGCGCTCGTCAGCGGCGGCGAGGAGTCCGGCTTGTGGCGCTCGACCGACGGCGGCGACACCTGGGAAGACATCTCACGAGCGAAGGGGCTGCCCCAGAGCGGTATTTACGGCAAGCTCGGCGTGGCAGCCTCGCCCGCGCAGCCTGGTCGCGTCTGGGCTATCGTAGAGGCCTCCGATAAAGATGACAACGACGCGGGTGGCCTGTACCGCTCGGAGAATTGGGGCGAGACGTGGGAGCGGGTAAATACCGCGATGGATCTGCGCAAGCGTCCCTGGTACTACATGCACATCCACGCCGACCCGCGCGATCCGGATACCGTCTGGGTGCTCAACCTGCGCGTATGGAAATCCACCGACGGAGGCAAGAGCTTCATTCCGGTGCCCACGCCGCATGGCGATAACCATGCCCTCTGGATTGACCCACGCAACTCAAACCGGATGATCGAGGGCAACGACGGCGGCGCCTGTGTCACGTTCGATGGCGGGCACTCGTGGTCCTCCATTCTCAACCAGCCGACGGCGCAGTTCTACCATGTCGTCGCCGACGACCACACGCCCTATAACGTCTACGGCTCGCAGCAGGATAACTGGGCGATGCGCCTGCCAAGTATTGATTTCGAGGGCGCGATCAGCTGGAAGGACTATGTCGAGCCAGGCGGTGGCGAGAGTGGCTATATCGCCATCGGTCGGAAGCCGCCCTATACGGTCTTTGGCGGCGGCATCGGCACCGGGCCAGGACATGGCCGGCTGATCGCCTGGAATCCCGACACGGGGCAGAAGCGCAACGTTACCGTCTGGCCGGAGGTGCACAGCGCCAGCGTGGCTGGTGTCGGCGCGAGCACGCTGAAATACCGCTTCCAGTGGACCTTCCCGGTGGAGGTCTCGCCGCACGCCCCGGATGTGCTGTACGCCTGCTCGAATTATGTCCACCGCTCGACCGATGAGGGCACGAGTTGGGAGGTTATCAGTCCCGATCTTACCCGCAACGACCCGGACCGGCAGGCTCCCTCTGGCGGGCCGATTACCTACGACAATAGCGGCGCTGAGATCTATTGCACGATCTTCGCCTTCCGCGAGTCGCCACACGAGCGCGGCGTCTTCTGGGCCGGTTCCGACGATGGATTGGTCCACGTCTCCCGTGACGGCGGCGCTTCGTGGCAGAATGTCACGCCGCCGGACTTGCCCGAGTGGGCGCTCGTCTCCATCATCGAGCCGTCACCACACGACCCCGCGACGGCCTATCTCGCCGCGACGCGCTACAAGATCGATGACACCGCGCCGTATCTCTTCAAGACGACCGACTACGGCGCGACATGGACGAAGATCACAGGCAACCTGCCGAATGGCGCCCTGACGCGTGCTATCCGCGAGGACCCCAACCAGCGCGGCCTGCTCTACTGTGGGACGGAGACCGGGCTGTACGTCTCCTTTGATGATGGCGTGAACTGGCAGCCGTTCCAATGCAACCTGCCGGTGACGCCGATTCACGATGTGATCGTGAAGGGGACGGATCTCGTCGTCGCCACGCATGGGCGCTCGTTCTGGATCCTCGACGACATCACGCCGCTGTACCAGATGGCGGACGCTCGCAAAGCGGTCACGCTCTTCAAGCCGCGTGATACGCCGCGCTACCGCTATTACGACTATGTCGAGGAGGAGGGCGCGCCGGGTTATGTGGACTACCTCATGACCGGCCCGGTCACGCTGGCATTCCGCCACAGCGAAGATGCCTTCGGCGCGAAAACGCGCAAGCTGCTCGATGGCGGTCAGAATCCGCCCGCTGGAGTTATCTTCCACTACGCGCTTGCCGAGAAGCCGGAGGGCGACGTGACCCTGACGATTCTCGACGCCGCCGGCAATACCGTCCGCACGTTCAGCAGTACGGCGGAAGTTGGCGCGAAGCTGCCGACCGAGGTGGGCGCGAACCGCTTCGTCTGGGACTTCCGCTATGAGCCGCCGACCGCGCTGGAGGAGGATAAGCCCGAGAAGCAGCAAGACCCAAAGGCGAGAGCGGAGGCCCGAAACGCGCTTGAAGCGTTAGCGGCGCGGGCGCTGCCGGGGGAGTACGAGGCGCGGCTGACCGTCGGGGCCACCACGGTTACGCAACGCTTCAGCGTGCTGCCAGATCAGCGTCTCCCTGTGGCTCCGGAGGATCTGCGGGCGCAATTCGACCTCATGCGCGGCATCTGCGACCGGGTAGACGAGACACACCGCGCGATCAACCAGATTCGGCGTCTGCGCAAGCAGGTAGAATCCTGGGAAGAACGTGCGAAGGCGGGCAAAGATCATAAGAGCCTTGTCGAAGCGGCAGGCTCGCTGAAAGAGAAGCTCACCGCGCTTGAGGGCGAGTTGATCAATCCCGACACCGACAAGCCACGGCCTGGACCAGCCCGGCTGAAAGAAAAGCTGGGCACCTTGAGCGCGATGGTAGACGAATCGGACGATGCCCCAACGCAGGGCGCGCTCGAAGTCTTCTCACTGCTCAGTGATCAGGCTGGCTCCGTGCGCCGCCAGCTACAAGACCTGCTCAATGGTGACGTAGCCGCATTCAACGAGCTTGTGCGCGCATCCGGCCTGCCCGCAGTCAGTGGGTGATCGTGGGACGGATGGCGATCACCTCGATTCGAGTTGAGACGCCAATACCATCCAGGGGTCATGCTCTATCACAGCTTGGCCCCTGGATATGCGTGCATGTTCCCTATACTGGTGAGTATCCCCAGGAAACTGTCTTGAACTTGAAAGGGTAGAGGGATCGCCGACCTGTCATAGACAGGATCATCTCTCTCCCCGTATACTCATAGACAGAGTATTCACTGGTTTTATCGGAGGTTTTGACATCTATGCCGGTTTGCTGCTAACTCCATCCTGTTTCCTGTTCCAACAGGGAAACAGACGTGACCATTCTTGCTTCCATCTATTCGCGTGTCTCTCATCAGGCATGAGCGCTCAGCCGTTCTGCGCCTGGAATGCGAGAGGCGTATGACTCCTGCCCGAAAGCCCTTCTGTCAGAAGCCCGGGGGAGACGGCGGATAGTGAGAACGCAAGCAAGTAATGGTGCGAAAGTTGAGATGGAGAAGCACGCGGCCCGCAAGGTGTCAGGCCTGGAACTGCGGCGAACGCATCGCTGATGTTCCCCATCCACCATACCATTGGCAGATGGAAGCCATCATTTCCCCTGGCGCGGCATCCGCCTGTTCGCTCATCGGGCAAGCGATGACCTGCTCTCGCTCCTCCCTCCCTCTTTCTGCCCCATCGTTTCCTCGCACGTTGATACGATCGTGCTGTTTTTCCCGAAGCCAAAAGCAAGGAGTACCTCTCATGCGAGAACATCAGCTTTCACTCCTCCCCTTCTATGCGGGTTGGGGGGTCTACAACCAGCGTCTTGTCGCAGCCATCGCTCCCCTTACAGCCGAGCAGCTTGCCTTACGCAACACGCCGCACCACTGGTCGATTGGCATGTACGCGACGCATATTGTTGCCAATCGCGCCTGGTGGTTCCACGCACGGACGGGCGAGGGGAGCGACGATCTGACTTCCCTCGAATTATGGGCTTTGGGAGTCTGTGAGGCGGACGTGGATCCATGCCACCCGGCGGCAGAACTGGTTGCCGGACTTGAGAAGACCTGGCAGCTGATCGAGCAGACGCTTGTCCGCCTGACCCCTGCTGATCTTTTCGAGGTCTTCCCGCCTCTAGATCAGGCGGACCGTGTGCGTCACGCGAAACTGGTCGAGCCTGCGCTCCAGCCATTCGCCCAGATGTGGTTGGATGCGGCGGCTCGTTCTGGAGAAGTGAGACCCGCAGTTTCGCGCCAGCAGATCATCTGGGGTGTGCTCGAACATGACATCCATCACGGCAGCGAAATCTCTACCATTCTTGGCATACACGGCCTGCCAGTCCTCGAACTGGATTAGGAAGAGGAACGTCTTCGGCTTTCCTCTCGCGTAGGTAGGGGGTTGCGCATGATGCGGTCGCTGCAGCGACAGGGGTGACCTTGTCGCTGCAGCGACATTCCATGCTAACACGGACAGCAAAAGGGGAAAGACTGGATGCAGAGATGCACAGCAGCAACCTGTTTTCTGACACATACATCGGCCTGACCTGCTACGATGCCGCACGGAAGGACTATAGAGCATGTTCGATGGGCAAGAATTGCGTGCTGT
>DASUWS010000190.1:0-4237 GCA_036378295.1 Ktedonobacterales bacterium
TTGGCGCATCGGAGGCCGCCAACCTGGTGATCGGGGTGGTCGCTGCGCTGGCAGCAGCAGTCGGTTACGGCACGCTGGTGTTCCGGCAGATGACACGGGCCTGGCGTGCGCTCAGCCCGCGCTTCCCCAGCCCGCCAGCGCCCAGCCACTAGCGGCGCGCACGTGAGACGCCCGCAGGCGCTTTGAGCGACAGCTTGACGAGTGGACGAGCAGCGACCCCTACTAACACCACGCCCTAGCACAGCAATGCCCCGGTCGGATCGGTTCAGCTGGCCGGGGCAGTTTTGTCTAGGCCTAAGATGCCCCTAAGATGACCTCGGGCACGATTGAGGGCATCTTAGAACGAGATGAAGAAGCCAGCGCACATCCTTGCAATTTCCGGCTTCTAGAGTCGGCGTTGACGCTGAATACAAGGCTTCTGAAACACTTTCTGCGAAATTGTCTGATAATTCGGCTATCCTGCAGTAGCAGATAGTTATGCTGCAGGCCATGGCGATCACCGCTGCTACCAAAGCCACGAATGCTGGATCTGAGCGGCACGCCCGCAAAGCCCGGCATGAGAAAGGGGAACGTCCTATGAATCGGATGAATCTGCCCGCCGCTCGGGTGGGAGGCGGCGTCCGTGATCGCATCGCGACCGTGCTCATGCTTGTGAGCGCGCTCGGCGCGCTCTATGCCTTCAGTACCGCGGTCGGTGCCGTCCAAGCGGCCGGTCCCGCGACCCAGCAGGTCGAAACCTGGCGGATGTTTGGCTTCCTCATGTTCGCTGGCGTGTTTGTGCTCCTAGGTGTCTGGCCGCGTCGCCTGCCCGGCCTGTGGGAGCTGACCATCGCCGACAAGGTCGGGCTGACCGTCGTGGAAGCGCTGCTCATCGGTAATCACGCGGATGGAGCGCAGTTCGCCGCCGTGTCCGACGGCATCTTGTGTGTCTTCCTCATAGCCGCGTACCTCCTCAGCCGAGGCTACACAGCCTGGAGCCCGCGACCGAGGCTCTACACGCCGTAACGAGCGGAGAGCCTGCAGCAGGCATGCGCTCCCATTTCGCGGTTGAGAAACGTCCTCGATTTATCAGACGGTTTCTGATACCGTATCCCATCGCACGGTTGGAGCACGGCAACGTCGTCGCTGGGCTGGCCCACGGCAAATTCGGTAGATATACTGGTTGATGCGCCACCCAAACTACCGATTGACACGTCTCTCATACGCAGACATTAGTGGTTCGACACGGCAGGATTTCGTGGCCACTCAATCTATGGGATGACTCGGCAGGTCGTCGCCCGTAGGGTTAGCCGCCCGACGATCGAACGCGCGAGGTTGACGGAGCCTCAGCACGGGGAGGCCGAAAAGCAACCACCTCTCGAAGAGCTGCTTGTGCGGCGCGGCACGTGGCGCCGCATTCGTATTCCATGGCACTTCGGTCGTCCGTGTCGGTTGTCCATCGAGACGAGACAAAGCACCTTGAATTTGAGACGAACCGCAGTGATCGCATCGGGGTAGCTCGAGCGCGCCCTGTTACGGCTTGCTCGACCGATGCACTTCGACCACGCTTGGTGAATCATTGGTGAATCAGACGAGGAAAATGGTCATGAACAACAGAGCAATCCGCTCGTCGCTGCGCCTGTCCGCCACGCTATTGCTCGTGGGACAACTTCTGTACATCGTGATCACCCTGCTCCACACCGGTGGGCCTGCGAATAACCATCCCGTCATTTTCGCCGCGTACGCCGGGAGCGGGGACTGGACCGCCGTGCATCTCGGCCAGTTCGCGGCAATGGCGATCTTGCTTGCGGGGCTGCTCGCTCTGTTCTTCGCCCTCGATGTTCAGGCTGGAACGGCAAGCTGGGTGAGATGGACAGGTCGATTCGGCGCTGCTTCGGCGGTGGCCGCGCTGGCGGTGTACGGGGTCCTCCAGGCGGTGGACGGGGTCGCCAACAAGCAAGCTGATGCCGCCTGGGTGAACGCTCCGGACGCCGAGAAAGCAGCGCGCTTTGCGAGCGCCGAGGCCATCCGCTGGATCGAGTGGGGGTTAAGGAGCTACCAGAACTATGCGCTGGGCCTCGCGGTGCTCCTATTCGCGGCTGCGGTCGTGCGGACGGCCTGGATCCCACGGCCGATAGCCTTCCTGATGGGGCTCGCCGGCCTCACCTACCTGGTGCAGGGCTGGGTGGCGGGTTCCGAGGGCTTCTCGCAAACGCTGTCGAACGCCATCGTGCTGACCTACGTGCTGGACGTGGTGTGGATGATCTGGCTGGTCGTCGTTGCCTGGCGGATGAAGGACGAGCCCTCATCGCGTCGCCTGGCCGATGCAGGCGACCGCCACCCCGACGCCATACAGACGTCATCCCGTTAATGTCCCTACCATACAGCGGCCCGAGAAACGGAAGGGGGAAACTCATGAGCCGCGATCGTGTTGCATCGTCTGCATCGTCCGCGACGTCAGACGGTGAAAGTGTCGTCCGATACCGCCTGGAGGCGGGTGAAGTCAAGTGGGAGATTGCTCCTGGCCGTACTGTCCGCGGCTATGGATTCAACGGTCAGGTGCCCGGTCCCGTCCTGGAAGCGAAGCAGGGTGTCCCGCTAGAGATCGCATTCACCAACCGGCTGCCCGAGCCGACGGTGATTCACTGGCACGGCTTGCGGATTCCGGCGGCGATGGACGGCACCGAAGATGTCCAGCGGCTTGTCGAGCCGGGAGAGTCATTCACGTACCGCTTCACGCCGCCCGACGCTGGCACGTTTTGGTATCACCCGCACGCCAACGAAACCGAGCAATTGGAGAAGGGGCTCTACGGCGCGCTGATCGTCCGCGCCGCAGAGGAACTGGCGCTTGATGGCGAGCAGATCCTCGTCTTCGACGATCTGCGTATCGATAAAAGCGGACAGATCGCGAAGTTCGGCGGCCTGATGGACCGCCACAACGGCCGTGAAGGCAACGTGCGCCTAATTAACGGCACGTCCGAACCAGAGTTCGCGATTCCCGCAGGGCAGATCGAACGCTGGCGCATCGTGAACGCGTCGAGCGCCCGCTACGTCCGCCTCTCGCTTGGCGGCGTCCCATTCCAGATCATCGGCACCGACGGCGGATTCATCGAGGCTCCTGTCACGGCCGAGGAGGTGCTCCTGCCGCCGGGTGACCGCGTCGAGCTTGCCGTCGGTCCTTTCGAGACAGAAGGTGACGTGTACGGTATCGACGACCTGCCGTACTCCCGCGGGACCGGGAAGAAGGGTGTCCAACGTTTCGGGACAATCCGCATCGCGCCCCGCAAACCATCCACCGCGCACATACCGCCACGGCTGCGCGAGATCGCGCCGCTCGTCACCGGAACAGCGAGCGTGACGCGCACTGTGAAGCTAGGCTTCAAACCGAGCCTTCGCCGCGGGTTTGATTTCGTCATCGACGGCGAGCGCCACCATCACGATGAACCAGTGAATGTCGGTGAGCTGCAGGTGTGGGACGTCGTCAACACCACGCAGATCGATCATCCGTTCCACCTGCACGGATTCTTTTTCCAGGTCCTCGAGATTGATGGAAAGAAGCCGGACTGGCGGTCGCTAGAGGACGTCATCAACGTGCCGCCAAAGGCGACCGTCCGGATTGCGTGGTATCCCGACGACAGACCCGGCATGTGGATGTACCACTGCCACATCCTCGAGCACCACGCGGCTGGCATGATGGCGCACTTCGAAGTCAAGCGGCCGTAGCCGAGGGCACCAACCGGATCGCGATGCGAAGGAGCTATGATCTCGACCGGAGCTGGACCAGGCCATCGCCTTTGCGGCTGGAGCGAGAGTGAGGAAATGTCTAAAAAGTCTTAGGCTCTGTTGACATCCTTCAAGAAGCGAAGGCACCAGCGCACGACGAACGCGGTAGATGTCGTAGGCCAGACACAGGAGCAACACCTAGAGGTGCTGGGTGAGCGGCGGACGAATTCGCCCTCGCCCGTTGCGCGCTCGCCGTTCCGTGGCGAGGACGAGGGTGCGTGTCCGCAGACGGCTGCCGGGCACCACAGCACGCAAGAGCGCAGACGCACAACGCACTGGGACCTGGGCGCGTATACAAGCGTCGGCCAGGTGGGCTGTGGCGAGGGCTGCGAACCGCTGCTGCAACATTTGGTGGTCCATGATGATGATTCTTCCCCATGGGTGGTCGCGGGCCTGATGATGGATTGGCCGGGGCTGCCCGCTGGAAGCTCAGCTGGGATCGGCCACATTGACGGCTTGCGGCGGGGGGCATTGT
>DASUWS010000191.1:0-3918 GCA_036378295.1 Ktedonobacterales bacterium
CGGCGCTGCTATCGTGACGCCCATATGGCTGAGCTGGAGCAGCGCGGTGCGGCGGACCTCGTCGGCGGAGAGCTCGCCCAGCACCGGGTGCGACAAGGGGAAGCCGCCAGTCGCCTCAGGGTCCACCGAGACGCGCAGCCCGCGCATCAGCGCCTCGCGTGATGTCGTCGAGACACACATATGGGCGAAGAATCCAACGATCAACACATCATCAGATCCCAGCTGCTCCAGCCAGGAGCCAACATTCGTCCCGGTAAACGCGCCAAAAACATCCTTCACGAACTCGGCTTCCTCGCTCCGGCCAGCGAGCGGCCCCAGGCCAGGTGAGAACTCCGCGCCCCACGAGCCGGGGATGAACGCAGGCTCTTCGTAGGGTCTGTTATGGTGGCGCACCCAGGCAATCGGCCTGCCCTCGCGCCGGGCCTCTTCGACCCGTCGCAGGATAGCCGCCAGCGCCTCGGTATGATTAGGCACAGGCCGCTGGCCCTGGGACGAGAACTCGTTCTGCGCGTCAACCACGATTAAGGTCTGCATACCGTTCCTCCGATTCAGGCACTCTGCCAAAGACTTGTCGCATCGCGACGACAGGAGTATAGTTTCTTTCGGAGGAACTGGCAAAATGACCGAAAAAAATTCGGAATCTCGTGCAAACACGCGCGCGCTGGATCGCGTTGACCGGCTACTGCTCTCCATCCTTCAGGAAGAGGGCCGGACGCGTCTGGAGGACCTCGCCCGCCGCGTCGAGCTGGCTCCGTCGTCTGTTCACGACCGGCTGCGGCGTCTACAGCGCGAGGGTGTCATTCGCCGCTGGACGATTGCTGTCTCGCCGGAGGACCTTGGCCTCTCGGTGCTGGCGTTCGTCGGGGTGCAGGCATCGCGGCCCTGCTCGGAGCTTGTGGGGGCACTCGAACAGATACGCGAAATCGAGGAGTTTCACTCGGTGGCGGGCCAGCTCAGCTTCATCCTGAAATTGCGAGCGGCCAATACGGAGCATTTGCTCCAGCTCATCGAGCGGCTGAAGCAAATTCCCGGGATCGATGGCACCGAGACGACCGTGGTGCTGAAGACGCATCTCGAACGCGGGCCGATAGTCACGGGCGTATGAGCCGGGCCTGGCGTTCAGAGGATATTGACGGAGCGAGCGACCAGCAGGGCAATGATGGTGATTGAGATCAATGCCTCGGCCATCATCAGCAGCTTCGCTCGTGGCGTCAGTGGCACGGTATCGGCTGGACTGAGCGCGGTGGCAAAGCAGAACGCCAGAAAGAGATAATCCACGAAACCGGGAGCAAAAGGTCTGCCTGTCGCCTGCTGCGGGAACATGAAGTCAATCGCTGGATGCCCGCGCTTATGGCGATGCACTGGACCATCGCCATCGATCTCCCAATACCAGACTGAGAAGACGAGGATGTTGCTGACCCAGAGCAAGGCACCCGCGCGCAAGAGTCCACCAGCCGCGAGCGCGCTCTGGAAGGTGTGGCTGGGCAGATGAATGACGAGAAGCACGACCGAGCTGAGGACAGCAGCAGTCAGGATGACCTGCAAGCCCGCGCGGAGCGTCCGGGCGACACTATGACTGAGTGGGCGAACGAGTGCGATCAGCAGGAGGGGTATAAGCACCAGTGCTGAGATTGCGAGTGGTATCCAGTTTGGACCAACAGTCAGAATCTGTGGTAACCCCAGAAAAGCGAATCCAATCGCGAGTGCCGCGAGGGTTTCCAGCAGAAACTGTGGCCGGAGCGCGGCAAGATTCACATATCGCTCAGATGCTGAACGAGCGGCTGGCGGCCGTTTCTTGTTGCCTGTGCCCATCGTGCTCCCTCCTTCGCTCGCATCCCCATACGTCTGCGTACTCGGCATACGTTGCATACGTCAGCATATCAGCAAAGACGGCGGAAGCAAATAACCGCCACATGGGTGTGACGGTTGTTTAGGTTAGGTTAAGTTGGGTGAGGGATCAGGCCACGCACGAGACTACCGATGATCTGACAGATCACCGCGTCAGGAACGATCTCAGGAGGTGGGCACGCGACGCCGGCCAATACCTGCGCCGATACCGACCAATACCAGCCCGATGATGGCGACGAGCGGGCCGATCACCGCCCACATGGTATTACCACTCATGAAGCTGCCGCCGATGACGTTCAGCCCTTGCAATGTCCATACAACGCCCACGGCAACCGCAAGCATACCAAGAATCAGCCAGGCCCAGCGCATACGATGCTCTCCTCTCTGTCTCGGAGCATACCAGCACACAACAAGCTGCTCTACGATAGTGAGTTACAGCCCGCCTGTTAGGGCGCTGGGAGGTCTATGGCTACATCACCTCTATTCTCGGATTCATCTTCTCGGATTCATCTTTAGCCTCATCGGCCTCCTCGGACAGAGTGCTTCTTCGAAGCGCGCGATGGCAACGATTGGCCTGATCCTCTCGATTCTTGGCTTTCTCGCCTCCATCGCCAGTTCGGTCGTAGGCGTCCTCATTTCGACCCATCGCTAACAACTCGTGCCGACACCCACAAACAGGCCCAGGCGGGACACAGGCTTCACCGTCTGGGCTGTTCTGTATTCCACATCTGTCTTGCGCGTCGCTACGGCGTGAGTATCCTGCTCTGCGGCCTATGCTGCGCTCACCCGGCCAATGTTCAGGTGGTGACCAGGATCAGTACCTGTCCAGGCCAGAACGACAGTGTTGGTCGTACCTCGATACCCGAGGACGGGTCCACCAAGTGCCCACTCGCCAAGCGTCGCTTTGCTGCTGGAGGATGGCCAGGCGGCGCTATTGTTGAATGCTACATGGATCGAATAGTGTGCGTCTCTACCGGTCCAGGCCCACCAGTAGGCAGGCGTCGTGGTATCCCCAACATAGGTGCCATTGACCGCTAAGAAGTCCGGCCCGGCGAAGCTCGTGTCAGAGGAGACGGTGGCCGAACCAAAGTTGGAACCTCTATTGGCAACCGCAAAACACAACCGCCCTGACGAGTTCGTCCATGATAGGAGCAGATTTCCTGTCGGCCCAATCGAGATACCGGGCCGCGCGATGCTGCTAAAGGGCAGATATCGCTTGATGGCGATGATTTTTAGTGTGCGCTGCTCCAGCGCCATGATGTTGAGCGAATGGTTGGGGTCTGTGCCTGCCCAGGCCACATAGACCTGATCGCCTGAGATGGCAAGAGCGGGCGCGGTAAAGCTCCAGTCGCCCCAGAAAGTCACCTTCTTCATGGGAGATGAGCCATTGTTGTAGGCATTCCAGAGGACATTCAGCGTATGGCGCGAGTCAGTGCCCGTCCAGGCGAGGACGACCTCACCGCCAGACATCTCAGTCACGCGCTCAACCGCTGGGCGCACGAATGAGGTATCGCTCAGGATACGCTTATTCGTCCAGGTGGTGCCATCCCTGCTGGTGAGCAGGTTCAGATGGTGGTGCGGATCAGTGCCCGTCCAGGCGAGCACCATAGTACGTTCCCCCTCATGGCCGACAATATTCTTAGTCAGCCCTGGCCCATCAATACTCGTTTCACTGAGAATCTGCTTGTTGGTCAGGTGTGGCGCGGCCAGAGATGCTGCCTTTGCTTGACCACTTCCACTGATCAAGCCGACGCCTACCATCAACGCAACGACCAACCCGCCAAGTATGCGCCGCCAAAACATGGCGCGCCTCCTTATCCGCTATGTGCCAGGTGCGCTCTGTCATCCGGAGCACCCGCGCTTCCTCTTCCATCCTTGCCCTGGCGTTTCTTAGGGACGTGGGAGATACATCTCTGGTCCGATCCTGCTCAGCAACCCTCCATAGCTACCCAGCACATTTCCCTGCTGTATCTCTCAGAGTAATGCGCGGTCCGAAGCCCATGGGCACCCTATCGCACCAACAACACGGCGCTGTCACAGCCCGCTACGCTTTCATCACGTGTTGGTCAC
>DASUWS010000192.1:0-8266 GCA_036378295.1 Ktedonobacterales bacterium
CGATAACGCGTCTCTTCGTCGAGAGCCCAGGCGAGGAAGAGATCTTCAGGTGTCCGCCCCTCAGCCTCAGCCACCTCTTTGATAATGCGGTATTGTTCGTCTGTCAGCTCGAATTGATGACCCATTGCCCCTCCGCACGCAGCATTCCAAGTGTGCGTAAGTGTATCACTAGAGACACAACAAAGATACCACCACGCCTCTGGTGCGTGACATCGCGCTCGACTTCCTCCTGCGGCACAGGATGTGACGCGCTTGCCAGCGGCGTAACGCCCCGCCCACGACGCCCGCCAGCGACTTCATAGTGCTGGTAGCGACTTTCGCGGGATCGAGGGGTTCTCTGACAAACTCGTCGTCGAGGAGCTCTCCTGGCGGGCCAATATCGTCCATGGGTGCGCCTTCCCTCCGCTCGTAGCGACTACGCCATTCATCGTAGCAGTAATGTGCCCGGTTGGTCCAAACGCAAGAGTCTTCGGCTCAATCTCGCGGCGACACCAATCCGCCAGCGCTCGCTCGTATCCGGACGTTTGCCGTCTGCTATACTGCGGTGCAGACGATGGGGTATCGTGCAAGAGAGAGCCGATCTGGCAGCCCGCATAACATGATAGGAGTGGCCTGATGGAGAGCGATGCAGCGCGGCACGAGGAAGTGAACGCAAAGCTGGCCCAGTTGCGTGGCCTCTTGGAGATTCGGGCGCTGGATGCCATCCTGCTGGAGCAGACCGTGAACGTTGCCTGGCTCACGGCTGGAGCGGAGACCGCCATCAATATCGCCGCGGACCAGGGGCCGGTGGCGCTGCTGGTAACGCCCGACCATACCTATGCCGTCACCGATGGCGTCGAGGCGCCGCGACTCGAACGAGAAGAAGGGCTGGCTGGACTTGGGTTCGAGCTGGTCGTTGAGCCGTGGTATCGGCGCGGCGAGTTCATCGCGGATACGCGGGCGCGGCTCCGTGTTGGCGGCGACGACGCACGCGGCGAGAGCAGCGTAGCTAACGATCTGCAGCGATTGCGCACGACATTGCTTCCCAGTGAGGTTGAGCGGCTACGGCATACGGGCATGCTGGCCGCTGATGTCCTGCGCGAAGCCGTCGCCAGTGTCGCGCCGGGGATGACCGAGCTGGCGGTGGCGGGGTTGATCGACCGGGCGGCACGCACACGTGGTGGCATCGCCATCGTCAATCTGGTGGGCAGTGACGAGCGCATCTCCGCCTATCGCCATCCCCTGCCAACTGGGAAGGTCATCGAGCGATACGTGATGCTGGTGTTGTGCTTGCGCTGGCATGGCCTGGTCGCTGCCACCACACGCCTCGTCCACTTTGGCGCGCTTCCAGACGATCTGGAACAGCGGGCGCGGGCCGTGGCGTCGGTCGATGCGCGGATGATCCAGGGCACACAGGCAGGCCGCACGCTCGCCGGGCAATGGGCGCTCGCCGCCGAATCCTACCGCGATCTGGGGTATCCGGAGGCCATCGAAGCGCATCACCAGGGCGGCAGCATCGGCTACATGACGCGGGAGCGGCTGGCCACACCCGAGGATGCCACGCCGATGGCGGTCTCGCAGGCCTTCGCCTGGAATCCCTCGCTACGCGGCGTCAAGTCCGAGGATACGGTGCTGCTGACCGCCAGCGGACCGGAAGTGCTGACGGCGATGCCAGAGTGGCCCATATGGGAGGTCACGCTCGACGGTCAGCAGTGGCAGCGACCTGCTATTCAGGTTCGGTGACGGTTATATCCCCGCCGCCTGGGGAGAGGGGTCGCGATTGGCGATATCAACCGCCAGCAGCCATCGACCCTGCGCATCGCGTTTCCAAATGGTGATGTCCTTGTAGAGAGTTGTGATCACCTGGTGATCAGGTGTCGGAACCTCTGTCACGACCTTGCTTCTCATGTAACCCATGTTGCCCGACGTGTCTACCTCCTGGATATCAATAGTTCGCTTCATGCTTCCCGCCATCTGGCACACCATCTGCCAGAACTTCTCGATGGCCTATCGCCCCTGAATAATCTCCTGGTTTTCCACCATGAGTTTCGCATCCTCGGTATAGTACGACGCCATCGCAACGAAATCGCCGCGATAGAAGAGCGACTCGAACTCGCGGCCGAATCGCTCAACGTCCCGATGCTCCATGCTTGCCAATGCTGCCATTGTCTTCATCTCCTTGTGCCGCGCCAGCTCTTCTCTGGCGCCTTTGTCATCTACTGTGCCCGCCTGCTCCTCATCGATGGGAGAGTACCGCTCACTGGCCCGACGCGGGGCTGAAAATGCGCAGGAACAGTTCGACGTCAGGGAAGTGTTCCTGAAACCGTTCGGGGTCGCTCCAGGGCAGCCGGGAGAGGCCGTCGAGCCAGGTCACCACGATCGTCACCAGTTGGTCAGGATCACCCTGAGCAATCTCGCCGCTACGCTGGCCTTCGACGATCAGTTGTTTCAAGACGTCTTGAAAAACCTGGTTCTGTCTCTCAACCCGTTCACGAAGATCGGCGGGCATCTCGTCATCTCCCAGCACCTGGGAGAGCAGTTGAAAGAACTCAGGATGCTCGCGCCTGCCATGTACCAGCATCGATATCAAGGTAGCCAGGCGCTTCCCTGGGGAACTAGGCACATCTCGCAGGTGCTCCATGGTAGCGAGTGCGGGATGCATGAGATCCTCGATCAATGCGCGAAAGAGCGCCTCTTTATCGGCAAAGTAGCGATAGGCGAGGCCCTGGCTGACGCCGGCGGCGCTGGCGACGTCGGCCATTGTTGCTGCCTTGCCTTTGCGAGCGAAGGCGCTGGCCGCGCCCGCAAGGATCTTTTCGCGCCGTTGCTCGCGGATACGCTGATTCGCCGCTTCGGTTCGAGGCATAGCGTCTCACCTCTCTGGAGTTCGATTATTGAATGAATTATTCATTCAATATACTAGATCATAGCCACAGGAATCATGATTGTCAAGACCTCGGCGCGAGAACAGGTGAGATACGCTCGGTATGTCTCCGCGCACCTGTTGGCATGTCACCATCGTCCCGGCCAACTAAACGCAATGAAACGCAGCCAATGACAAGCAAAACAAATCATTGACAAACAAATGAAAACCAGGTACTGTTACTCGCAACACAAGAAGGCCGCGTTCTGGCGCGCGATGTGTTGAGCGTCATAGTCTCAACGAGGACCACTGCGCCCGGCATGGCCTGGCTGGCGGCTCGTCTGATAGCCCGCAATCCTCTGGCGGCTGAGTATGTGGATGGATGGCTATCGAAAGTGAACAAAAGCCTGCGCTTCTTTTCAGTGATGAAATGGAACCCAGATGAGCTCGTCCGACAATGATGGCGAAATGCCCGCCGAAGTGCGGCGCCAGCATATCCTTTCCCTCATTCGCGGACGCGAGTTTGTGCGCGTCGCCGATCTGAGCACCCATTTCGGCGTCTCTGATGTCACTGTCCGCAGCGATCTCGATATGCTGGCCGAGCAGGGGAAGATACGCCGGGTGCGCGGCGGCGCGATGCCAGATGTCCAGCCAAAGCTGGAACGTCCCTTCGAGGAAACGCAGGCGACTCACTCCAAAGAGAAGCAGGCGATTGGCCGGGTCGCGGCCAGTCTGGTCTCCTGTGGTCAGACGATTATCCTCGATGTAGGAACGACGACAACCGCCGTTGCCCGCGCGCTCATTGCCCGCGTCGACCTCCACGACCTGGTCATCTTCACCAACTCCCTGAATATCGCTTTCGAGCTTGAGCCAGCGATTCCCCGCTTTACTGTCGTGTTGACGGGCGGCACCCTTCGGCCCATGCAGCACTCGCTGATCGATCCGCTGGGTGGCCTGCTGCTGGATCGCATTACCGCCCATATCGCATTTCTCGGCTGCAACGGCATCGATCATATTGGCGGCGTGACCAATATCAATTTGCCAGAGACGGAGATTAAGCGGCGGATGCTCCGTGCTATGCGGCGTATCGTCGTTGCTGATGGCTCCAAGGTTGGCCAGATCGAGGTGGCATATCTCTGTGAGGCCAAAGATATCGACGCGCTCATCACCGACGAGAGCGCGGATACCGTCGAGTTGAACGCGCTCCGTGAGCGCGATGTCGAGGTGCTGATCGCCAGATGACCGCTGGCCGCTGCCATCTGACAGGCTACCCGCATGAGTATGGGCCGGCATGAGAGACCGCGCCCTCCAGCCAGGCCACGATACCATGCCTGGCTACGGAAGTATCCCCGAATACGAGACGGGCAGACGAAAGGAGAAGGGAGCAGCGAGCCTGAGAGCAGACGCTCTCGCCGCGCAGCCGCAATGTGAGCCAATCGCATCGCCTGCTCTGCGCGGATCACCACCGGAAGGCAGGCACGACCCATGGTAGCCATGAGAGCCAGGGGCAACCCAGGCAATCTCTCTCAGAGACGAGAAGGAGACAAGCCATGAGCGACTCAAAGGTTTTCCGGCCCTCGCCGTCCCCCAGCCGGGTCGGCATCAGTGTGATCGACGGCAAGAATCCGTTCACAATTGACCTGCCACGACGCGATTTTCTCAAGATTGCTGGCGCCGTGGGCGGGGCAGCCCTGCTGGCCTCCTGCGGTGTCGGTTCCTCTTCGGGCGGTGGCGGCATCACCCTCCAGTCGAACCTGTCGGATCAGGTACCGAAGAAAGCGCTGGCCGACCTGGTCAGCAAATACACCGCCGCCACCAAGAATCAGGTCAAGATTTCGACCATCGACCATAACACCTTCCAGATCAACCTCGCCAACTATCTGAATGCCAATCACCCGCCGGATGTTCTCACCTGGTTCGCGGGCAACCGCGTGCGCTTCTTCGCGGGGAAGGGCCTGCTCGCCGACGTCTCAGACGCCTTCAATGGCGTTTCGGGGTATACGCCCGTCCTGAAGAATCTCGCCACCCTGAACGGCAAGCAGTACATCATGCCGATGACGTATTACTGGTGGGCCGTTTTCTATCGCAAAGATACCTGGCAGAAGCACGGCTATCAGGCGCCGAAAGACTGGCAGGGATTCATCAACCTCTGCAAGCAGATGCAGAAGGATGGCCTGACCCCCATCGCCTTCGCCGATGCCGACGGCTGGCCCGCTGGCGGCTGGTTCGACTTCATCAATATGCGGCTCAACGGCTACGACTTCCACATCCGGCTCATGGCCGGGCAGGAGTCGTTCCAGGATCCCAAGGTGCAGAAGGTCTTCGATACCTGGCGCGAAGTGCTCCCCTACTGCTCGAAGAACGCGACGGCGCTCAAGTGGCAGGATGCGGTCACGCCACTGGTGCAGGGCAAGGCGGGCATGTATATGCTCGGAGCCTTCCTGGTGCAGGCGACACCAGACCTGAAGCAGGATGACTTCGACTTCTTCGCCTTCCCCACGATTGATCCATCGATTCCGATGGCGACCGAAGCGCCGACCGACGGCTGGATCATCAGCTCGCGGGCGAGCAACATTGCCAAAGCCAAAGAATTCACGAAATATGCGGTCGCGGCGGCCAATGCGGTACCCTATGCGGAAGAGACGGGCGGCGTGCTGGCAGTCAACGCCGAGGCGCCCGCACCGACCGATCCATTCGTGGCCAAAGGGGCGCAGCTGCTCAAAGACTCCGCCGCGTTGAGCCAGTTCTTTGACCGCGACTCCTCGCCCGCGTTCTCACAAAACGCGCTCGGCAGCATTCAGGGCTTCTTGAACAACCCGTCAGACATTGCCAGCGTTACCAAGCAACTCGACGACTTCATGAAGCAGGCTGCGAATGCCTAGGCGCTAGTCGCCCGGCATCGCACGGGGGCCTGCTTCGCTGGCGGGGAGGAATGCACCATGACGACGATGGTTCGCGGAGTGACGAGGGTGCTTGGCCGCAAGCGGGCGCTCTCACTCGACCGGGTCACGCTGGTACTGTTCATGGCGGTCCCGCTGATCATCTACGCCATCTGGGTCTGGGGCCCAGCCCTGGCCACGATTGCCATCTCATTCACGCGTTGGGATAACGTCTCCGATCCGCAATGGATTGGACTGAAAAACTATACGCGCCTGTTCCAGGACCCGCTCTTCAAGCAATCGCTGATCAACAACTTCATCTGGCTCGTCGTGTTCATCACGATCCCGACAACGGCGGGGCTGGCCCTCGCCATTACCCTGGACAGGCGCCTCAAGTTCACACGTCTCTATCAGAGCGCCATCTACTTACCGATGGTGCTCTCGCTTCCAGTCATCGGGCTGATGTTCACCTGGTTCTTCAAGCCCGATGATGGGCTGGTCAATTCTCTGCTCGGCCTCATCAGCCACGGCAAGATCGCGCCTGGCTGGCTGGCCGATCCGCATCTGGCGCTGGTGGCTGTGATGACAGCCGCCTGCTGGCGCCACGTCGGCTATGTGATGGTGCTCTATCTGGCCGGCCTCAAGGGCATCGATCCAGCCATGCGCGAGGCGGCGGTCGTAGATGGCGCGAACGAGTGGCAGCTCTTCCGCCGGGTCACGCTGCCGCTCCTCAAGCCCGTAACGATCATCGTCCTCGTCATCACCATCATCGAGTCGCTGCGCGCGTTCGATCTGGTCTATGTGATGACCAACGGGCTGGAAGGGCCGAACCACGCCACGGAGCTGCTTGCGACGATGATGTTCAACGCCGCCATTCATAACTATCAGCTTGGCTACGGCGCGGCGGTCGCGGTCATTCTGCTGCTGATCTCGCTCGCCTTCATCATCACCTACGTCTGGCAGGTCATGCGGCAGGAGGAGGAACTCTGATGGCCGACATCATGCTGGCTCACCCGGCAGAGCAATCCGCCGCCGCAACGCACCGAAAACCAAGGCCACGGCGCATCAGAACAGCCCTGCTCCATGTCATCCTGGCAACCATCGCGATTGCCTGGCTGATTCCGCTGGTCAGTGCGCTCTATACCTCGCTGCGCACGTTCGCCGATGGCACCGAGAATGGCCCGTGGAGCTTCCCGCCGCACTCACTCACGCTGGAAAACTTCGTTACCGCGTGGACAGCCGGCGGTTTTTCCGGCTATTTCGTCAACACATTTCTCGTCGTCATCCCGGCGGTGGTGCTGATGCTGCTGCTCTCCTCGATGACGGCTTATGTGCTCTCGCGCCATCGCTTCAGGGGTAGCAAGCTGTTGCTCATGGTGTTTATCGCGGGCCTGCTGCTGCCCTTCCAGATCCTGCTGATCCCGGTCTACCGGCTCTCGAACTTCCTGAATATCTATGACAGCCTGGGCGCGCTGATCGGGATTCATGTCGCCTTCGAACTGGGCTTCTGTACGTTCGTGCTGCACAACTTCATGCGCACGATTCCCAAAGATCTCACGGATGCCGCGGCGGTTGACGGCGCATCGGTCTTTCGCATCTGGTGGCAGATCATCCTGCCGCTCTGCCGCCCGGCACTCGCCGCGCTCGCGACGCTGGAGTTCACCTGGAAGTGGAACGACTATCTCTGGGTTATCACGTTGATCCAGTCTACCGACAACGCGACCGTGACCCTGGGCCTGAGCGGGCTGCGCGGCGAGTTCGTGACCAATTGGAACCTGATTACCGCAGCCGCGCTCCTCGCCGCGATTCCCACGGTCATCATCTATCTGGTGCTGCAACGGCAGTTCCTGGGTGGACTGTTCGTTGGCTCGAACAGATAACCCAACGACGGCAACGACGGCAACCGAGCTATTCACATGACTGTGAGGCAACCGATGGGCACTCCGGAGTTTCGCGACATCGCCGACCTGCATGTCAGCGCGGGCGCGCTTGTCTTTGAACATGGCTGGCAGTCGTGGAGTCCAACGGGTACCTATCCTATAGATCACCCGCCAGCGCGAGCGACCACTCCTGCCCGGCACATCATGGGCTATCGCCCGGAGCTTCCGGCCCCTGACCACACATTCCAGGGCGAAGGGCTGCTGGCGCTGGATTCGGGCACAGGTGAGGGCGTGCGCGTCTGGTCTGCGCCTGACCCACACCGGGAAGTGCCGTCTATCCGCCTTGCGTTGCAGGATCATCGGGCGGTTGTCTCCGCGAATGGCGCTGTGCGCGAGGATGTCTATCAGGGTGCCATCGAGCAGGCGCTGGCACAATGGGCTGGGGAGCTGGCGTCACGGCTCGGCGTTGGGCCAGTGGTCTCGCTGCCGCCTTTCTGGTGTTCGTGGTATCAGTACTTTACGCGCGTTACCGAGGCTGACATGCGCGAAAACCTGGAGGCTATCGACCGGCTCGGCCTCGATGTTGGCCTCGTACAGCTTGACGATGGCTATCAGGCGGGCATCGGCGACTGGCTGGTACGCAGCCCTGCCTTCCCCCATCCTCT
>DASUWS010000193.1:0-4562 GCA_036378295.1 Ktedonobacterales bacterium
GGCACAGCGACGATGGAGCTGAAAGGGAATATGCTCACCGTCACGGTCGTCGCATCGGGCCTGGAAGCGAACCAGACGCACATGCAGCATATCCACGCCATTGATCAGGGAAACTCCACCTGTCCGACCGCATCGGCAGACGCCAACGGCGATGGCATCGTCTCCTTTGCGGAGGGGCTGCCCTTCTATGGTCCTGTACGGTTGCCGCTGACCCCATATCCCTCGGTCGGCGCGTCGGGAACCGTCAACTTCCAGCAGACGTTCCCCGTTGATCCGAAGGATTTCCTGCATCTGCAGACGAAGACCGTTGTGCTGCATGGCCTGACCATCAACGGCGCGTATGATGCGACGACACCCGTCGCGTGTGGGCAGATTCGCGTGCAGCCCGGCGAATAGCTGACCGGAACCTCACGCCGCCTGGCTGGCGAGATGCGTGGCAAGGGCGGACAATGGAGCGCGAGCCTCTCCGGTTCTCGTGGTCATGCCGATTCGTCTGAAATGGCGGTGCGGGCCAGTAGCAGCCACTCCTCCAGGCTGAGCGTCTGCGCCCGCCGCATCGGATCTATGCCACTCTCTGCCAGCCAGCGGCCGATCGTCTCACGCGAGACGCTCAGGTGGCGGGCCATGCTGTTGTGTAGCTGCTTGCGCTTCTCGGCAAAGCCCGCGTGAATCAACTCGAAAAACATCTCGCTGGTTGCGGCATCCAGAAGCGGCGCGGGATGCAGGTCTACGCGGACGATAGCGGAATCGACTCTTGGCGGCGGAAAGAACGCCGTGGCGGGCACGTAAGCGACGATGCGGGGCGTCCCATAGAACTGCACACTCAGCGCCAGCAGGCTCATATCTCCGGGGCCCGCCACCAAGCGCTCCGCGACCTCACGTTGCACCATGACTACCAGCACCCGTGGCGGGTTGGCGGATTCGAGCAGGTGACGCAGGATCAGCGACGTAATGTAATAAGGCAGGTTGGCGACCAGCTTATACGGCTCGGCTCCGAAGACGTCTTCCGGCTGCACTTCGAGCAGATTGCGCGGGATGATCTCGACGTTCTGGAAGCCCGCTGTCGTCTCGCGCAATACCGGCAGTACCGCGCGATCCAACTCCACCGCTACCACCCGCCGCGCCTGTTGCGCCAGCTCGCGCGTGAGCACACCTGGACCCGCGCCCACCTCCAGCACTTGATCATCCGGCGAGAGATCGGCAGCGCCAAGTACCGCGTTGAGCGCCTTGCGGCTGATGAGCAGGTGTTGTCCCAGCCCTTTGTTGAGCGCGATGCCATGGCGTGCCAGTAGCCGCTTGAGCGTGCCCATATCCGTCAGGTCGCCGCTGAACAGGTGTGAACTCTCGTCGTGCGCCTGTGGCGCGTGCGCCTCGTCTGTGGTCGTCTGTGCCGTCTGTGTTGTCCGTGTCGTATCCGTCATAACGCCTATCGTAGCATGCCCGCGCGCCTGAACACATGTGAACCCATCTGAACGCGCCAGAAAGCGCCATTGGGATGCCCGTGCTAGGGTGCGCGCGGGTGGAGGTGCGCGCACAAGTGGCCCAACTGCGCGCACATATGGGGAAGATCCAGGCTGCTGGCATGTGTCATGCGGGAGACTTTCATCCTGTAGCACGTCTGGTGGTCAGCGCTTCGGTGCCGCGATCTGGCGTGCCACCCGTGCAACCTTGTTGAGCATTGCGTAAGGACGTGGATGTCCAGGCCACAGGCGAGCGGGTTAGCGAAGGAGTGGGACCCATGGATACGGTGTTTGGGGAACACTGGTGGGCGGTGGGGCTGCGGGGTGTCCTGGCCATCATCTTTGGCATACTTGCGCTGGTGTGGCCGGGCATTACCCTGGTCGTGCTTATCGCATTCTTCGGCGCGTATGCGCTGATTGATGGGATCGTCGCCGTCTATGTGGCAATCCGTGGGCGCGAGGCCAACCGTAACTGGGGCTGGCTGCTCATCGAGGGCATCGCGGGCATCGTGATCGGCATTCTCACATTTCTCTGGCCCGGCACGACGGCGCTGGTGCTGCTGCTCTTCATTGCCGCCTGGGCAATCATCACGGGCATCACCGAAATCGTCCAGGCTATCCAGCTGCGCCGCGTGATCAACAACGAATGGCTGCTGATCATCGGCGGCATCCTGTCGGTGATCTTTGGGATACTCCTGCTCTTCTTCCCCGCTGCCGGGGCGTTGGCGCTGGTCTGGTTGATTGGCATCTATGCGATCCTCTTTGGAATCGTGCTGCTGGTGCTCGCCTGGCGGCTACGCGGCATGACGCAACGCAGCCAGTTCGCGTAGGTATGACGGGGAACATGTCATCTGCCGCCGCAAGCGTGTTGGAGCGCCCGGGTGAGGTCCACGACAATATCTTCCAGTGAGACGACCGCTCCTGCGGCCATTGCGCTGGCGAATACTGTCTCTCCAAGTAAAGTCTGGAACCACTCGAGATCGCGTGCGCGCATCTCACATTCCAATGGTTCCAGCGGCGCAGGAATCGCGCTGCGGTGGGATACTCCAGCAGCATACAGGCGCACTGCTTGTGCCGGCTCACCACAATGGCGAGTAAGTGTTCCGGCGCGCTCTGCCAGCCACCAAATGTACTCGTTGGCGCGCATCTGGTCGGACAGGTCATCGAGTGCTTGAACCAGTTCAAACTGGGCTTCCGCGACCTGACGAGCTTCGAGGGCGAAACTGGCGCGGAAATAGAGGATACGCGCCGCCATAGCCGGATTGCCCAGGTTGCGGAACAGTCGCTCTGCTTCGTCCAGATAAGCCCGTCCGGTTTCCTCGTTGCCCGCGCGCCACTCCGCGCGTCCAAGGGTGAAAGCACATGTTGCCGCGCCATAGACGTCGTGCTCGCGAGTGAACAGGTGGTAGTTTGGCGCGGTGACCTCAATAGCCCGTAGTGGCTCGTCGAGGGCAATGTAGACCTCTCCGATATTGTTCCAGGTGAGCGCGCGCGCCCAATCGGTCTCGCCCACCTCGTGACTGATGGCAATGGACTGCTCATAATAAGCCAGCGCTTCTTGTGGCCGACCCATTTCATAGTACAGCCCACCAAGGTTCATCAGCGGAAAGACCTGATCTTTGCGATTGCCCATCTCGCGGTGCAGCGCGAGAGCCTCCTCGTAGAGCGCCTGTGCCCGTGCGTAGTCATGCAGTGCGGTGATCGGGTTGGCGAGGTTCATCATGGCATAGGCAATCTGGCTCTTGTCACCCAGCTCCCGTCGCAACGCGAGAGCCATCTCACCCGCATCACATGCGCGCTCGAAGCGATTCAATCGGTGCGAGATGACCAGTACCCCGGTCCATGCCTCAGCCAGCGCCGCCTTCTCCTGGGGAGAGGAAGGCGGACCGACCCGGGCGATGAAGCGGTCGAGCCAGTCCAGCCCTTCGAGAAACTGGGAATGCGAGGCCCAGAATCGGCGTAAGTACCCTGCCATGCGCAGCCCATGCATCGTCGCGCCTGTTTCCCAGGCCCAGGCGAGCGCGGCCCGTATGTTTTCATATTCGATTTCCAGCCGCGCCATGACCTCCCGGGGTTGATCCACATGCTCCGCAAAGCTTAGCTCGATCAATTCCAGGAAATAGTCGGCGTGTCGCCGCCGCGCTTCCTCCCATTCACCCTCGGCGCGCAGGTGCTCCTGCGCGAAGGCGCGGAGCGTCACCAATTGCGAATAGCGCCGCGTTCCGCCACTATCCTGGCATTGGATCAGGCTCGCATTCACCAGCGTCGCGAGGTGGCTCATGAGTGTCTCGTCTGGTACATTGGCGACTGCCTCCGCCGCATCAAGCGCGGCCCCGCCGACAAAGACGCCCAGCCAGCGAAACAGCCGCTTTTCCTCATCCGCGAGCAGGCCATAGCTCCAGGCGATGGTCGAGCGCATCGTCCGCTGGTGATCGGCGAGATCCTGCGCGCCCTCGGCGAGTATTCCCAAAAACGTGGGTTGTGCGAGTCGGGCGTGCAACTGGCGCAGCCCGAAATGGCGCGTGCGCGCCGCGGCCAGCTCGATAGCGAGCGGCAGCCCATCCAGGCGGGCGCAAATAGCGGCCACGAGGGAGCCTTCCTCCAGCGTAGTGATCTCGAAGTCCGGCCAGACGGCGCGGGCGCGATCCAGGAAGAGCGCCACCGTTGGGACGTCACATAACGCCTCAAGTGACTCCAGTTGTGCTGGATCGGGCAGTGCGAGCGGTGAGACGGGGAAACACTGTTCGCCGCGCACGTTGAGCGCGGACCGGCTGGTCACGAGCGCCTTGACGCGTGGACAGGCGATCAAGAGCTCGAGCACGGCACGCGCGGCTGGCAACACCTGCTCGAAGTTGTCCAGCACGAGCACGACCGTGCGCTCGCGTAGCGCATGGATAAGCGCCTCGTGGAGTGGTATGGCATCGCTCTCGTGGAGATCCATTGCCTGCGCGATGGCGGGGAGTATGCGCTCCGGCTCCCGGATGGGAATCAGCCCCACGAAGACGACATCCTGGCCCTGTTCGCGACGCAGCGTCGCTGCCAGCTCTAGCGCCAGCCGGGTCTTGCCCACGCCCGCCGGGCCGGTCAGCGTCAGCAGCCGGG
>DASUWS010000194.1:0-4856 GCA_036378295.1 Ktedonobacterales bacterium
GCCGGCGCCTATGCCCAGGTGAAGATGGCGCTGTCAGGCCACGACGCATACGACTGGGATCTGTACTACGACGTCAAAGATCCCGTCTGCGATATCATCATGGCAGGCGCCGAAGACTGGGCCAGGTCAACCGGCTGGCGAATCGAGCACTACGCCTGAGCCTGCCTGGCACGCGTCGATGGAGGGGATGCGATGCCTGCGATATGTATCGGTGATATCCAGATGTATTACGAGATGCGCGGCGAAGGCGAGCCGATGGTGTTCATCGTTGGGCTTGGCACCGACATCTCGGAATGGGAGAGCACCATTCGACCACTGGCGCAACGATACTGTGTGCTCGCGTTTGACAATCGTGGGTCGGGCCGTACCGATAAGCCGGATACACCCTACTCGATCGAACGGAATACATGACTCGAAGCTGCTGACCTTCGACGGGGGCCACATCTTCACGCTGATGAGCGGACGCGAGCGCCAGCGCTTCCTGGACGCTGTCACAGCGTTTCTGGGAAGCTCATCGGATGTTTGACTGGCGCTACAGAATTCGGTTGTGGCGCTGATCGCGTCCCCTCCCCGGCTGAGACGGGGCAAGGGGGACCGGCCATGGCTACTTCGTCGTGTCGATGACGATCTTGCCGAAAATCTCGCGCTCCTCAAGCAGCCGCTGCGCCTCGCCGACTGATTCCAGCGGCAGCGTGCGCGCAATCACCGGACGAAGCTGGCCGTTCGCCACCAGCCGCAACACCGTCGCCAGGTTGGCGCGCGTGCCGCCATACGAGCCGATAATCTTCAGCTCTTTGGCGAAGAGCGTCCAGAGGTTGGTGTTGCCCTCGTTGCCAGTCGTCGCGCCGCAGGTCACGAGCCGTCCCTCGCGCGCCAGACAGGAAATGCTCTTCTCCCATGTCGCCGCGCCGATATGCTCTACCACCACGGAGACGCCGCGCTTGCCCGTCAGCTTGCGCACTTCCTGGGCGAAGTCAAGTTCATTGTAGTTGATGACATTGTCTGCTCCGAGGCGTTGCGCGTGATCCATTTTCTCGCGGCTGCCCACCGTCGTAATCACGCGCGCACCCGCCAGCTTCGCAATCTGAATCGCCGCGCTGCCGACGCCGCTACCGCCCGCCTGCACCAGCACGGTCTCGCCTGGCCGCACCTGGGCCCGTTCGATCAGCATGCGCCAGGCGGTAATCATCGCCAGCCCTACCGCTGCCGCATCCGTGGCGCTGACGCCATCGGGCAGGGGTACCAGGCTTGACGCCGGGACCACGACGTATTCAGCGAACGCGCCCTGGCTCGCCAGCCCTAGAATGTCGCCACGCATGCAGACTGTTTCCTCGCCCGCGACACAGAACTCGCACTGTCCGCAGAAGAGATACGGCGCGATGGCCGCGAGCCTGCCGATGGGCACCGGCTCGGTCACAATCCCAGGCCCATAGGCGACCACCTCGCCCGCGGCCTCGGAGCCAGAGATATGTGGTAGCCTGACTGGTGTGCGGCCTGTACGTGCATAGATGTCCAGCCGGTTCACGCCGCACGCGAGTACGCGCACGAGCGCCTGCCCATCGCCTGGCCGCGGGCGTGGCATGTCGCCAAAGCGCAGCACGTCTATGCCGCCGGTCTCCTCGAAGTACACAGCTTTCATCGTCGCGGCGGATGTCGTTTCGGGTATCATAGCGTAACAGTCCCTTTCTGGTACTATCGGGGCTTGCGAATGGCACAGTACCTTGTGGTGTCTATACAAGAGTATAACCCGGCTTGCCTCGTCCTCATCATGGCGGCACGCAGTCTGCTCATTTGACGGGGTAGTATCACCCGGCGATAATGGGCAGGCGGCGGGTATCCCGCCACATCAGGCGCGGACTGTGAAATCAGGGAAGGGAGCGCATATGACGCGACAATCGAACGGATTTCGGTGGCGACGCCCGCAATGGGGTGTTGCGCTGGGTCTCACCATACTGCTGGCGTCGTTCGTGCTGGCGGGCTGTAACCAGGTGTCGCTACCATCCGCCGCGACGCTTCTGGCCGGGGCGCAGCAGCATTTCAATGACGCCAAGTCGTTTCACTTCGTGATGACGGCGGATCATCTTGGCCCGAAGCAAGACGGTGATCCAAGCCTCAGCAGCCTCTCTGCGGCTGAAGGTGATGTGCAGCGGCCCGATAAGCTTAGCGCTAATGGCACGATTGATTTTGGCGGACTTGCCGTCTCGACGCAACTCGTCATCATCGGGCAGAAGGCATGGTACCAGAACCCCCTGAATGGCGCGTGGGAAGAAGACGATTCGTATGCGGGGTTCGTCTCACTGTTCGATCCGGCAAAGGGATTGGGCGTCGCAATTACCTCGCTGCGCAATATCTCCCTGCCGAGCGATGGCAGCTCTAACGGAACGCCCTGCTGGAAGATCACGGGCGACGTAGATACCGCCACGTTGGGCGCGCTCATGGGCGAGGCGGCGAATGCCGCGAAGGCGCCGCGCGCGACGATCTGCATCGGCAAGAGCGATGGCAGGCTCTATTCCGTCGTGCTGACCGGCCAGCTCGTGAAAGGTGACGTCGATAAAACGACGCGGACCTTCGTCATCTCGAAGTACGACACGCCCGTGAATATTCAGCCACCAGTCTAATGGCGAGCGCGCCGGGCGGGTGGCCGGGAGACCGTGTGAGCGAGAGGAGCAGAGCGGAGTGGGAGAATTGGCCGGTGACGGCATCGCGGTGTCCGAGAGCGGCGAATTGCGTCGGCGTGACGGTCGGCTCTCCGCGTGGGGCTATCTGGCGCTTGGCGTTGTCTGCGTCGCGGTATTCCTGACGGCGCTCGACCAAACAGTTGTGGTGACGGCGCTCCCTGCGATGATTGACGACGTCAAGGTGCCGATTACCCAACCCGACCGTGCCGCCTGGATTGTCAGCGGCTACCTCCTCGGCTATGTGATCGCCATGCCGCTGATGGGCCGTGTCAGCGACGTGTTCGGGCGGCGCAGGGTCTTTACGATCTGTCTGATGATCTTTGGCCTCGGCTCGCTCGTCTGCGCGCTTGCTCCAGCGCTTGGAAGCTCCATCGCCCCCGACAATACCACTCTCGGCGGCGCATTGCTCACCCCGCTCTACAACCTCGTGCAAGCAGCGGTCACGCCGCTTGGACAACTTGGCCTAGATACATCAGCGCCGGGACTCGACATTCTGGTGGCGGCGCGTTTCGTTCAGGCGCTTGGCGGCGGTGCGCTTGTGCCTGTGGCAATGGCGGTAGCCGGAGACCTCTTCGGCGGAACGCGGCGTGGGTTGGCGCTTGGGGTGATCGGCGCGGCCACGGAGGCTGGCGGCGTGCTTGGGCCCGTCTGGGGCGCATGGGTCACGACTACTCTGGGCTGGACGTGGATTTTCTGGCTCAATCTGCCGCTGGCCGCGCTGTTGCTGATCGCCGGGGTGGTCTGCCTGCCACGGACACGCGGCACACGCGAACCAGTGGACATCATCGGGGCGGTGGTCTTTGGCGCGTCGCTCACCTGCCTGACGGTTGGGTTGGGCCAGCAGAGCGAAGGAACCGGCGTCCTCAGCCCTTCAGCGCACAGCACCTTCAACCCGGCATTCTTGATCGCAGCGGGAGTGCTCTTCGTCGCCTTCATCGTCTTCGAACTGGTGATTCGCTGGCCAGTGGTTGATCTGCGGCTCTTCAAGCGCGTGGCGTTTAGCGGGGCGTCTCTGCTTAGCCTGCTCATCGGCGCGGCGCTCATCATCGCGCTGGTCGAGATACCGCTCTTCCTGTACTCGCTCCAAAACACGACCGCGATCGCGTCTGGTCTGGCGCTCTTGCGGATGACCGCGCTGGTTCCGGTGGGCGCCTTCGCGGGTGGCTGGCTCTCTGGCCGCATCGGTTGCCCGCTAACCGCCGCGCTCGGCACGCTGCTGACGGCGGCAGGCCTCTATCAGATGAGCCTCTGGCCGATCAACGTCGGAGACGTTCAGGTAACGGCGGCGACGGTGACGGCGGGCCTCGGCTTCGGCCTGGTCATCGCGCCGATCAGCACCAGCGCACTCAATGCCAGTCCCGCGAGCAAAGCGGGTGTTGCGTCCTCAGTAGTCACGGCGCTGCGCATGGCGGGTATGGCGGTGGGCCTGGCGGCGTTGGTCGCCTGGGGACTGGAGCGCCTGCGGTCGTTGCTGGCGCAGCAGCCACGACTGGGATCACCCGGCGCTGCAACGCCCAGAGCTTATGCGGAAATCGTCACCAGGGCGCTGCACCAGGTCTATAGCGACATCTTCTTGCTGACCGCCGTGCTCGCGCTCATCGGCGTGATCCCCGCGCTGCTGCTCTGGCGACGTGGCAAGCGTACGCCAGAGGGCGTGCCAGTCTACGAGAGCTACGTTGCCCCGCTCGGGTGAGCGCTCTGGCTTGCTTGATGACATGAAGCGGGTGAGCCAGGTCCGCGTACGCGCCCTCGGTCATCCGGACAGCGCGGTGCGCTCAACTCGTAGCGATACCCGTTGCTGACCGCTCCCGTGAAGAAAGCCGCGCCGGGCGTCTTCGCCAGGCAATATGAAGGTTGCGGCCCTGGGACGATTCGACCCAGTCACGGGAAGCGCGGAGCGAATAACGGGCTTCTCCCTCGCGCCGTCTGCCTCAATCTTACGTGCAAAGACAGAAATAGGCGGCCAATCTTCCGCTTTTCCTTCTGGGCGTGAGAAGGAGGAACAGGCGAGCGCCTGGGAACGCGAATCAGAATGGGCAATCGCTGACAATTCATGGAGACGCGGAGCCATGCTATGCCTGGTGTGTAATCGGTGTGATCAGGAGGAAAGGGAGAACGAATGACTGGACGGATGATCGACTTCGACGCCGAGGGATTGACCGTACCGGGATATCTGGC
>DASUWS010000195.1:0-6087 GCA_036378295.1 Ktedonobacterales bacterium
TCGGCGCAACTCTATCACCGTGCCATCGCCGTGATGCGGGGAGCCGAGGCGTGTGGCGGCTTCGTCTCCCTGACCGATGCCGAGAGCTACGCCGTGGAATACTGGCCGCTGGAGCAGTATAAGCTGAAGCTGGCCCCGCCGGAACGAGAATTCGCGCGCCAGGTTGCCCTGGTGACGGGCGCCGCGGGCGGTATTGGCTCCGCGATCTGCCGCCGGCTGGCGCGTGACGGCGCGCACATCGTCCTGACGGATATTGATCTGGAGGGCGCGCAAGGCAAAGCCGAGGAGATCACCCGGCACATCGGCGCGGGACGCGCGGTGGCCATCCGGATGGATGTGACGGATGAGGCGAGCGTGCGGGCGGCATTCGCGGAGGCGGCGCTAGCCTTCGGCGGCATCGATACCGTCGTGAACAACGCGGGGCTGGCTTCCAGCGCGCCGATCACCGAGACGAGCATAGCGGAGTGGAACCGCAACTGGAACGTGCTGGCCACTGGCTATTTCCTGACGGCGCGCGAGGGGTTCCGGCTGCTCCGGGCGCAGGAGCGAGGCGGCCAGATGATCTTCGTCGCCAGCAAGAACGCGCTGGTCGCGGGCAAGAATGCGGCTGCGTATTCGACGGCCAAAGCGGCTGAAGCGCACCTTGCGCGCTGTCTCGCGGAGGAAGGCGGTCCGTTCGGTATTCGCGTGAATACGGTCAATCCTGATGCCGTGCTCGCTGGCTCCCGCATCTGGGATAGCGCGTGGCGCGAGGAGCGCGCGGCCACCTACGGCGTCGCGCCCGATCAACTGGAAGAGGTTTATCGCAAGCGCACGACGCTGGGGGTATCCATTCTGCCAGACGATATTGCCGAGGCGGTAGCGTTCTTCGCGTCGCCGTCGCGGTCGGCCAAGAGCACGGGCAACATTCTCAACGTCGATGGCGGTGTCGCGGCGGCATACCCGCGCTAACGCATCCCAATCAAGGAGGCCATGATGGCACGCACGGCGGCGGCGATTGACCTGGGCGCCGAAAGTGGCCGCGTGATGCTGGCGCACTTTGATGGAGAAAGTCTGACGCTGAAGGAGGTCCATCGCTTTCCGAATCGCCCTGTGATGGTTCGCGGTCATCGCTTCTGGAACATCCTCGCCCTCTGGGACGAATCGCTCGCTGGCCTGCGGAAGGCGCGTCAGGAGGCTGGAACACTCGATAGCGTTGGCATCGACACGTGGGGCGTTGATTATGCGCTGGTGAACTCCCGCGGCATCTTGCGCAGCCTGCCATTCCACTATCGCGACCACCGCACCGACGGCGTGTTGGAGCGTATCTGCGCGCGGGTGTCGCGTGAGGACATCTACGCCCACACAGGCATACAGTTCATGCCCATCAATACCCTTGTCCAGCTTTTCGCGCACAACGAGCAGTTGCCCGGTGATCTGGAGCGTGCCTATCGCCTCCTGTTGATTCCCGACCTGCTCCAAAGCTGGCTCAGCGGCGAGTTGGTGAGCGAGCGCACCAACGCCTCGACGACACAATGCTGGAACCCAATCGCCGGACACTGGGCAACGGACCTGCTCCAACAATTGGGCATTCCCGTAGGGATGCTGCCACCGGTCGTCGAGCCAGGAACGGTGCTGGGCGGGGCGCTGCCAGAGGTGCAACGGGACCTCGGCGCCGTCCGGGTGATCGCGCCCGCGACGCACGATACCGGCTCGGCCATCGCCGCCGCGCCAGCGTCGCATGTGAGCGGGTGGGCCTATATTAGCTCGGGAACATGGTCGCTGGTTGGCGCGGAGCTACCACGTCCCATCATGAGCGCGGAGGCGCTCTCCGCGAACTGGACCAACGAGGGCGGCGTCTTTGGCACGACGCGCTTCCTCAAAAACGTGATGGGGCTGTGGCTCTTGCAGGAGTGCCAGCGGGCCTGGACGCGGGAGCCTGGCGCGATGGACTACGATACATTATTAGCCAGCACCGACGATGTTCCCGCGCATGCCGCGCTCATCGATCCCGACGATCCGCGCTTCCTGGCGCCGGACGATATGCCCGACACGATCAATGGCTACCTGCGGGAGCATGGCCAGCCGCCGCTCCAGTCACCAGCCGCGTTCGCGCGTTGCATCATGGAAAGCCTGGTATTACGCTATTGCCAGGTGCTCTATCAGCTTGAGCGCCTGACTGGAACCAGTATCCGCGTGGTACACGTTCTGGGCGGCGGCGCGCGCAACGAGCGGCTGAACCAGTGGCTGGCTGACGCGTGCGGCAGGCCGGTCGTCGCGGGACCGGTGGAGGCCACGGCGCTGGGTAACGCGCTCATGCAGTTGGTGGGCATGGGCGAGCTGCGCACGCTCTCCGAGCTACGAACCATCGCCCGGCGTATGCCGACTCGGGTGTTTACGCCTCGCCCCGATCACCAGGGCTTGTGGGATGAGGCGGCGGCACGCTTCGGGGCGCTGAATGCGGCGCAAAGCAGCTAGACGGGACTCTCCATGCGAGTAGCGCTCTTCATCACCTGCTTCAACGATACCCTATTCCCGCAGGTGGGTATCGCCACGACACACGTGCTTGAACGCCTCGGCCATACCGTCATATTCCCCGAAGCGCAGACCTGTTGCGGCCAGATGCACTTCAATACTGGCTACCAACGCGAAACGATTCCGCTGGTGCGCCACTTCGTCGAGGTGTTTGGCGATGCCGAGGTCGTCGTAGCGCCATCCGCCTCGTGTGTGGGCATGGTGCGGGAGCTGTATCCAACCGTGGCGCATCTCAGCGGCGATGAGAAGCTGGCGGCGCGGATAGCGGCTCTCCTGCCACGGGTGTATGAGCTGAGCGAGTTCCTGGTCAAGCGGCTAAACGTCAGCGACGTGGGGGCGTATTTCCCGCATCGCGTGACCTATCACCCCACCTGCCACAGCCTGCGGGTATTGCGGCTCGGCGACGCACCCCTGCGACTGCTCCGGGCGGTGAAAGGGATCGATCTGGTCGAGATGCCTCCGGCTCAGGCGGCGGAGTGTTGCGGCTTCGGCGGCACGTTCGCGATCAAGAATGCCGATACCTCGCTGGCGATGCTGGGCGACAAGATGCGGAGCGTGCTGGACACCAGCGCGGAGGTGCTGTGCGCCGCGGATACCTCCTGCCTGATGCACATCGGCGGTGGGCTGCATCGCCTGCGCGCGGGCGTGCGCACGCTGCATCTGGCGGAGATTCTGGCGAGCACCGAGGCCAGCGCGGAGACTAGTTCAGAGTCTACTCCCGAGGAGGCGTAACCAGTGGCGACCAGAGAGACAGGCGGAATCCGTCCGTTGCCCGCGTTTCCCGATACCGCGCGGGTGGCGCTGGCCAATACGCAACTACGGCGCAATCTTGGCAAGGCCACCACGACCATTCGCGCCAAGCGCGCAAACGTGGTCAGCGAGCTACCCGACTGGGAAGAGCTACGAGAGGCGGGCGCGGCGATCAAAGCCGACGTCATGCGCCACCTTGACCGCTATCTGCTGCAATTGGAGGAGTCGGTGACGCGCGCGGGCGGACACGTCCACTGGGCACGCGACGCCGCCGAGGCCAACGCGATTATCACTCGTCTGGTACGGGCTACCGGAGCGGAGCGGGTCGTCAAGGTGAAATCGCTGACGACCGACGAGATCGGGCTGAATGAGGCGTTGCGGCGGGTTGGCATCGTCGCCGTCGAGACCGATCTGGCCGAGTTGATCATCCAGCTTGCCGGAGAGAAGTCCTCGCATATCCTCGTGCCTGCCATCCACAAGAATCGCAGCGAGATTCGCGACCTCTTCCGCCGCACGATTGCCCAGGGGCAGGAGCTGAGCGACGAGCCGCAGCAGTTGACCGCGGCTGCGCGGCGCTACCTGCGCGAGCAGTTTCTCTCGGCACAAGTCGCGATTAGTGGGGCGAATTTTGGTGTGGCGGAGACCGGAACCGTGGCGGTTGTCGAGAGCGAGGGCAATGGCCGCATGTGCCTGACGCTCCCCCGGACGCTCATCACCGTCATGGGGATCGAGAAGATCATTCCGACGTTTCGCGACTTCGAGGTATTTCTGCAGCTTTTGCCGCGTAGCTCGACGGGCGAGCGCATGAATCCCTACACCAGCCTGTGGACGGGAGTATCGCCCGGCGACGGGCCGCAGGCGTTCCATCTGGTGCTGCTAGACAATGGGCGCACCCAGGTGCTTGCCGATGAGGTGGGACGGCAAACGCTCCACTGCATCCGTTGCAGCGCCTGTCTGAATATCTGCCCAGTTTATGCGCGCACAGGCGGGCACGCCTATAGCTCGGTCTATCCCGGCCCGATTGGCGCGATTCTGACGCCGCAACTGCTCGGGCTGGAGCGAGCGAAGACGCTGCCATATGCCTCCAGCCTGTGTGGGGCGTGCTATGAGGTCTGCCCGGTCAAGATCAACATCCCCGCGGTGCTGCTGCATCTGCGCGGTGAGGTGACACAGCGGGCCGGACCCCTCGACCCGGAGGGGGTCGTCATGCGTCAACTGGCCACTATCTTTGCCAGCCCGAAGCGCTACGAGCGGGCGCAACGCCTGGGACGCCGGGGGCAGCGTCTCTTCGTGCGTGACGGCACCATCAGCCGCCTGCCGGGCATGCTGGCCGGGTGGACGCGCGCGCGCGATCTGGGGCCGATACCACAGCAGACGTTCCGCGAGTGGTGGCGGCAGCGAGAGCCGCAAGGGTCGCAAGGACCGAAAGGGGGCGCGTGATGGCCGAGTCCGCGAAGGATGCTATTCTGGTCCGCATTCGCACGGCCTTGTCTGGCACATCAGACGCTCGCGCAGATGCTCCCGCAGAGGCCGCCGCAGCCGCAATGCCCCGCGCCTATCGCCAGCAAGACGCGCGCAACCAGACCGAGATCGTCGCTGAATTGATCGACCGGCTGCGCGACTACAAAGCCCACGTTGACCACGTCGAGCCGGCGGCGCTGGCTGAGGCCATCGCCCATGCCTGCGCGGCGTATGGCATCCGGCGTCTGGTGGTTCCCGCCGATGTGCCTGCTGAGTGGCTGCCCGCTGGCGTCGAGGCGCTGCGCGACGACCCACCGCTCACGAACGCGCAGTTGGACGAAAGCGATGGAGTCCTCACAGGCTGCGCCTTCGCCATCGCCCAGACGGGGACGATCATGCTCGATGGCGGCGCTCAGCAGGGACGGCGGGCGCTCTCGCTGGTGCCCGACCGCCATCTCTGCGTCGTGCGGGCCGATCAGGTGGTTGGCATCGTGCCCGAAGGCATCAGCCGCCTGGCCGCGCACCCTACCCGTCCGATCACCTTCATCTCTGGCCCCTCAGCCACGAGCGACATCGAGCTATCGCGCGTCGAAGGCGTGCACGGCCCGCGCACCCTCCACGTCTTGCTCGTCGTGGAGGGCTAGATGGGTGAGCGGCCCTCTCCCCCGACCCCTCCCCCATAGGGAGAGCGACGAACCAGCGCCCTGCGGAGGGAACCGTGGGATGCGCTGGATGTGGCCCCTCCCCTGGAAGGCATTTACCTGTACTTGGAGTCAACGCTGCCACCGCCTCCCCGTCTGCTGCAGCTTCGCGCCTGCAAGGCGCTTCTCGCCGCAGATGCCTGCGGCTCGCGCGAAGGGCATTGGGCGTCGGCGTCTGCGTCTGGCTCCCCTCTCCTCCCAGGAGAGGGGCTGGGGGAGAGGGTTGCCCCCGCTCACGGGGTCAGAATGAGCTTGCTCCGGGCAAAGGCAGCTTGCCGCTCCCACGCCTCGCCCGCGCGGGCCAGGGGGAGCGTTTCGCGGTCCACTGTGCAGCGGCCAGCGGCGGCGTGGGCCAGAATCTCGCTGAGAGCTTGTGCCTTCTGCTCAGGCGATAGCGCGTTATTGGTGTAGCCAAGGATGTTGTGCAGCCTGCTGCGGACGGTGGCCGACTCGAAGCGCGCGGTAGGTCCGGACGCGGAGCCGATGTTGACCAGCCGCCCCTCATAGCCGAGCGCGCGCCCCGCCGCTTCCGCTGGTAGCCCCCAGACCGGGTCGATCACGAGGTGTAAAGGGCCGTCGCAGGCCGCCATGATGCGGCGATGCATTGCGTCAACGTCCTCCCCGGTGAGGTCGACCGTGGCGTCCGCGCCGCGTGTCAGTG
>DASUWS010000196.1:0-21181 GCA_036378295.1 Ktedonobacterales bacterium
GGGAATGAAGCGCACGACGGGTGCCTCAGCGAAGGAAACAACCGTTCGCACCACACGCTCGCTTGCCACGACGATCGCGCGCGACGGCACACGTGCGTTCTGTGTCTGCAGATATCTTATCCCCATAAAATCGTCTTGCGACTTCGCGACGTTCCCCACACGCATCCAAGCCCTTCGTCTGTGAGGCGGCTATCCGAGATAGCCCAACGCTTGCAGCCGTCCCTTGATAACGTCTTCTTCTTCGCCCGAAAGCGCTGTCGCGTCGTTCTCATCCCACACAACAGGCGTTCGCTCCCGGTATGCGGACGAGAACATCTCCGTCATGACATGCCCATCCAGATGTTGAGGAATCGGTGCCCCAAGGAGGTACAGCACACTTGGTACGGTATCAATCAGGCGACCAGACGCCTCGGCCCCCGTCGCGAGCGCGGGCCCACGGCCAATGAGGCACGCGCCAGGCTCTTCTGTGGGTATCGGGCTATCCTGGCTGCCGGGCTGGACACTCGCCTCGTCCAGATCGAGAGCGGCGGCGCGCGGGGAGGCAGCGTATCCAGGGCGGTAGGCGACGATGAGATCGGGCGCTCTGAAGAGGTGCTCTCCGGTGTAGGCGTCCTCTCTCGTGAGCACCTGCGCGACAACCGGCTCGCCAGTCTCGGGATCGCGCCACTCGTCGCAGAGCAGGTCGATCAAGGTGGAGCGCACGTCATCATACTCGCGGCCAGGCTTGACCGTGCCGGCAGGCTCGCGCCCGCGCATATTGAGCCAGACTTGCCCCGTGCCCAACCCGTACGCCAATGTCTCCGACCAGACAATCTCGCTGCCGGGGTGCGCCCCCGACCGTGCCTCCAGCAAGCCCATATTCGCCAGGAAGGTATTGACGTTCACGAGGCGGCGCGGCGGCGGACTCCAGACGTCCGTGAGAACAAGCATATGCCCTGCCGCACCCATCGACGCGGCATGCTGGCTCACCAGGGCATCGAGCGCGGCATCGTCGGCGCTTCCCGCATCACGCAGGCGCGTAATCAGGCAATCGGCGCTCTCGCGTTCGCCCGTGCTCAGGGCATGCTCGATGTCGGTTTCGAGCAGGGTAGCCGCACGCACGCCCGCGCTCAGGAGATCCGGAAGCTCGCGGCGCCAGGCACCTTCGGGTACCTCGGCCTCTTCGTGTGGCTCATACGCGACCGGACGCACCGCGTCGAAGCGGCCCAATTTGCCGGAGCCCATGCCGGTCAGCGTTTGATAGTAACAGGTGATTGTCTCGGCCAACGGGAGCGGCAGAAGACGAACATCCACACCCTGAGCGGCGATCATCCGTATGGAGGCAAGCGCCCGCAGCCGCTCTGGGGCAATCCCACCGAGCCAGAGTATATCTACCCCCTCGCCCATGACATAACCTCCCTGGTAGTCGATGATCGAGTATTCGCGCGCTTCTCTCGCGTGTGACTGCGTCGTGAATGAGCGCCTGTGAAGTGCCAAACACACGCCTGCCTGATGCATACCTGTGGATATGTGCGTGGGGAGGCGCGAGCCTGCCATTCGTGTCCAAATCACTGTAGGCGCGTGCTACGTGCCGCGTAAATGGGCGAATGTGCCCAGCCAGAGACGGGTATTCCGCCCTCATAACTATATGGATAGCCAATGACGTCTTGCGCGGGTGGCAAACCTCTCCCCCCTGCCCCCTCCCCTGCGAGGGGAGGGGCAGTGAGGCGACCGCTGTGGCCTCCGGGTCTGGCGCGCATCCTCTGGCGCGTTCTGGCTCCCCTCCCTTTGAGGGGAGGGGCTGGGGGAGAGGGCAGCAACGCCGCCCAGGTAGACCACGCAGGCGTGCGGATGTGGGCGTTGCGCCCATCGCTGGCGGGCGAGTAACCCGCGCGCCCGCAGCCAGTTTCCCCATACAAGACCAGCCGCCGCGCACATACACTGAGGCTTAGATGCCGATGGCCGCGCCAATGAAATGAAATGAATGGTCAGAAAAGAGAGATTCGGACGATGCGCATCTTGTTCGTGGTGCCATATACTCCCTCTCAGCTTCGCGTCCGTCCCTACGGGTTCGTGCGCCACCTGGCACGCCAGCATGGTGTGCATGTGCTCGCCCTGAGCCAGGGCACATTGAGCAGGAATGCACTGGTGGACATCGGCCAGTTGCGCCGTGAGGGAATCCCCGTGACGGTCATCCAGGAGCCGCGCTACCGCCCGTACCTGCGCACACTGGTGAGCACGCTGGTCCCGCGAAGCGAGCCGATGCCGCTGCAGGTCGCGTATACCGCCTCCCCGGCGTTGCGAGCAGCCATCTCGCGGGAGCTACAGGCGCACTGGTACGACGCGGTCCATGTCGAGCATGTGCGCGGGATAGGCGCTCTGCCCGCTGAGCCTTGGGCGCCAGTGGTATGGGATGCGGTGGATTGTGTCAGTCTGCTCTACGAACAGGGCGCACAACATGGCGCAACCTCGCTCGTGCGCATGGTTGGCCAGATGGAAGCGCGACGTCTGCGCGCCTTCGAGCGCCGGAACATCGAACGCTTTCGCCAGGTGCTCGTCACGTCGGAGCGCGACCGGCAGGAGCTTCTGAAACTAGCCGAGGCCGGTCCCGGTGCGGACGCCACTCTTACGCCCGAGAAGATCACCGTTCTGCCGCACGGGATCGATCCACGCCAGTTTCGGCGTCGTGATGTCGAGCGAGAGCCAGATACGCTCATCTTCGCAGGCAAGATGGACTATCACGCGAACGTAGCGGGCGCGATGATGCTGGCCAGGCAGATTATGCCGCTGATCTGGCACGAGCGCCCCAACGTGCGCCTCATCATCGCCGGGAGCAATCCAACGCGGGCAGTGCGCCAGCTCGCGCGCGACAAGCGCATCACGGTAACAGGCTACGTGCGCGACCTCAACGCGCTGGTCAGCTCGGCATGCGTCTCCGTCAGCCCGCTACCCTACGCGGTTGGGATTCAGAACAAGGTCCTCGAAGCGATGGCAGCGGGCACGCCAGTTGTGGCGAGCTCCAGTTCCGCGGGCGGCTTGCAGACCGTGACAGACCGTGATCTGCTGGTGGCCGATACCCCCGAAGAGTTCGCGGCAGCGACCCTTCGCCTTCTGAGCGATACCGAGGCATGGCATAGCGTCGCCCGGCATGGCGCGGCCTACATCGCGGCACACCACGATTGGGATACGATCATCGAACGGCTCACCCTCGTCTACGAGCATGCCCGCGAGGTACGGGTCGCGATAGCTCGCCATGCGCGGGCGTGGCAAACAGGGCAGGCACAACCATCATGGGCAAGTGAACACCCGGCGGCGTTCGTGGCGGCGCGTCCAGAGTATCCTGGCACACCAGCTTCCTGACGCCCAGCAGTGGTATGAAGCAGAGTAAGGCATGAAGAACACCTTGGATGACAATGCACGACTGAGCATCGCGTGTGTCACGTCGTTCGACCCGCGCACGCATGGCAAGAATTCGTGGTCGCATACCCTCTTTCACATGAGCCAGGCGCTGCGGAAACAGTGTGGTGACGTCACCTTCCTTGGTCCAATGGATGCCACAGCCGAGCGAGTGGCCGGGAAGATCGCGGACATCGGCTATCGGCTTCTGCGCCACAGACGGTACATGTATTTTCACAGCGAGTGGGTAGCGCGGCGCTTCGGCAGAGTGGGAACGCGCAGGCTGGCGCGCGCTGGCCAGTCGTTCGATCTCGTGCTCGCGTGTGGTGCCGTTGACGTCGCTTATCTCAAGACCGATCTGCCCATCGTGCTCGTGCTCGACGCCACCCACAGACTCGTCCGCGAGTATTACCCGGCCTATTCGCATCTGGCGGAGCGGTCACGGCGCGAGCTTGATACCTTCGAGCGGCGGGCAATCCAGCGGGCATCGCTGGTGCTTATCTCCTCCTCCTGGGCGGCGCGGTCCGCAATTGCCGACTACGGCGCCGACCCTGCCCGGGTCCACGCCTTCCCCTTCGGCGCTGACCTCGATACGCCACCACCGCCAGGCGTGGTCGACGAGAGAAAGCAGACGGACCGCTGTCGGCTGCTGTTTCTCGGCTCAGACTGGGAGCGCAAGGGCGGCGACCTTGCGGTTCAGACGTTGAGCGCGCTTGAGGGGATGGGCGTGGATGCTGAGCTGGTGGTCTGCGGATGCACGCCGCCACCGCAGGTCACTCATCCACACCTGCGCGTGATTCCCTTCCTGAATAAGCGCGATGAGCAGCAGCGCCAGGAGCTTGAATCGCTCTATCTGAACAGCGACTTCCTGCTGCTTCCGACACGTAGCGATTGCGCGCCGATGGTGTTCTGCGAGGCGGCGGCCTTCGGTCTGCCCGCGATTACAACCGATACCGGCGGAGTCTCGGAGATCGTGCGCGATGGCGTGACTGGATTCACGTTGCCCCATGCTGCCACTGCTGACGCATACGCCGACGTGATTGCCCGCGTCTATCGCGACCCCAACATCTATATGGGGCTTGTCCGGGCGAGCCGGGCGCGCTATGAGGAGCGGCTCAACTGGGATGCGTGGATACGGCAGGCCACGCCCCTCATCACCGAAGCGGCCCATGGTCAGCGGCCTCGTCCGCGAGTGGATGCGCTCCGCTCTGGCGCGGCGACGTGACGTGACATGACGTGACGTGACGCTACGGCGCGGATGCTCATTGGCGACGCAGCGGCGGAACACGCGCTCAGGGACGATCATGCTGGCGGGTTCCTGGCAGAGCATAGAAGCGAACAGAGAGGCAGAGTGCAACGTGGCAGAGGTCTGGAGCGGGCGGAATGTCCCGAACCTGAATCCCGTCGGCGAAACGCCGCCAGCCAGGAAACAGTCTGCGCGCGTGCTCGTGCTTTCGCAGATGGTCGTCTATCCTCCGGATGCGGGTCCCAAGGTCAAGACGCTTCAGGTGCTCCAGCATCTGGCGCGAGACCATGAGGTCATCTTCTGCGCGTTCGCGCGCACTCCACAAGAGCACCAGCATGCTGAGATGCTCCGGGCGTTCTGCCATCGTGTGGCCACCGTGCAGCTCTCCCGGTCGCGGGTGAGCGACCTGTGGTATCTCGCCGGGAGTCTGGCGACAGGCGGCTCCTTCCTGCTGCGGCGAGACGACCGCGCCGAGATGCACGCCACAATCAGGCGTCTGCTCGCCGAGGAGCATATCGACATCGTCCACGTGGACCAGCTCAATATGATGCAGTTTGTCCCACCTGAGTGGGACGGCCCAATCGTGCTGGATGAGCACAACGCCGTATGGCTGCGTGTGCAGCGCTTGCACGAGCATGCGCCCGACCCTATCAGGCGCTGGCTGCTTGGCCGCGAGGCCCGGCTGATCCGCGCGGCGGAAGCTGATGCGTGCCAGCGAGCGCGGGTCGTGCTGGCGGTGAGCGAACAGGACCGCGACGCGCTACGAGCTATAGCTGGCGAGCTTGCGGTGATCGAGGTCGCGCCTATCGCGGTAGATGCCGCCCGGTACACTCCGCTGCGGATGGCGCGCCGCCCCCAACCAGATCGCCTGCTGACGATTGGCACGATGTTCTCGCCGCCGAATAGCGAGGGCGTGGCATGGTGGCTGCGCGAGGGGTATGAGCATCTCCGCGCGCGGCGCCCTCACGTGACACACGATATCGTCGGCCCACGACCCCCAGCCTCCCTGCGCGCGCTCGCGGCGCGGCACCCCGGAGTACACCTGCATGGTTACGTCGCTGACCCCGCCCCGTTCTGGACCGGGGCAAGCGTTCTCGCGGTTCCGCTGCTCTCTGGCGGCGGCGTGCGTGTGAAGATGCTGGAAGCGATGGCGACAGGAGTGCCGGTCGTCTGCACGTCGATTGGATGTGAGGGGCTGGCTGTGCGCGATGGCGAGCATGTGCTCATCGCCGATTCCCCCGTCGCGTTTGCGGAAGCCTGCGCCGCCCTGCTGGCAGATGACGCGCTCGCCCACCGTCTGGCAGACAACGCGCATCAACTCGTGCTCGACCGCTACGACGCACGCATGGCGCTCGCCCCGCTCGATGCCGCGTACGCCCGCGCGCTCTCCTGACGCGAAAAGCGCTCGCTCATTGCTCGCCTGGGGGCGGCTATGCCAAAACGCGCAGCCCACCAGCCAGCGAGCACATAACCCGACAGGGGACCACTGCCCAGAGCGCGCGGGGTGGAAGTACCTATAGCCCGCATAGTGATTGGGTGTTACGGTGAGTTTGGGACAGAGGGGCATCTCCTCCACCCTGCCGTGGACCTCCTGGGCCAGGGGAATTGCGTTCCCCTGCCTTCCCAGACCGGCATGATGCCCCCACTCCCCCGGACGGCCATTCGCCAGGCCCAGCGGCGCAGGACACCAGATCACGCCGCACGCGAACCATCGTGTAGCGGCCTCGGGATAGGGAACGAACGAAGCGACTCGAAAGGAGCGACTGGAGTTGATGAGAGAACGCAGAGCCGCGGCGCATCGCGGCAGCATCCGCCTATCACGTCACCCGCGCGCTCTGGGCATCGGAGCGGCGCTCCTGATGGCCCTGAGTATGGTATGGACAGCCTTGTCGTCCCCATCTGGCCCGGCCTACGCGGCGGGAGGGAGCGCTGCCGCACTCTCTGGTGACCCAGTCATCGTGGCGGCGGGCGACATCGCCTGTGATCCAACCGACAGCGGCTTCAACGGCGGCAACGGGACGAGCAGGCGCTGCCAGGAAATCTGGACCGCGGCGCAACTGGCGGGCGCGACGGCGGTTCTGCCGTTGGGCGATAACCAATATCAGTGCGGCGGCCTCTCGGCCTTCCAGGAATCCTACGATCCCAGTTGGGGCCAGCAAAAACCCATTGAGCACCCGGTCGTCGGCAACCACGAATACTTCCATGGATGCCCCGGAACAACCGCTGGCGCGACTGGATACTGGAACTACTTTGGCGCGGCGGCCACTCCCTTGCAGCCCACTTGCAGGTCCAAGTGCAAGGGTTACTACTCCTACAACATCGGCTCGTGGCATATCATCGCTTTGAATAGCGAGTGTGGGAATGTCGGCGGCTGTGGCGCGGGCAGCGCCCAGGAGCAGTGGCTGAAGGCGGATCTGGCGGCGAATCCCGCCGCGTGTACCCTTGCGTACTGGCATCGCGCGTATTTCACCTCTGGCGGGAGCCTGGGCTATTCGCAGATGTATAACATCTGGGTAGACCTCTACAATGCCCATGTGGATGTCGTGCTCAACGGCCACGACCACATGTACGAGCGCTTCAATCCGCAGGACCCCAACGCCAACCCCACATCAACTGGAATTACAGAGTTTATCGTAGGCACTGGCGGCCAGAGCCACGGCAGCATCAGCAGCATCGCCGCCAACAGCGTCGTGCGCGACAACAAGACCTATGGCGTGCTCGATCTGACCCTGCACGCGGGCTCCTATGACTGGACATTCTCCCCGGATGGCAAGAGCGGTAGCTTCAGCGATTCCGGGAGCGCGTCGTGCGTATGATGCCGCGACACTCACGACTCTACGGCTTACTGGGAAGGAGCAATACGATTGTGATGCCGCATACGAGCAAACGAACGCGCCAATTCTTCACGCACACGCGCCTGCGACCCGATTGGGAGCGGCTCAGTGCCTGGTATCTGACGCCTTGGAGAACCCGCCGGGCAGCGGTGGTACTTGCGCTCTGCCTTGGTATCGTGGCGCTCATGGCAAGTGCGGTACCAACCACAGCGAGCGCCCATGGTTCCCACGCGCCACGCAAGTCTCAGGTGTCTCACAAGTCTCAGGTGTCTCACAAGTCTCCGGTGTCTCACAAGTCTCCGGTGTCTCACGTGTCTCAGGCGAAGGCAGGCAACGGCGCGACAGCCCGGCGTCTGCTCATCGCACGCTCCGATCTGCATGTTGATGGCCTGCCGAATGCCTCCGAGCTGGAAGTGGACCTGACCATCTCGCAGACACAGAGTGATTGCCAGGTACCCCTCCATGGCCAGATATGCCTGCGCTACAACATCCTGCTCAACGATGAGCCAGTCCAGTCCGGATATGGGCTGATTTCCCCAGGGAAGGTGACTGTATCCGGGTCGTCCATCACGCTCCGTACCGACACTCGCCATGAGCCACTCGTGACGCGCACCGCGGGTTCCGGGGGCCTGATCTCGGTCACATGGACCACAGTATCGGGGCTGCCACAGCCTGGGGCTGGCACGGCAGCGTTGACTGTCGCGACGGTGCAGGGCAGCATCATCGGATACACCATTCCCAGCACCAACGTGACGGCGGGCGTCCTCATGTATAGCGGCGCATAAGAGCAGCTTCACCATGCTTCCTGGCCGGGCAGGTATGTTTTCAGGCATGCTCCAGTGCCCGGCCACGCCAGGTATCAGGAACGTTAGGGGGTAATGGCAAATGGAGTATTCGCAGGCGAATCACGACGAGACATCCATGATGACCAGCACCCACGAACTCCTCAACGTGGCGGATGTCTTGCCGGCGAATGGATACAGCAGTCGCACAGACTTGGTTGCGATATCGTATTCCTCTACGGACACTGATACGGCGGATACAGATGATACGACGGATACGGATGAGGAGTGTGAGGACGAAGATCCTCCTGTCACCGTGCCGGTCGTAGCGGTGATGGCGCGGGAGGCTGAACTGGATGAGCCACCGCAGCAAGCGACGCCAACGGATGGTTATGTGGCGGGGTCGCCGGGGTATGAGATCGCCAAGCGCACTCTTGACCTTGTGGGCAGCAGTCTCGGCCTCGTCGTTCTGGCTCCCCTCTTCGCGGTGATCGCGGTATGCGTCAAGCTCGAAGACAGAGGCCCGATCATTCATCGGCGCCGGATCGTGGGGTGCGATGGGGTAGAAGTGGATGCGTTCAAGTTTCGCACGATGATTCCCGATGCAGATACCTATCTCCTGACACACCCGGAGCTGATGGAAGAATATGCCGCGAACGTCAAGCTCCGGCGCGACCCGCGTGTCACGCGTGTGGGCGCTCTCCTGCGGCGCACCAGTCTGGACGAGCTGCCTCAACTGGTGAATGTACTGCGCGGCGAGATGAGCCTGGTGGGGCCGCGCATGATCCACCCATCCGAAGAGCCGCGCTATGGCCCGCTCGCGCGTACCCGCAGGCGAGTGCGCCCGGGAATCACCGGACTCTGGCAGGTCAGTGGCCGCCAGGAGCTTTCGTACGTTCAGCGTCTCGCGCTGGACCGCTACTACTTGCGTTGCCGCTCGTTACGGCTCGATATGCGCATCCTCAGGCTGACCCTCGGCGCGTTGTTGCGCCGCCAGGGCGCGTATTAACGTGTCCTGATGGGAGAAACTCGCGACTCACAAGCGCGAGCGCACAGATTCATTGATGAGCGGAGAGGAATAGCTTAATATCCAGGCCCATACCGGCATGGGCCGCGGAGGGTTCCTCACAGGACCAGGGAGCCCCAGATTGGAACGTCGTCGGCGCGTAGTCGGTGAAGCTCTGCACGAGGTGAGACGGATTGAAGGCCCAGGCCGTCCAGTTCGCATGCCGCGCCTGCAAATAGTCGAGGAAGGTATTGGTGATCGTATCCGCGTTCGCGGACGTCAGCCCCCTGCAGGCTACCGGATGATCGGCATTGGGCAGAACAGCCCACTCACCGTAGTAGATCGGATAGCGCCCAAGAATGTTGCCCCACGAGGCATCCCAGGATTGCGGGCTGCCCGAAACGACGTTGCCATACTCGTGCTGTGAGAACATGATGTTCCGATCAGTTGGCAGGTAGCGCTCGATGCCAGCCCAGGCGGAGGTGGTGTTGGTACTGCCGTCGCCAGGCTCAAGGACGATAATTTGCCGCGCGCCGGTCGAGCGTATCGCCGCGATCACTTGCCGGTAGCCGACGACGCCTGACCCATCGCCATTCAGCCATGTCTGCCAGTCCGCGTACTTTGGCTCGTTGATCGGGTCGAACAGCATCATGCTGTCTGCTTTGTAGTAGCTGGCAATGATCTTCCAGAATGTCAGCGTCTCCGCGTGCATCATGCCATCAGCCGACGGATTTCCACTCTGCTTGTCATCGTGGAAGTCGAGGATGACATAGAGGCCGACCGCGTGCGCCGCGCTCACTGCCTGGTCCAGCCGGCGCATATAGAGTTCGGGGTCCAGCAGATAAATCCAGTAGGAGATGTTGATACGCACGGCGTTCATATGCCAACGGGCCATCGTTTCGAAGGTGGACGCGTTGAGCATTTGCGTCGGGTCCTGGCCTTTCTGCCAGCGATTGATGTAGGCGAATGAGGTCGGGATCATCGCGCCACGGAGCACCACAGTGCGACCACGCGCATCCACAATCTGCGCGCCGCGCACCTGGAGCATTTCATTCCCCGTAGGTACGAACGGACCACCTGGAGCTGCCCTGGGCGTCGGCGTTACCCTGGCATTCTGGCCGGGGCCGATATCACACCCCACCATGAGCAGCGCCACAAGCAGCAGCACACTACATCCTGTTGAGACACGCCAACCCGAGCGAGCCCTTCCCGCTACCATGCGCACAGATCCTCCCTTGGCCACATGTAAGAGATACTCGCCACACTACCACCCACAACGCATATCATCACGTATACAATCACACCTGCCTCGCGCACATGAGGGATGCGCCCTGAGATTCCCAGCGCGACTGCCTAGCCATCCATGGGCAGTCAGCCTATGCCAGGCGCATAGGACAGCCAGTCCCTTCACGCGCGCTACCCTACCAGGGCGAATGGTTCAATTCTCACAGGCCGAATTGCCAACTGTGCCCATAGCCGGACGCGGGGGTCTGGGCTACTCTGCATCGAAGGATACCCCCTGGACAATCGGCCCGATGCACTGGAGCGTAGTCATGACCGTGTCCCAGGCCGTGCTCATCACGAGCCGCACCGCTGAAATCTTTCCTGTGAGCGACCGCGTCATCCTCAAGCTCTTCTACCCAGGTTCAGACGAGGAGGCCACGCGCGAAGCCCAGATCGCACGACTTGTCCAGGCGACAGGCGTCCGCTGCCCTGAGGTACTCGGCTGGATGGAGCGCGATGGCCGCGCGGGAATCATGTACACGCGTCTGGAGGGCCGATCGCTCGCCCGGTGGCTGGGACTCCGGAGGCCGTGGCGTATTCGCGCCGCCGGACATATTCTGGCACAGGCCCATGCCGAGCTACATACCTTTCACGCGCCGGAGCTGCCGTCATTGCGCGAGAGGCTGCGCGATGAAATCCAGGCCGCGACGGTGGTTCCAGCGCGGACGCGGGCGCTGGCCCTGCGGGCGGTCAGAACCTTGCCCGATGACGATGCGCTGTGCCACGGCGACCTTACTACCGATAACGTGTTGCTCACGCCGCAAGGCCCGGTTGTGATTGACTGGTCCGAGGCTACACATGGCGATCCTGCCGCCGATGTAGCCCGCTCGTTGATCCATCTGGCGGTGGCCCACAAGTATTATCTCTCCCCGCCCCGGCGCCCGCTGGCACAGCGCACGCACGCTTGGCTCGCCGCTGCCTACTCGCGCCACTATCAACGACTGCGGCCGGATTCGGCGGGACGCATCCGGTACTGGCTTCTCCCCGTTGCGGTTGCGCGTCTTGGGCGAGGGGCGCCGATCTCGCAACAGTTCCTTCTGACGTTGATCGCCCGACTGGCAGAAAGGGCTCCAGCACTGTGAGTACCTCATCAGAACCCGCCCCATCATCCATCGCCGCTCCGTGGGCCACGACCGCGCTCGCACTGATCGACGCCGTCATCCAAGATCGCGTGTTGATTTACGGGTCGCTTCCGCCCGAAGGTGGCGATCTCGATATCCTCGCCCGGCCAGCCGAGGTGCGCGCTATCCGCGAGGCGCTCGTCACAGCGGGCTTTGTCCCCGTAGGGCGGATGCTCGTGCGGTTCCGGACAGTTGGACGCGAGATGGTGGAGCTTACTCCGGCTGCCTCATGGGGGCTGCCACCGGACGAGTTGGAGGCGCTTTTTGCGGAGGCGCAGTCAATCGATGGGACGCTACGAGTCGCGCGGCCCAGCCCGCATCACACGCTGCTCATCCGCGCGCGAAAGGCGGTACGGCGGCGCGCATCGCTCCAGAAGCTCGGCAGCCGCACAGATCTCTTGCCGGATGACGCGCCAGACGCGTGGCAACGAGCCGGAGAACGGGCACCCGCATGGCGGGCGGAATACGCCTTGCGCATGATAAGGGCCGCCAGCGAGCACCAGGGCCGCGTCCCGCTCATGATTCGGTGGCACGCCCTCATCGAGCAACTTGATGGCCGCGAGGAACGCAGCCTGCGCGGTCGGGTGCGGGTCGTGCGTGGCTTCTTGCCGCGAGCGCTCGTGCCTCGCATCCGCCGCACCCATGTCATTGCGTTCTCCGGGCTTGACGGCTCTGGCAAGACCTCACAGGCGAGGTTGCTACGCGATGCCCTTCGGGCCAGTGGTTATGACGCAGTGGTCGTCTGGGCGGGAATTGGGACGAACCGAAGTCTCGGCTGGATCAAGACGCCAGTGAAACGTTGTCTGCGCGCCCTCCCGCGCATTGGCCCATTCGCTGAAGTGGTTGACCGCGTAACGCCCAAATCTGGCGGCAAACCCAAGCCGCTGGCCGAGCCTGGGGCACGCGTCAGGAATCATGGGTTGTGGTTCAATTTCGTCACACAGATCTGGATGACGATCATGGCTCTTGTCCACGTGTATTCATTGCGCCGGGTCGTGCTGCGCTCGTTCGGCAAGGGGCGCATTATCATCTTCGACCGCTACACGCTCGACTCTGCTGTTCGGCTGCGCCATTGGTATGGCGACAGCCTGGCGTTGAAGCTGGTGGTAAAGCTCATCCACTTCCTCGTCATGCGCCCCGTCCGGTCGTACTTCCTCGAAGTGCCACCGCACGTGGCCTTCGAGCGCAAGCCTGAATGGGAGCTGAATGACCTGGTATGCCGCGCCGCGCTCTACCGTGAAGGATATGCGCGCCTGGGCGTCCGCCGTCTCGATGGTATGCGCCCTATGGAAGAGCTATTCGCCGAGATCGCCAGAGACGCCTGGAGTGCGCTCCGGTGAAACCCTCATGGTCGAGGGGCCTGAGAAATAGCCTTCCCATGCACCTTCAGGCGGACTTCTTGCTGCGCCGTTAAGCTCAAGAATTGGCTGCATCAGGCAGTGGAGCGTCTGTGACGGGGGTGGTGAGGCGCCTGAGCACTCTTATCGTCTGCCAAGGCGCCGGAAATTTCGTCGGCCATCAGATGAAACCGCGCTTCTGCTGCCACCAGCAGCCAGAGCCGACGAAAGCCAGGAGGAGCCCCGTCACCACCGGGATCACCACCGGCGCGAAGCCATAGAAGAATGGTATGAAGATCGTCGCGCCAATCATTTCAATGATGAGTCCGAGGGCGGCTAGTGGTGTCAGAATGGGGAGGATACGCAGATACATAGGCATGACCAGGCCAAGTCCCCCGAGCATCTCAGTGATGCCGGTGAAGTATACGAACGGCTTTGGCAGCGGGGAGAGCAGCCATGCTATCAGTGCTGCCCCCGGCAACGAGCCCGGTGGGACCAGTTTGACGAGGCCGCCGTACAGAAAGAAGATGGCAAACAAAACCTGCACAACCCGATGGGTGGTGATCATGCCTGGCTTATCCCACAGGGCAGAGCCGCCCCTTCCGCTCGCCTGCTGATGACTCAATGCCTGTTTCAAGGTTCTTATTCCCTTTCTTGAGAAGACAGGAGAGATGTGGCGGTTGTTGTAGGATGGTCATGAGGGTATTAAGCCTTCTCTCGGTCATATTGGCAGCGTGGATGACGCTCTTTGCCCATCCGTCTCGTGACCCATTGATGAGATTTCTCTTGTCACTTCTCTGACACCTCACCATGAGAAAATGTGACCGAAGAGCCAACACCAGGGTTCTGTTGCGATCCGCCAGATCGACTCTCACAGGCCAGTCATTGTCACATCAGGCCCGTTTCATGTGTCACTCCTCTGACACACCCTATCGCGGAGCAAGAACACCAATGGATCAACACGAATGGTTGGCGGAAGCATTCGAGGAAAGCCGTCCCCACCTGCAAGCGGTGGCCTACCGCTTGCTTGGCTCCCTCTCGGAGGCAGATGACGCCGTACAGGAAGCCTGGCTTCACCTCAGCCGCTCCAATATGAGCGAGGTCTCGAACCTGGGCGGATGGCTGACGACCGTGGTGGCGCGCATCAGCCTCAACATGCTGCGTGCGCGTAATTTGCGGCGCGAAGAGTCTCTGGAAGCCTCCGGGCTTGAGCCAGATACGAGAACACCTGGCATGAGCGATCCAGAGCAAGAGGCGCTGTTGGCCGACTCGGTGGGTCTGGCGCTGCTGGTGGTCCTGGAGACGCTCACGCCTCACGAGCGTCTCGCCTTCGTGCTACACGATATCTTTGCGGTTCCCTTCGAAGAAGTTGCGAGGGTCGTGGAGCGTGAAGTCGCCGCTACCAGACAACTCGCGAGCCGTGCTCGCCGCCGGATACGAGGAGCGGCAAATGAAGCCTCCGCTGATCTCGCCGCAAACCGAGAAGTGGTTGACGCCTTCCTGGCTGCCTCGCGTGCTGGCAACTTCGACGCGCTGCTCGCTCTGCTCGACCCAGACATTGTGTACCAGGCCGACTTTAAGGGCAAATCACAGGTCGTTCGTGGAGCGCCGGCTGTGGTCAGGCAGGCAAGAGCCTTCTTGCGGCTTGCCCGATTCGCACAACCAGCGCTGGTAAACGGCGCAGTTGGAGTCGTCGTGGCGCCTCTTGGACGGCTGCGCTATGTCGCCCAGTTCACGATCACCGCTGGCAAGATCACCCAGATCAATGTGATGGCTGACCCCGCATTTCTTCGTCAGGTGCATCTTGCGGTACTTTCCGACTGATGAGTAGGCATGCGTATCGGGCCTGAAAGGCGTCCATTTCCGGGCCGTCAATGAGAACGCGTGCCCCCACGAGTCGCGCCAATGGCAGCGGTCGTCACCAGCACCAGAGCGACGAGCGCCCGCAACTCTAGCATCTCGTGCAGCACGAGCCAACCGACCAGTGCCGCAATGGCTGGCTCCAGACTCATAAAGACGCCAAAGGCGCCGGGTGACATACGCCGTAGCACGGCGAGTTCCAGCGAGTACGGCACCACCGACGAGAGCAACGCGACGCACGCGCCGAGCAGCAACAAGTGAAGATCCAGCAGGGCGCTCCCTGCGCCGATGATGCCGACAGGCACCAGCGCCAGCGCGCCAACCGTCATCGCGAGCGAAAGCCCTGCTACACCCGCGAACGCCCGTCCGACACGCGCACTGAGCAGGATGTAGGTAGCCCAGCATGCGCCAGCCCCAAGGGCCAGAAGAAGCCCGAACGGGTCAAGCGGAGCCGCGCCAAGCGTGCTGATCGGAGCGAGGAGCAGAATCCCAGCAAGAGCTAGAATAACCCAGAGCAGATCGAGCGCCCGCCGCGAGCTGATCGCCGCGACACTGAGCGGCCCAATGAACTCCACCGTCACGGCGACTCCGAGGGGAATGCGCGCCAGCGCGGAATAGAACAGGAAGTTCATGAGCGCGAGGGTGAGTCCAAAGAGCACCACGGCAACATAATCCGCCTGGCGCTTGTGCGGGAGCACCGCAGCCGTCCCGACGCCAACGCGCGCCGAGGCACGCCAGGGACGCCACAGCGCCATCAACATCAGTGCAGCGAAGCCAACGCGCAAAAAGACCACGCCCGCTGGCCCAAGCGAGCCGAAAAGCTCCTTGGCCAATGCCGCGCCGAACTGGACGGTTATCATGTCAAACACCAACAGGCTCCACGGCGGCAGGGCGCTGGTCAAGCCGGAGACGGCGCGCAGGGGGCTAGCGGGACGTGCGGGTCCTCCGGAACGGACAGCCAGGATCCTCTTCTTCAACAGCATCCAGAAGACCTTTCAACCAGGATATTGCCGGGATAGCCCCAGGAATAATGTCAGGTGTGTTTTCGGCACACTTATCAGCGCATGCACACCTATTTAAACATGAAATCTCCCAATGCTGTTGCAGAAATCTCTCTATGCTATTGCAGCCGTGTGCTTCCCAGGACCGAGCACGGAGCCAGAACACTTCAGTGATCAGCAGACCCAGATGTGACATCTGGCTATCGCTTCGTGACCACACTGAGATGTCGGTGTGTCAGCATTGTGAGGCAGGAGTTGTTCCCGCTCCAAGCTATGGAGTAGTCCCTTTCGGGCTGGGTAAGTCGCGAAGGAGGGAATCACAATGGAGCCAACGTACCAGTTCTGGCAGTACAAAACGTCTGGCGATTTCTTTGCCGTCCGGATCGAGCATGGCGACCTGACGGGCATCTGTGGTCCCTTGCATCGCGATGAAGTGCGCGGCGAGAAGCTGCCCAACTTCGATTACGACGATCAGCGAGATGATGTCGCGTGGGCCCAGGAGCATCAACCGAATGGATGGCGCGTCTTCGATCCAGGGACTCTGGACACGACGCCAGCGGCCAACTGACCCAGGATGCCACCATCTCTCATCGCTGCCGCCGCCATGATGAGGCGGGCGTGAGACGACGAGAGAGTGCGCTGGTGATGTATCGTTCTGCGTAGAGGGAGACGCGCGATGTACACCAGTGCGGCAGTGTTGCGCTGACTGTTGGGTTTCGAGCGTAAGAGTATCAGCGCGGAGTGCGTGCGCCCGGATCAGCGAGACATCAAGGATGCGCTAGAAGGAGAGTGCGCAATGAAGTGCAGAGAGCGGCTGGAGAGTTATCTCCGCCAGCAACAGGTGGCCTTCGATGTGCAGGAGCATCGCACCGCATTTACGGCGCAAGAGGTCGCCGAGACCGAGCATATCCCAGGCAAGATGGTCGCTAAGGCGGTCGTCACCTGGGCCGATGGGCAGCTAGTTCTGCTCGTGCTGCCCGCCACCCACCGTGTTGATCTCTCGCGATTGAACACGGCGCTTGGAGCACGGGTGAGCCGCCTCGCCCACGAGCAGGAGTTCACCGACACGTTCCCTGACTGTGAGGTCGGCGCTATGCCGCCCTTTGGCAATCTGTACGACCTACCGGTGTATGTGGACAAAAGCCTGAAAGACGATGAGATCATTGTCTTCCCCGCTGGTACCCATACCGAGACGATGAGCCTGCGGTATGCGGACTTCGCGCGACTGGTCGAGCCGATCATCTGCGATTTCTCCGCCCCCAGAGTCTCCGCCGCCTCCTAGTCCGCTGGCCACTCCTCATGTGGCGGGGCCACGTTGGACCTCACCCCCGGCCTTAGTTCCGCGGCTCCCCTCTCCCAGAGGGGAGCCGCTTCGCTTCTCCATCGCGCATCTTGCTTGTCCTGGCTGCCAGCGTGTACCATGACAGCATAGAGCCGCCCGGATGCGGGCGCGACAATCACGACAATCACAACCGACGGGTTGCGCAAGCGAGGGGAGCGCGAGAGATGCGTGGGGATATCGTGCTCTATCGCAACGGCGGTATCTTGAAGGATCGCGTCGTATGCGCCTACACCGCCGGGCCGTTCTGCCATTGCGAGATCGATCTGGGCGACGGCACGTGCATCGGCGCGCATTCAGAGGATGGCGTCAGCCAGACACCTGAGGGGTTGATCGAGCGCCGGGTCGTCATCCCGCTCCAGGAACGAACCACCCCAGAACGCATCGAAGCAGGGATCGCGTGGGTCATGGAGCATCTGGGCGAGCCATTTAGCTGGGCCTCCATTGCCGATCTGGTCGTCCCGCCCTGGCTCGCGACGCTCGTTTTCGGTCGTCGCAGCAGCTACAATTGCGCCAATCTGGTCGCCAGATACCTGGAGATTGTGGGCGGGCTTGAACTCTCCCACGGCAAGCGCCCACCGATGATCATCTCACCGAACGACATCGCCCGCGCCGCCGGACTGCTGCCCCCAGCGAGTGGAGCGCGTTACGCTGCCCCGGCCCGCGTCTCCCGCGCACTGCTCGCCATTCTCTCCCTGCAGCCACCCGCTCCCCTTCCTCTCCCGCAAGCGCGGCGCGGGCCTTTCCAGCTATTCCGCAACGGAACCGAGAGCGGCGTATAGTATATTCGTTGGATAGGGTACGAGAGATAGGGTACGAGGCCCGTTGCGGATGTTCGCCGTGCCAGCATGGCGACAGCATCTACGCTGTACTCTCATCGCTCCTATAGTATTACTATGTGCTGTATGCTCGTAGGTCTGCCGTGTGCTCCCTGTTCCGGAGGATGATCGTTATGGTCGACCTGCGCTCTCCGCGCCAGTGGAGTCTACCGCTGCACGACGCGGATCTAGAGATGAGCGCGCTACACGCGCATTTCACAACCCATGCCTTCGCGCCCCACTGGCACGATTACTATGTTCTCGGCTTGATTACCGACGGCGTACAGACATTCCACTATCGCCGCGAGCATTACGTGACGACCCGTGGTGGACTCTTCATCCTCAACCCCGGCGAGCCACATACGGGGGAATCTGCCATCGAGGCTGGTTTCACCTACCGCGCGCTCTATCCAACGCAAGAGCATATGGAGCAGGTCATGCGGGAGCTTGGCCGCCCTGGAGTGCTGCCACAATTCTCCACGACCCGGATTGACGAGCGCGATATCGCCTCATCAATCTTCCGCTTCCATGCCCTGTTGTCGTCTGAGTTGTCAGTGCTCGAGCGCCAAACCCACTGGCTCAGCCTCCTCACCACACTCGTCTTGCGCTATGGCTCCGAACGGCTGGCTCTGCCACCCGCTGGCGCCGAGCCACAGGCAGTATCGCTCGCCCGCCGCTACCTCGAAGAGCACTACGCCGAGCGCATCACGCTCCCGCACCTGGCAGAGCAGACAAGTCTCAGCCCGTTCCATCTCGTCCGTGTTTTCCGCCGCGCTACCGGCATCACGCCGCATGCCTATCTGGAAAGCGTGCGCATTCGGCATGCGCAACACTTGCTTGAACTGGGCAACGCTCCGGCATTCGTGGCGTATTTGACTGGATTCAGCAGCCAGAGCCACTTCACCGAGCGCTTTCGCCGAACGATTGGCGTCACGCCGGCTGCCTATGCCGCGCGATGGTAGCGCGCTTGCGGCGGCTCCTGATGGCTCCTGATGGCACAGGATGAGATGATGCGCAATTTTTCGATAGACCTCCATTCCGCGTGCGGGCTACACTCGCCCCAAGAAGCCTGTCCGATCTGGGCGGCTTGCACGCTTGGATGGAGGAGCCTCGATGGAAGCAACAGAGATCACAACAGAAGAGATAGCAGCAGGAGAAACCGACGTACCCGCGCGCGTGCGCTTCGATACCAAGATCGCGGTGGTAGTGCGGGCGGACCTGCCCATGTGGCAGCAAATGAACACGACCGCATTCCTCGTCAGCGGGATCGCCGCGACGACGGAAGGGATTGTCGGCGAGCCGTATGAGGACGCCTCTGGTCAGCGCTACCTCCCCATGTTCCGCCAGCCGGTGCTCGTATTTGCCGCGACCGCCGAGCAGATTCGCGCCTCCTACGAGCGCGCGCGTGCCCGCGACCTCCGCATCGCCATCTTCACCGATGACCTCTTCGCCACCGGACACGACGAGGCCAACCGGGCCGCTGTTCGCGCCGTCAAGAGCGACGACCTGCGCCTGGCGGGATTCGCGCTCTGGGCCAGGCGCAAAGCCGTAGACGCGGTCGTGAAGGGGCTGCCACTCCACGAGTAGAGGCTAGCTTCACGCTATGGTTGTTCTGGGTTCGACGCGAAGGACTGCTTGTAAAAGGCACGGGCGGCACGCAGAATCCGATCACTGAGCGCGGGGTCATCAACCGCGCGTGCAAGCTGGAGCGCGCCTGCCATCCCAGCCAGCAGGACGAGCGCGTCATCCTCCCGCCGCTCTTCATCGTCCGCCTCATCACGCGTTGAGCGTTCCGGGCTGTATTCGCCGGTGGAGTGTCGCGCCGGGAGGTAAGCGGCAAGCCGGCGTATGTAGCCGCGCAGGGCACGAGTAAAACCGGCCCGCACCTCCGGTGTGCTCCGCGCCACCTCGGCGCCCAACGTCGCGACAGTGCAGCCATCGCCCGGCGTGTCGCGATGCGTGCGGCTCAGATATGCGCGCACCATAGCCCGCATGGGATTGTCAGGCTCTGCCTGCGCCACTTGCGCGAGCAGACTCTCCGCCGTCTCGCCAAACGCTTCTTCGAACATCTCGATCACGAGCGCATCCTTGCTGGGAAAATGGCCGTAGAAGCCGCCGTGTGTGAGGCCAGCCTGGCCCATCACCTCTGGAACGCTTACGCCCCCGATGCCCTCCTCACGGAAGGCGCGGGCCGCCACCCGTAGGATGCGCTCCCGCGTGCGCTGCTTGTGCTCCCTGGTGTACGGCATTGCCCTCTCTCCAATCTCCTATCGCTCCCTGTGTTCGTGTTCCCGCTTGACGTATAGCGGGATGCTGTGAACCGCTCGCAGCGCGTCCTGGCACTGCTCGTTGCCTCGGTTCGCCTATGGCTCAGACGCGTTCCACAATGGTGGCGACGGCCTGCCCACCCGCGATGCAGAGCGTGACCAGCGCGGTAGCGAGGCCGCGTCGCTCAAGCTCGTCAAGCACGGTGCCGAGGAGCATCGCCCCGGTAGCGCCCAGCGGATGCCCAATGGCAATGGCCCCACCGTTGACGTTCACACGCTGAGGGTCAAGGTCGAGATTGCGCATGACTTGCAGGGGAATGGCGGCGAACGCCTCGTTAATCTCCCACAGATCAATGTCGCGCGCGGTCATTCCCGCTTGCGCAAGCGCCTTGCGAGCGGCGGGCGTCGGCGCGGTGAGCATAATGATGGGCTCGCTGCCTGCTGTTGCCATCGCTCGGATGCGCGCCCGAGGGCGCAGGCCACGCTCGCGCGCATACTCCTCTGACGCCACCAACACAGCCGCGGCGCCGTCCACGATGCCGCTTGAATTGCCAGCGGTATGGACGTGCGCGATCTGGGGGCCAGCCTCGGGATAGCGGCGCAGCGCGACCTCATCGAAGGTTGGCCCTTCGGGGGCGATGGGCATCGCGCCCAGCCTGGCGAAAGAAGGCTCAAGCGCGGCCAGCCCCTCAGCGGTGCTATCTGGCCGCAGGTATTCATCCTCCGCCAGAGCAACGGTCCCTGTCTTCGGGTCAGTAACTGGGAAGAGGCCTCGGGCAAAGCGTCCTTCTGCCCGCGCTCGGGCCGCCTTCTGTTGTGATTCCAGCGCGAAGCGATCCACATCCGCGCGCGAGAAGCCTTCGAGCGTGGCGATCAGGTCTGCGCTGATGCCCTGGGGCACCTGGAAGTGA